>NZ_CP118747.1:1929810-2242263 GCF_030996345.1 Acidithiobacillus sp. AMEEHan | reverse complement strand
CACACCACTAGTCTGGGGCGCGGCGAGCCTCTGGTTGCTCTGGCAGGGACATTACTACGCGGGTGTCGGGCTCTTTTTGTGGGGCGCTTTGGTGGTCAGCTGGGTAGATAATCTGATCCGGCCCTGGGTGATTTCCGCCGCCGTGCATCTACCCTTCCTGCTGGTGATGTTTGGGGTACTGGGGGGGATCATCGCCTTTGGCTTTTTGGGGATTTTTCTCGGGCCCGTGTTGCTGGCCGTGGTCCTGAATCTCTGGCAGCGCTACGTGCAGAGCTTGCGGACCGTGGCTTCCGGCTCCTGATCTATGCTTTCTTTTACCGGATCTGCCTTGGTCTTTCCTGCCTGGGGTTCTATACTGCTCCAATCAACACAGCAAGGCTCTACGGGGCCCTATTTTTCGAGGTGACCGATGCGATCCGATACAATCAAAAAGGGCTTTGAACGGGCCCCTCACCGCGCTTTGCTTAAAGCCTGTGGAGTTACCGATGCCGATATGAATAAACCCTTCATCGGCGTCGCCAATTCTTATATCGACATCATCCCGGGGCATGTACACCTGCAGGAATTTGGCAGGATCGTCAAGGAGGCGATCCGTGCCGCCGGGGGAATCCCTTTCGAGTTCAATACCATTGGCGTGGATGACGGCATCATCATGGGGCACGATGGAATGCGCTATTCGCTACCGAGTCGCGAACTGATCGCTGATTCCATTGAAACCGTGGTGCAGGCGCATCATCTCGACGGACTGGTCTGTATTCCCAATTGCGACAAGATCGTACCTGGTATGATCATGGGTGCGTTGCGCTGCGACATTCCCACGGTCTTCGTCTCCGGCGGACCGATGGAGGCCGGCAAGCTGGAGGATGGGACGCCCATCGATCTGGTAACGGCGTTTGAGGCGGTTGGACAATTCAAGCGAGGCCAAATTACCGAGCAGCGCCTGAAGGAGATCGAGGATAAGGCTTGCCCGACCTGTGGTTCCTGCTCGGGTATGTTTACCGCCAATAGCATGAATTGTCTGATGGAGGTGTTGGGTATCGCCTTGCCCGGTAATGGCACCGTTCTGGCGACGGCCAGCGAGCGACGCGATCTGGTGCGCGAGGCGGCGGCGCGGGTGATGGCCCTGGTGGCCGCCGGTGGGCCGACCATGCGGCAGTTGGTTGATTTCGAGGCCATCGACAATGCCTTCATTCTGGACATGGCCATGGGCGGCTCCACCAACACGGTGCTGCATACCCTCGCCATCGCCCGGGAGTCGGGTATCGATTACCCCCTGGCGCGGGTCAACGAATTGGCGCAGAAGGTGGCCTACTTGGCCAAAGTATCGCCGGCGCTTTCCAGTGTGCATATCGAAGACATTGGTCGCGCTGGCGGTATTCCGGCCATCCTGCACGAAGTACACAAACGTAATGCAGAGGTATTGCATCTCGACAAGCCCACGGTGAGCGGCAAGAGTCTGCGGGAGATTGTCGAGAGTGCCCAGGTGCGCGACAGCAAGATCATTCATCTGGCCACCGAGCCGATCTCGCCTACCGGGGGCTTGCGGGCGGTCTTCGGCAACCTGGCGCCGCAGGGCGGAATCGTCAAGATTGGCGCGGTGATCCCGGCAATGCGTAAATTTTCCGGGCCGGCAAAAATCTTCGAGAGCATGGAAACAGCGGCAGAAGGGATCCTGGCCGGCGAAGTGCAGCCAGGCCAAGTAGTGGTAATTCGCTATGAGGGACCGAAGGGTGGCCCCGGGATGCCGGAAATGCTTACGCCCACGGCCAATATCATGGGCATGGGTCTGGGAGAGAGTGTTGCGCTCATCACCGATGGCCGCTTCAGCGGCGCCACCCGGGGGGCCTGCATTGGCCATATCTCGCCGGAGGCTGCCGAGGGTGGCCCCATTGGCCTGCTACGGGATGGGGATATCATCGAACTCGACCTGGATGCCGGGAGCTTGCACGTGCAGCTCAGCGATGCCGAACTGGAAAAGCGCCGGGAAAGCTGGGTGCCGCTAGAAAAGCCCCTCAAGTCGCCGTGGTTGCGCCGCTATCGCAAGCTGGTGACCAATGCCGCCATGGGCGCCATCCTGGAGTCTTGATTTGACTGCAGCAGCTTTACGCGTCGGCGTGTATGTCGATGCCGAAAATGTGCGCTACAACGGCGGCTATGCCATGCGTTACGACGTGCTGCGCCGCTTCGCCGCGCGTGGCGATGGGCGCATGGCGGGGCAGCTCATCCGTCTCAACACCTATATGGCCGTCGATGGGCAGCGTGTCCGCGTGGATAGCGAATATCGCGATCGCATTCGCGCCTATCAGCAGGCAGTACGGGATCTGGGCTGGAAGATCATCGAAAAGCCGGTACGCTGGTTTACCGATGACGAAGGCAACGCAGTAGCCAAGGCCAATGCCGATCTGGATCTGGCCGTCGATGTCATGCTGCAGTCGGAACGTCTCGATCAGGTGTTGTTGGTAACCGGCGATGGTGATTTTCTGCAGGTGGTGCGTGCGCTGCAAAATCGCGGATGTCGGGTAGAAGTTCTCGGCTTTCGCAATGTTTCCCTAAACTTGCAACACGAGGCCGATGCCTTCTATTCCGGTTATCTCATTCCCGGCTTACTGCCGGCGCGGGGCGATGGTAAGGTGGCGTGGGGCGAGTTCGGCTCGCGGGTACGAGGTATCTGCAGTCGCTGGGAGGCGGAGCGGGGTTTTGGCTTCATTCGTTTTCAACGGGAGCTCAGCAGCCATCTCTGGGTGACGGATACCCGCCAGGAAGACTCGCCCTACAGTTCCGCTTTTGTGCATATTTCCGATCTGCCGCGCGAGCTGGATGTGGGCGATCTGCCCAGCCGCGACATCGTCCTGGAATTCGATTTGGAGCCCAGCGAAATGGAACGTGGCGGTTTTGTAGCCAAGCGCTGCTCGGTAGTGTATCGCTATGATGGCAAGTACAGCGCCGCCATGCCTTCGGACCCCGGGAGTTGGAAGTCCTACCGGCACCTGCAGGTAGCACCCCGTCGTCGGTAGATGCGCAGGCGGAGATGATCGTGGAGCAGGCGGAAGAGTAGTCCGTCTGCGTCACGCCTCGCGCAGCCGGCGCAGGAAGATCCCGCTGCGCCGCTGCCAGTTATAGAGTGCCTGCTTGGGTACCGGTAGTTCTTTGAGGTTGCCACGGCGAAAGGCGCGTTCCAAAAACCAGTGGCTGCTTTGCGTGCTGAGTACAAAGACTTCGCTCAAGCCCAGTTTTTTTGCTTCGGCAATCCCGTAATCGAGCAGCTGTTCGCCGCGGCCTTCTTCCCGGTATTGTTCATCCACCGCCAGGCAGGCGATCTCTGCCATCCCGTGTTCCGGGTAGGGATAGAGCGCCACGCAGCCGATGACCTTGCCGTCGCGTTCCATGACCGTGAAACGCTCTACTTCGCGCTCCAGGCGCTCACGTCCACGACGTACCAGAACACCACTGTCTTCCAGCGGACGGATCAGGGACATGATGCCGGGGATATCGGAGCGGCTTGCCGGGCGCAGGTGCTCGAAGGGATCGCGGGAGATCATGGTACCCAGGCCATCCCGGGTGAAGAGCTCACGCAGCAGGGCACCATCCTCTGTTCGCGGAATGATGTGGACGCGCTCGACACCCGCGCGGCAGACCTTCTCCGCACTCAACAGGTGCTCGCGGATGGCCTCTGGCAGTTCGCCCTGCAGCAAGGCGGGAATCTCCGAGAGCACAATCTGCCGTAACAACTCTCCCGAACCGTCGAGTACGCCGGGGAAATCGGCATAGAAGATCAGTTTTGCCGCCTTGAGATCGATTGCTGCGGCCACGGCAATGTCTTCTGCGCGGATGTTGAACAGAGTACCGGTGGGAGAAACACCGATGGGCGAGAGTAATACCACTTCGTCATCGGCGAGGTGGCGATTGATGGCCTCGACGGCAACACGCCGAACTTCGCCGGTGTGCTGATAATCGACCCCGCTGAGAATGCCGATGGGCTGGGCAATGATAAAATTGCCGCCGCTGATCTGCAGGCCGGCATGTGCCATGGGGGAATCGAGACGTCCCTCGGAAAGTATGGCCTCGACCTGCAGACGCACGCCGCCGACCGCCGGGATCAACCGCTCCATGATGGCTTCGGTGGTGATACGCCGCCCCTCGACGCGCTCCGAGCCCAGTCCGTCACGCTCCAGCGCCGCATCGATCTGTGGCCCCGCGCCATGCACCAGGACGACATTGATACCCAGACTGTTGAGCAGGGCAATGTCTTGGGCGATGTTCCAGAAATGTCCGTCGGCGAGGACATCTCCGCCGAAGTTGATGACGAAGGTCTGCCCGCGAAAGCGATGAATATAGGGTGAGGACTCGCGGAAATGGCGAACGAAACTGCTTTTTGCCATCGCCAAGGGTTCAGGAGTGCAGGGAAATCGTGCGTCGCGGTGACCGTTTCTGGGCACGCGCCTCGGCTTCCTCGGGCGTCAGGGTCTGCAGGGCAAAGGCGTGAATGCTTTCGCCAATACCATCGACGGCGGCGTAGACCAGACGATGCCGGGCGAGGGGGTTCAGGCCGTCGAATTTGTCACTGACGATGCGCAGCTCGTAGTGACCACCGTCACTGGTGGCACCGGCATGTCCGGCGTGCGCTTCGCTACGGTCGCGGATATCCAGCTCCTGCGGCTGCAGGGCGCTGCGTATGGCATTTTCGATTACTTCCTTGTTCATCAAAACACCGCCTTGTAGGGACGTACGCTCACGTCGGCATAGACGCCATGACTGAGATAGGGTTCCGCAGCGGCCCAGTGTTGGGCATCGCTGAGGGAATCGAAACGGGCGATGATCAGGCTACCGGTAAAGCCGGCCTCGCCGGGCTCCTCGCTATCGATGGCCGGGAATGGACCGGCGCTCAGCAGGCGTCCCTCGGATTGCAACTGATGCAGACGGGCAAGATGCTCGGTTCGCACTTGTTTGCGCAATGCCAGAGAATTGGGGTTATCGATGCCGATGATGCAGTAATACATACCTGTTCTCCCGTTAGAATGGCCCAGTCTAGCATAGTCCGGCTTACCGCGAATCCTTATCGTGCAAAGCATCGGGGGGGAGGGCGCGGCTGATGAGGATGGCCTGATAGATGACGAAGAGCACGGTGAGAAGCAAGAGGCCAAATAGCTTGAAATCCACCCAGATTGCCGTCGGGAAAGTGTAGGCAATGAGCAGATTGAGGCCAGCAAGGACGAGAAAAAAGAGGATCCAATAGCGGTTCAGTCGACGCCAAAAACGGTTCGGCAAGCTGACCGGGAGCTGGGCTCCCATCAGACGTTGTAGGAGCGGCGTCTCGTGCCAATGGGTCCAGAGCAGGGCAACGGCGAAGAAAAAATACAGAATGCTCGGCTTCCACTTGATGAAGGTGGCATTATGGAAATAGATCGTCAGACCGCCAAAGATCAGGATGAGCAGTGTCGAGATCCAGGTCATGCTTTCTATTCGACCCTGGCTCCGCCATTGCCAGAGCATGAGCAGTACCGAGGCGACGATGAGTACCTTGGTGGCAAAATAGATGCCGTGAATCTTGTAGGCGACGAAGAACAGGATCACCGGAAGAAAATCGATCAACAGTTTCATGAACGGACCAAAACGGGTAGGGTGAAGGCTGCCAGTGTAACGATCTGCGGGAGAGTTTGCCTAGTGGAACAGGAAGAGTGGTTGGAGCCGTTGCTGCGCGCCCTCGGGCAGCAGCAAAAGAGGGAGTTTCCGGACTTTGGGCGACATCTGGCCGCGCGTTGGCGTCGTCAGCGCTTGGCTGGACATCTGGAGGGCCTGGAGCGGCTGGACTTGCCATGTCTCGATAGCCTCCTGGGGATTGAGGACATCAAAAGGACCATCGAGACCAACACCCGCCAGTTTGTTGCCCGCCTGCCGGCCAATGATGCGCTGCTTTGGGGTGGTCGCGGCACCGGCAAATCCTCGTTGGTCAAGGCCTTGCTGCACGCCTATGCGGACCAGGGCCTGCGCCTAGTGGAGATCGACAGTCAGGCCATTCTGGATCTGCCGCAGATCCTCGCTGCCATCGCCGAAGCAGATCCGGATGAGAAGTACCGTTTCCTGCTCTTTTGTGATGATCTCTCCTTCGGCTCCGACGATCCCGCCTACCGTTCCCTGAAATCCCTGTTGGATGGCGGCGTCGAGGCGCGTCCGCGCAATGTTTTGCTCTACGCCACGAGCAACCGTCGCCACCTCTTGCCCAGGCATTTTTCCGACAACGAGGAGTATCATCGCCACGGCGAAGAGATCATCGCTGGGGAGACGGCGGAGGAAAAGATCAGCCTCTCAGAGCGCTTCGGCCTTTGGCTTGGCTTCTATCCCTTCGACCAAAACCAATACCTCGCCATTGTCCGCCAGCACCTGCGGTTGCTCAACAATGCCGACAGCGAAGACGAATGGCGCGAAGAGGCCCTGCGCTGGGCCCTGCAGCGTGGCTCGCGTAGCGGTCGGGTAGCACAGCATTTCGCCCGCCATTGGGTGGGCAGTCGTGGCCTGCAAGATCTGGCCTGAAATTTAAGCGGCGGGCAATTCTTTCTGGATCTGTTGCAGCAGCAGTGCGTGAATGCGCAGGTTGCCGCCGACGATGTTTCCAGACTCGAAAAAGTTCTGTTCGCCGTGAAAGTCAGTGGCCAAACCACCAGCTTCCTGAATCAGCAAGGTACCAGCGGCAATATCCCAGGGTTTCAGATGGAACTCCCAGAAGCCGTCGTAGCGACCGGCGGCAACATAGGCGAGGTCGAGAGCGGCCGATCCGGCGCGACGTAGACCCGCGGTCCGCTGCAGCAGATTTTTGAAAATGGAAAGATAGTGGTCGAGATAGCTGAAATCTCGGAAAGGGAATCCCGTGGCAATCAGACTGTCATCGAGTTCCTTGCGCTGGCTGACACGCAGGCGCCGGTCATTGAGGTGGGCGCCACCGCCACGACTGGCGGTAAACAGTTCATTGCGCAGGGGGTCATAGACCACGGCGTGTTCCATCCGGCCATGACGCCGCACGCCAATCGAGACAGCGAGACTCGGTACGGCATGAATGAAATTGGTAGTGCCGTCGAGGGGATCGATGATCCACTCGTATTCCTCGGCCTCGACACGCGTACCTTCCTCGGCGAGGATGCCATGCTCGGGATAGGCACGTTGAATGATCTCGACGATGGCGGCCTCGGCCCGTTGGTCGATTTCCGTCACAAAATCGTGCGGACCCTTGTTGGCGACGCGCACCTCGTTGACGCGGTCGATACTGCGGCTGATGATGTCGCCAGCCTTGCGGGCGGCGCGGATCGCGGTTACAAGAATGGGATGTTGCATGACAACCTTGGCTCGGGATTCAAATATGGACCAGTATAGAGAAAAGCATGGCACCCTGCACGGTGCAGCCGTGCTGCCGCAGATCCGTGTGGTACTGGTAGAGCCCAGCCACCCGGGTAATATTGGCTCAACGGCGCGGGCCATGAAGGTCATGGGACTCACCCACTTGGCGTTGGTGCGGCCCCGCCAGTTTCCCCACCCCGACGCCACGGCCCTGGCCTCGGGCGCCGAGGATGTTCTACTCGGTGCCCAAGTGCACGAGGACCTGCAGGATGCCATTGGCGACTGTCAGCGCGTCTACGGTACCACGGCACGCGATCGCCACATCCAGTGGCCGCAGCTCGACGCCCGGCAAGCGGCGGCGGCGATGGTGGCGCAAGCGGCGCAGGCGCCGGTGGCCCTACTCTTTGGCCGTGAGAGTAGCGGTCTGAGCAATGCCGAGCTGGATCTTTGCCAGACCCTGATCCAGATCCCCACTGGCGATCTCTACCACTCGCTCAATCTGGCGCAAGCAGTACAGATCATCGCCTATGAGCTGCAAATGGCCAGCCGGTCATCGTTTCTGCTATCCGACGGATTGCCTGAGCAGGAAGCCAGTGCCACCGATCGCGAAGGATTTTATGGCCAGTTGCAGACGGTGTTGCTGGCCTCTGGGTTTCTGCAGGCACCACGCGAAGAACACATGATGCGGCGCCTGCGACGCCTTTTCGATCGTGCCCATCCAAGCCGCAATGAAGTTGATATTCTGCGCGGTATCCTCACGGAAATCTCGCGCTGGGCAACGCGCACCGCACCCGAGGAGCATTGATGTCTCTGCGTGATGATCTCGACTCTATCTTCGCCCGCGATCCCGCAGCACGTAACCGCTTTGAACTGCTGCTCACCTACCCTGGGGTACATGCACTGCTGCTCTACCGCATGGCGCATTGGGCCTGGGATCATCGCTGGCGCCTGGTCGCGCGGATTTTGTCGAGTATCGCTCGTTGGGCGACTGGCATCGAGATTCACCCGGGCGCGCAGATCGGTGCCCGCTTCTTCATCGATCATGGCATGGGCGTGGTCATTGGTGAAACGGCAGAGATTGGCGATGACTGCACGCTCTATCACGGAGTCACCCTGGGAGGCACCTCGTGGCAGCCAGGCAAACGCCATCCTACCCTGGGTAGAGGTGTCATTGTTGGCGCCGGCGCCAAGGTGCTCGGCCCCATTCGGGTGGGCGACAACGCCCGTATCGGTTCCAATGCCGTGGTGGTGAAAGACGTACCGGAAGGAGCGACGGTGGTCGGCATCCCTGGTCGCGTTGTGAACAAGAGTGATGCCGACGGTCGTCACTTTGAGGCCTATGGTCTGACGGGGCAGATGCCCGATCCAGTGGCGCGGGCAGTGGAGTGCATGCTCGAACATATGCAGCACCAGGATAAAGAGCTGGCCGAGCTGCGCGCCCAGCTGGCAGCGTTGCGGCCTGAGGCAAACGATATTCAGATTGAAGAAAGCCCAGACTGTCCCTTGGAGACGCTAGGCGAGGGAACCCCTGCGCAGAATAGTTGACTAATTCAGTAGGGATAGTAGGATACCTTTCCAACCAGGAGGGATTACCGAGATGAAGTTGACGACCAAAGGTCGCTACGCAGTAACCGCCATGCTCGACCTTGCATTGCATGCCGAGGACGAGGTGGTGACCGTGGCCGACATTTCTCGGCGTCAGCAGATCTCTGTTGCCTACTTGGAGCAGCTTTTTGGGCGGTTACGCAAACAGGGGTTGGTCGAGAGTGTGCGCGGACCGGGCGGTGGCTATCGTCTGGGTGCGGGGGGCGCAGATGTGCCGGTGGACGAGATCATTCGCGCGGTGAACGAATCCATCAACACCACGCAGTGCGGCGGCGACCCGGTGCATTGTTGCAAAGGCGAAGGTCAGCAGTGTCTGACGCACGATCTCTGGGAAGCACTGGGGGAGCAGATCAGCCGTTTCCTGAGTGGCATCACCTTGGCGCAACTGGTTCGTGAACAACGCCAAAAGGCGCAGCAGCAAGGTTCTTTACCGATACGAATGACGGAGCGCGGGCGCGAGCAGCGTCCAGCCCATGGGGAAGTGAGGTGAATATGAGTGCAGTGCAGGCAGACGCGGTACGTGGCCAAGCGGTTCGAGAGCGTCCGATTTATCTGGATTACCAGGCAACGACTCCGGTCGATCCATTGGTCGTGGAAGCGATGTTGCCCTACCTGACCCAGAATTTTGGCAATCCTGCCAGCCGCTCCCATAGTTATGGCTGGTCTGCGGAGGAGGCGGTAGAGAAGGCGCGCGCCCAGGTGGCAGCGGCCATTCATGCCGACCCCAAGGAAATCGTGTGGACCTCTGGGGCTACCGAGGCCAGCAACCTGGCCATCAAAGGTGCGGCGCACTTCTACTCTGGCAAGGGCAAGCACCTAATCACCTTGCGTACGGAACACAAGGCCACCCTCGATACCTGCCGCCAGTTGGAACGCGAGGGCTTCGAGGTCACGTACCTTGACGTGCAGGAAAACGGCTTGGTCGATCTCGATGCCTTCCGTGCCGCCCTGCGGCCTGATACGGTGCTGGCTTCGGTGCTCTTCGTCAACAACGAGATCGGTGTCATCCAGCCGATGGAAGAGCTCGGCAAGATCCTGCGCGAGCACAAAGTTCTCTTTCACGTCGATGCGGTGCAGGCCCTGGGTAAGGTGCCGGTTGACGTCGAGGCCATCCAGGCCGACCTGATGAGCCTCTCTGGCCACAAGATTTATGGTCCCAAGGGTATTGGTGCCCTCTATGTGCGCCGCAAGCCGCGGGTGCGTATCGAGGCGCAGATTCATGGTGGCGGTCATGAACGCGGCATGCGTTCAGGCACCTTACCGACGCACCAGATCGTTGGCATGGGCGCGGCAGCGGAACTTGCTGTGCAGAGCATGGAAAGTGACGGCCGGCGCATTCGCCAGCTTCGTGACCGTCTGCTTGAGGGCATCTTGAGTCGGGTTGACGAAGTGTACATCAATGGCGATATGGAACATCGCGTGCCGCACAATCTCAATTTGAGTTTCGCCTTTGTCGAGGGGGAATCGTTGATCATGGCACTCAAGGGCATTGCGGTGTCGAGCGGCTCTGCCTGTACCTCGGCCAGTCTGGAGCCCTCCTATGTACTGCGCGCCTTGGGCAAGTCCGACGAGCTAGCGCATAGTTCCATCCGCTTCGGTATCGGCCGCTACACCACCGAAGAAGAGATTGACGAAACTATTGATCTGGTGGCAGCGAAGGTCGGCAAATTGCGGGAGCTTTCGCCTTTGTGGGAGATGCACCTGGAAGGCATCGACCTGAATTCCGTGCAGTGGGCGGCACATTGATTCGGAGAAAACGGGAGACAAATCATGGCATACAGCGAAAAGGTAATTGATCATTACGAAAATCCCCGCAATGTGGGCGGTTTTACCAAGGAAGAAGCGGGAGTGGGTACCGGTATGGTCGGCGCGCCGGCTTGCGGCGACGTCATGCGCCTGCAGATCAAGGTGAACGAGCAAGGCATCATTGAAGACGCCAAGTTCAAGACCTACGGTTGTGGCTCTGCCATTGCCTCCAGTTCCCTGGTCACCGAGTGGGTGAAGGGCAAGACGCTGGAGGAAGCGATGACCATCAAAAATAGCCAGATCGCCGAGGAGCTCGAGCTGCCACCGGTGAAAATCCACTGTTCCGTGTTGGCCGAGGATGCCATCAAGGCGGCGATCGAGGACTATCGCAAGAAGTCCGGCGCTGCCTCCGGCGAAACCCACTAAGGCAGAGCGATGGCACTTACGATGACGTCTGCCGCGGCGCGGCAGGTGCGCAAGAGCATTGAAAAGCGCGGCAAAGGACAGGGAATTCGCATCGGCGTGAAGACCAGTGGCTGTTCCGGCTTGTCCTACGTGATGGAATTTGTCGATCAGCCGCAGCCGGACGATATCGTCTGCGCGCAGGACGACGTCAAGATCTTCGTCGATCCCAAGAGCATGCTATATCTGGACGGCACTGAGCTGGATTTCACCCGTGAGGGCCTGAACGAGGGGTTCCGCTTCAACAACCCCAACGTCAAGGACACCTGCGGTTGCGGTGAGAGTTTTACGGTCTGACATGATCCGTTGCGCTGTCTGCCGGGCAGAGATGGAGTCGGGCTCAGCCATTTGCCCGCAATGTGGGGCGTTGCAGCCTTTCGATCCGTCTCTCTCCCTCTTTGCCGTCTTGGGCTTGGAGGAAGGCTTCGCCATCGACTCGGCAGCGTTGCGCTCCGCTTCACTCGAGCGTTTGCGTGCCTTGCATCCGGATCGTTTTGCGCGGGCCGATGGACGTACGCAAAGGCAATCGCTGGAGTGGACCACACGCATCAACGAGGCGCAGGCGATACTGGGCGACCCGCTGCGACGGGGCGATTACCTCTTCTCCCGCCATTTTGGGCACTCCGCTTTGGGGGAGGAGATGGGCAGTCTGCGCGACCCCGAACTCCTGATGCGCCAGATGGAGCGACGCGAGGCCTTGGAAGATGCCGCTGCCATCCGGGATCAGGCAGCCTTGGATCGGCTGCGTACCGCAGCCCAGGCCGAAGAGAAGCAAATCGAAGCAGAGCTTGCCGCGGCCTTTACCACACCCGAGGCCGGACGCATTGCCCCACTCCTGCAGGAGTGGCAGTATCTGCGCAAATTTCTCGCAGAAATCGATCAATACGAAGAGCAGTGGGATTTCGCCTGAAGCCCACTCGCGTTGAGGAGCTTACATGGCGTTGTTGCAAATAGCCGAACCAGGGCAGTCCACCGCCCCGCACGACCATCGTTTGGCGGTGGGTATCGATCTCGGAACCACGCATTCTCTGGTCGCTACGGTACGCTCTGCCCAGCCCGAGGTATTGCGCGATCTGCAGGGGCGATATCTATTGCCTTCGGTGGTGCAATATCGTGCCGACGGCTCGGTTCGTGTTGGCGAGGATGCCAGAGCCGAGGCCGCAGCCGATCCACACAATACGATCGCCTCGATAAAGCGCTTGATGGGTCGCGGCTCTGAGGAATTGCAGACCTTGGCTGGGTCCTTGCCTTATCAAGTAGTTGCTGGCGAAGGCATGGTTCGCCTGCAGACTGTGCAGGGGGAGAAGACCCCCGTTGAAGTTTCCGCCGAAATTCTGCGGGTTTTGCGCCAGCGTGCGGAAGAGAGCCTGGGCGGCGCGCTGACCGGGGCGGTGATTACCGTTCCCGCCTATTTTGACGATGCCCAGCGTCAGGCTACCAAGGATGCGGCCCGTCTGGCGGGGATCAACGTCTTGCGCCTGCTGGCGGAGCCCACCGCAGCAGCAGTGGCCTATGGTCTCGACAAGGGCGCAGAGGGTCTCTTCGCCATCTATGACCTGGGCGGCGGTACCTTTGATCTCTCTTTGTTGCGTTTGCAAAGAGGGGTTTTTGAGGTATTGGCGACCGCTGGCGATGCTGCCTTGGGCGGTGACGACATGGATCGTCTCATTGCCGAACGGATTCTCGCGCACTTCGCTGAGCAAGGAGACAGCAGTCCTGCCTGGCAGCGACAGGTGTTGCTCGCTGCGCGTGCGATCAAGGAGCGCCTGAGCAGTTTGGAGGAATCCAGTGTCGATCTGGTTCTGCCGAGCGGTAAATCCACCCAGTGGCATTTGCGGCGGGAGTCTTTGGAAAGCTGGATCGAACCGGTCATTCGTCGTACGTTTGCACCCAGCCGTCGCGCTCTGCGCGATGCCAATATTCGCCCGGAAGAGATCGATGGGGTCGTGCTCGTGGGTGGTGCCACCCGCGTGCCCCTGTTGCGCCGCATGGTCGCTGAACTTTTCGGTCGGGAACCGCTCTGTGATATCGATCCCGACCAGGTCGTCGCCCTGGGCGCCGCCATCCAGGCCGACGCCCTGGTCGGTAACCAGCGCGATGATCTGCTCCTCATGGATGTGCTGCCCCTTTCCCTGGGGCTGGAGACCATGGGGGGCCTGGTGGAAAAGATCATCCCCCGCAATACCCCGATCCCGGTCGCCAAGGCGCAGGAATTCACCACTTTCAAGGACGGACAGACTGCCATGAGTATCCACGTCCTGCAGGGCGAACGGGACAAAGTGGAGGACAATCGCTCCCTTGCCCGTTTCAGTCTGCGCGGTATCCCGCCGATGGTCGCTGGTGCGGCGCGGATACGGGTCACTTTTCAGGTGGACGCGGATGGCTTGCTTGCGGTAAGCGCGGAAGAGGCCAGTACCGGCGTACGCGCGGAAGTGCAGGTCAAACCTTCCTATGGTCTGGACGATGAGGCGATTACCCGCATGTTGCGGGAGGCCATCGCCCACGGCAAAGAAGATGTGGAGCAACGACGCTTGGCCGAAGCCCGGGTCGAGGGTGAAAGAGTTCGCGAGGCGCTTGACGCGGCCCTGGCCCAAGACGGCGGTCTGTTGCAGCCCGAGGAGCGCGCCCACATCGATGCAGCACGTACCGAATTGCTGCATGCGTTGGGCGGCGACTCCGCCGCGAGCATCGAGCGCGCCGCCGAGGCGGTCGAGAAGGCCGCCGAGACACTCGTCGAGCGGCGCATGAATCAGGCCGTGCGCAAGGCGATGGCGGGCCATTCCATCGACGAGTGGAGCAAGAAATGACGAAGATCCAATTTTTACCCCATGCCGAGATCTGCCCGGAAGGTCGGGAGATCGAAGCCGAGCCCGGCGAAAGCATCATCGAGGCGGCTCTGCGCAATGATCTGCATATCGAGCATGCCTGCGAAATGTCCTGTGCCTGCACCACCTGCCATGTGATTGTGCGTGAGGGCTTTGACAGTCTGGAGCCGGCCGAGGAAAAGGAAGAGGATCTGCTCGATCGTGCCTGGGGGCTGGAGCCCTGTTCGCGTCTGAGTTGTCAAGCCAGAGTGGCAGACACCGATCTGGTTATCGAGATTCCCAAATACACCATCAACCTCGAAAAGGAGCGTCACTGATGCGCTGGACCGATACGCAAGAAATTGCCATCTCACTGGACGAGGAGCACCCGGATGTCGATGTGCAGCATCTGCGCTTTACCGATCTGCACCGCTGGGTCGTGGAACTGCCGGAGTTTGAAGACGATCCGGAGGCATCCAACGAGCGCATCCTGGAGGCCATCCAGATGGCCTGGCTGGCCGAGCGCGACTGAGGACGGCTCGTGTCACGGGTGGTGGTCGCCCTATCCGGCGGGGTCGATTCCGCCGTCGCCGCTGCTTTGTTGCAGGAGGCCGGCCACGATCTGATCGGCGTAACCATGCGCCTGTGGCCGAAAAGTCGCTGCTGTGATGAGAAAGACATCGAAGACGCGGCCGAACTTTGTACGCTGCTCGGTATCCCGTATCAGGTGCTCGACTATCGCGAGCGCTTTCGCAGGGAAATCGTGGATCCTTTCATTGCTGCCTATCAAGAAGGCCGTACGCCCAATCCCTGCACTCGCTGTAATCAGGTCCTGAAATTTTCCGCTCTCTGGCAGGAAGCGCAGGTGCTCGGCGCAGACTCTCTGGCAACCGGTCACTACGTGCGTCGAAGCGGCTCCGCGCCGGCACAACTCTGGCGCGGCGTCGATGAACGCAAGGATCAATCCTATTTTCTCTATGCGATTGAGCGGGAATTGCTACCGCGCCTCCTTTTTCCTCTCGGCGCCTTGCGCAAGGAGGAAGTGCGCGCTATCGCCAAGGCGCGTGGCCTGCCGGTGGCGGGCAAGCAGGAGTCCCAGGATGTCTGTTTCATTGCCGGAGACTATCGCAGTTTCCTGCGTGAACAGGGGGTGTCCGGACGCCCGGGGAATATCGTCAATCTTTACGGCGAAACCGTAGGCACCCACGACGGTGTCATCAACTTTACCGTTGGTCAACGGCGCGGAATCGGTGGCGGTAGTGCGATGCCTTTGTACGTCCTCGCGGTAGATGCCAAGCGGGATCAGGTACGTGTAGGGCCGGCAGAATACTTGTATCAAGATCAGTTGCGTATCCATGATTGCAATTGGCTTGGTGAGCTCTCCCCTGGCCGGGAAGAGCGCGTCACCGTCAAACTGCGGTACGCAGCGCCACCCGTCTCTGCGACCCTGCGCTTGGGGCAGGGCGGAGAAGCCAGCTTGCATCTCGACACGGCACAGCGCGCTATCACTCCCGGACAGGCGGCGGTCTGTTACCAGAAGGAGTGCCTGTTGGGTGGGGGCATCATTTCCGAGTTTGGCATTCCTGCCGGCTCTGCGGCAGAATGATCGCTTCCACGGGAGCGTAGGCATGGCTGAGGAAAGCAACGAGCAGCAAATCTTTCGGGTTCTCGTCGTCGAAGATGAAGAAGGCATCCAGCAGCTTCTCCGTCTGACTTTGCAGAAGCATGGCTTTGCCGTGTCCTGCGCCGCGAGCGTCGAGGCCGCAGAACCGCTGCTGCATGACGCGCCTCCCCATGTGATCATCCTCGACTGGATGCTTCCCGGGGAAAGTGGCATCGCCTGGTGTCGCAACCTCCGGCGGCGGGATAAGCTGCAAGGTGTCCCCATCATTTTGCTCACTGCCCGCGGCGAAGAGGGCGATCGTGTGCATGGCCTGGAGTCTGGCGCCGACGACTATCTTGCCAAACCTTTCTCGCCGCGGGAGCTGGTCGCGCGAGTGCAGGCCCTGTTGCGCCGCAGCTACGGTGGTCTGAGCCCCAATCGGGTACAGATCGGTGAGCTCAGTATCGACGTTAAGGCACACCGCGTTACCCTGAACGGCTATTTGGTACCCATGGGGCCCACGGAGTTTCGTTTGCTGCGGCTCTTTGTCACCAATCCCGACCGGGTGTATAGCCGTGATGCCCTGCTCGATATCATCTGGGGAAGACAGAGTTATATCGAGGAACGTACCGTGGACGTGCACATCCGTCGTCTGCGCCGCTGTCTTGAGAAGGTCCACTACGCCCACATTATCGAAACGGTACGCGGGGAAGGTTATCGTTGCAACCCTCAGCCACAAAGCCCGGAACTCGCTAGCGAGACGCCATGAACCATCTGCGCGCCTGGGTTCCAGCCCTGCTACCACTGGCGATACTCTTGGCGTGGAACCTCCTTGGCGCTCCTAGCAGCTCCCTGATCTCCTTTTTCTGGGCGGCCGTGATCTTTTACGCGCTCTGGGTGGGCTGGCACCGGCAGGAGGCATTGCGTTTTCGCGTCTGGTTTCGTGAGAAGACGACGCGGATTCCGCCGGTAAGCAGTGGCATCTGGGAAGAAACCTTTGCAGAGGGTTATCATTGGCGACGACATCAGGAAATCCGCCAACAGCAGCTCAATCGCCAGATCATGCAACTGCGCGACGCCTTGCAAACCTTGCCCGACGCGCTGCTCCTGATGGATGAAGACGGACGCCTGTTGTGGATGAATCCTGCAGCGGTCGAGCTGTTTCATCTGCATTGGCCGGACGATCTGGGCAAGCCACTATCTTTCTGGCTACGCCTGCCCCATATGCAGGAATTTCTCAAGGGGGCCGGCCCTGGGAATCTTGCCGTGCAGTTTCCGCATCGGCCAGATGCGATTTTCGAGGCGTTGCGCTATCCCCTGGGAGATGCGGGAACCTTAGTGCTGTTTCGCGACATCTCCCGCCTGCGTCAGCTGGAACAGGTGCGCCAGGATTTCGTCGCGAATGTATCTCATGAGTTGCGTAGCCCGTTGACGGTGATTCAGGGTTTCCTCGAAAACCTTCTCGATGGACCTCTGGGGCAGGACGAAGAAGCGGGTCCGCAGCTGCGTCTGATGGAGGAGCAGGGCAAGAGGATGCAATCTTTGGTGGAGGACTTACTCTCTCTGGCGCGAGTCGAAAGCGCCACCCCCGATCCTCAGCGCTGCGAAACGGTTTTTGTGGCGCAGATGGTGGAGCGTACACGTGAAAGTCTGATGACGTCGATTGTCGAAAAAAGCCTCTCCGTGCACCTGGAACTGGATTTTGGCCTGGCGGTTTTTGCCGAGCCCCTCGATATTCACAGCGTTGTGCAGAATCTTCTCGAGAATGCCGTCAAGTACAGTCCGCGCGGACGGGATATCTATGTGCGGTGGTCTATGGAGGAGGGGCGTCTAGCGCTTCGCGTACGCGACACTGGCGATGGCATTCCGCGCGAACACCTGCAGCGGGTCACGGAACGTTTTTACCGGGTCGACAAAGGTCGCTCCCGCCGGGTAGGAGGCACGGGCTTGGGGCTGTCGATCGTTCGTCACACAGCCGAACGCTACGCCGGCAGCCTGCAAGTGCGCAGCGAAGTGGGCAAAGGTTCTGAATTTGCCGTTTTTTTTCCGGTTGACCTGGCCCGGTATGGGAACTCCTGGCAAGAGGAAGCGACAGAAGATGTCATTAAAGTGTCATAAAGCTCAGGTATACTGCGTGCCAAGTATGGCTTCGGGAGTCTCCTTGTGACAGAAAATGCGAAAATTTCCGTACGCAATCTGGATTTTTACTACGGCGATAACAAGTCTTTGAAGGGAATCAACCTGGAGCTGCCCAGCAATCGGGTAACTGCCTTCATCGGCCCGTCAGGCTGTGGCAAGTCCACCCTGCTGCGGGTCTTCAACCGCATGTACTCGCTTTATCCGGGGCAACGGGCGACGGGTCAGGTCTTGCTCGATGGCGAGGACATTCTGGCGCCAAACTACAATATCAACCTGCTGCGCGCCCGCGTGGGTATGGTTTTTCAGAAGCCGACGCCTTTCCCGATGTCGATTTACGACAACATCTCCTTTGGCATCAAGCTCTACGAGAAGCTTCGCAAAGTAGAACTTGACGAGCGGGTAGAACAGGCCCTACGCCAGGCCGCCCTATGGGATGAAGTAAAAGACAATCTCAAGAAAAGCGGCTTGAGCCTCTCGGGTGGCCAGCAGCAACGCCTGTGTATCGCCCGCGCCGTGGCAGTCCGTCCGGAGGTCATCCTGCTCGACGAACCCACTTCGGCCCTGGATCCCATTGCGACGCTCAAGATCGAGGAGCTAGTGGCCGAACTGCGCGAGCATTTTACCCTGCTCATCGTCACTCACAATATGCAACAGGCGGCCCGTGTCTCTGACTTTACCGCTTTCATGTATCTCGGCGAGATGGTGGAGTTTGGGCCGACCCAGCAATTGTTTACCAATCCACAGAAGAAGCAGACGGAAGACTATATTACCGGTCGTTATGGTTAAGGAGTGTCATCATGATGAATGCCGATCCCCATGTTTCCCAACGCTTCGATGACGAGCTTCACGCAGTACATGAGCTTGTGCACCGCATGGCTGGCGTCGTGGAGGAGCAGGTGCGTAATGCTCTTACTGCACTGCTTCAACAGAACGAGACACTGGCCGACGAGGTCATCGGTCGAGACAGTGTCGTCAACGAGTATGAGCTGCGTATCGAAGAAGAGTGCATCAACATCCTGGTCCGGCGTCAGCCAGCGGCTGGTGACCTACGTCTGGTGATGACCCTGATCAAGTCCATTGCGGACCTTGAGCGCGTAGGCGACAAAGCGGTAAAAATCGCTAGCATGGCGCTGTCAATGCAACGCAGCAGCAACAACATCAATAGTCGGTTTCTGCGCGACATCAAAATCATGGGTGATCACGCCCTGGAGATGCTTCGTCGCGCCATGGACGCCTTGGCCAATGGGGATGCAGATGCCGCCTTGGAGATCGCCAAGGGTGACGAGGAGCTCAATCAGGAATATCGTGCCGCGTTGCGCCGCCTAATCACTTACATGATGGAAGATCCGCGCACCATTACCCCCGCCATTGATGCACTGTTCGTGGCAAAGGCCCTGGAACGGGTGGGTGACCACGCCCGCAATCTTTGTGAATACGTGATCTACCTTGTCAAAGGTGTCAACGTCCGTCATATTCCCTTGGAGGAAGTTCGCCAGCAGCTCCAGGATTGAATCTTATGTCCAGTGACGACAGTCTGCCGCAGCAAAATCTTCTCGCCGCCGTCGACCTGGGGTCCAATTCCTTTCATATGGTCATCGCCGAAGAGGTGGGTGGAGACCTTCGCCTACTTGATCGGCTGCGAGAGGGCGTGCGTCTGGCCGAGGGTTTGCGTCCAGACGGCGGACTGCGGCCCGAGGTCGCGGATCGTGCCATCGACTGTCTGCAACGCTTTGGCCAGCGGCTACGTTCCGTGCCCCGGGACCGCATTCGCGTCATTGGGACCAATACTCTACGGATGTTGCGCGACGCCAAGGACTTTCTTGCCAGAATCGAAACGGCCCTGGGCGTCCCTGCGGAGATCGTTGCCGGGCGGGAAGAGGCGCGCCTCATTTATCTAGGGGTGGCGCACAGCCTGGCGCTAGCCCCGGAGGAGCGGCGTCTGGTTGTCGATATTGGCGGCGGCAGCACGGAAATTGTTGCGGGGCGAGGCTTCAGCCCCGGTATCCGAGAAAGCCTGCATTTTGGTTGCGTGCGTTCGACGCAGGAATATTTCCCGGACGAGAAAATCAGCCGCGATGCCTACGCCGCTCTGCAGCGGCGCGTACGTCTGGCCCTTGAGCCGGTGCTCGGAGAGTATCGCCGCTTTGGCTGGGATCAGGCGGTTGGTTCTTCCGGTACGATCAAGGCAATCGCCCGCATTCTGCAGGAGAACGGCCGTGGTCCACGAATCTCGGCAGTGGGCTTGCGTTGGCTGCAAGAGGAGCTGCTCTCCCTGGGAAGTTTTCGCGCCCTTTCCCGACTGGCAGGCTTGAAGGGCGATCGGGTGCCAGTTTTTCCGGGCGGCCTCGCCATTCTGTCGGCAATTTTCGACTCTTTTCAGTTGCAGGAAATGCGCTTTTCCGAGGGTGCTCTACGAGAAGGCGCGATCTACGATCTGCTCGGCCGGATCCATCACGAGGATAGCCGGGAGCTCAGCGTGCACGGGCTGCAGGAGCGCTTTCATAGTCAGCGCG
Source organism: Acidithiobacillus sp. AMEEHan (assembly GCF_030996345.1). Taxonomy (NCBI): domain Bacteria; kingdom Pseudomonadati; phylum Pseudomonadota; class Acidithiobacillia; order Acidithiobacillales; family Acidithiobacillaceae; genus Acidithiobacillus; species Acidithiobacillus sp. AMEEHan. Next base: position 2,222,065 of record NZ_CP118747.1, on the reverse strand, counting down.
AACGGAATGCCGAGGTACTGGAATGGGCCGAGCGTATCCTTGCCGCCACGAGCAGGGACTGGGAACTCAGCCACCTTCACCAGGGATGGTTGCGCTGGGCGATCTTGACCCACGACATTGGCCTGGATATCGCCCATTCGGGCTTTCACAAACATGGGGAATATATCTGGCGCAACGGTGACATCGCTGGATTTTCCCAGCGCGAGCAAAACCTGATTGCCACTCTGGTCCGCCTGCAGCGCAAAAAGCTACCCAGTGGCGTCCAACTGCAGAGTTTTGGTATCGCGACAGAAGATCTTCCAGCGCTGCAAAGGCTCGCGATCATTCTGCGCCTTGCCATTCTGCTCCAGCGCGGTGCGAGTGAACTCGCAAAGCAGCCGGAAGTGATGGTCATGGGAAAGACCCTGCAGCTGCAATTTGCGGAAGACTGGCAACGGCAGGCGCCGCTGTTGCGCGCCGAGCTCGAAAACGAACGAGATCTTTTGGCTCCTGAATTCCAACTTCTTTTTTGATTTTCTCTATCCTACTTGGAACTCCTCAACTGGCTTTTTGCCCATCTTGGCTATGCTCCCGTAACCCTGGCGGATGTGAGCGAATTTCTGCGTCGCTATGGCTACGGAATTCTGTTTTTGGGAACCTTATTCGAAGGCGAAGCCGTGGTAGTGATCGCCGGCGCTCTGGCCCACGCCGGTATTCTGTCCTGGCCGGGAGTGGTGCTTGCCGCCTGGGCTGGCAGCACCCTGAACGATCAGATTCTGTACCTGCTGGGCTATCGCTACGGAGAGCGTCTCATTTCCTGGCTGCCGAGACTTTTGCGTCGCCATATCGTCCGCGCCGAGGGCCTGATTCGTCGCTTTGGTGACGGGATCACTCTGTTGTTTCGTTTCATCTACGGTACTCGAACCATCACTCCCATTCTTCTCGGCGTACATCGGTACCATCCGCGCCGTTACCTGTGGATGAATCCAATCGCGGCGGCGCTTTGGGCAATTCTCATCAGCGCCGCCGGCTATCTCCTGGCCGCCTCGTTGCCACTCATCCTGCGTGAGTTACGCTATGTTCAGATCGGGTTTCTGGTTCTGCTCGCGATCATTGTTGTCTACTTTGTCTGGCGCCAGAAAAGAGGACGCTCGGACAAATGAAGCTGCGGGCAGCAGGGCGAGTACCAATGTGGAGGAGCCAGAGAAGATTGCCGCACGGCGGCTTTTTTGTTATAACGCGCCGCAGGTCCGTAGAGGGCCAATCCACACACCGATCCGCACCTGCTGCCGGGTGTCCTGCGGGATGGCAGACAGGGGGTTGGTGGCGGTTATCAACCCAAATTTCAGGAGTCTTTCATGACCAGTCCTACCGTAAGCATGCGTGCCCTGCTCGAAGCAGGAGTTCATTTTGGGCATCAGTCCCGTTATTGGCACCCTAAAATGGCGCCCTACATCTTTGGTGAGCGCAACCGCATCCACATCATCAATCTCGAGCATACCCTGCCGATGCTGCGCACCGCTCTGAGCTTTCTCGAGCAGTTGTCGCGCAAGCATGGACGGGTTCTCTTCGTGGGTACCAAGCGCCAGGCTCGTGACGTGATCGCCGAAGAGGCGAAGCGTTGTGGCGCCTTTTACGTCAACCAGCGCTGGCTGGGGGGTACCTTGACCAACTTCAAGACCATTCGCCAGTCCTTGCGGCGAATGGAAGAGCTTGAGCAGATGCGCAGTGATGGCACCATCGAAAAGCTCACCAAAAAAGAGGCCCTCGACCTGCAGCGTGAACTGGAAAAGCTGGAGCGCAGCCTAGGTGGTATCAAGGAGATGACGGGAGTGCCGGACGCAATCTTTGTCATCGATGTCGGCCACGAGAACATTGCCGTTGCCGAAGCCAAGAAGCTGGGAGTTCCGGTGATCGGCGTAGTGGACAGCAACTGTAATCCCGACCTGATCGACTATCCCATCCCCGGCAACGATGATGCCGGTCGTGCCATCCGTCTGTATGCCAGTCTGGCCGCAGATGCCATCCTGGCCGGACGCCAGGGGATCGAGAGCGATTTGCTCGACGAATTTGTCGAAGTCGATGAAGACATCATCGAAATTGATGCCGACTGATCTTTTTCTTTGCAGAATTGAGGGGTAGGAGATGGCCATTACGGCACAGCAAGTCAAGGAACTGCGGGAGCGCACCGGTGCGGGCATGATGGAATGTAAGACCGTACTGAGCGAAGCCGATGGAAATATGGATGCCGCCATCGATCTGCTGCGCAAGCGCGGTTTGGCCAAGGCCGACAAGAAGGCAGGTCGGGTTGCGGCGGAGGGCGTGGTTACCGTGGCGAGTAGCGCCGATCAACGCAAGGCGGTTATTGTCGAACTGAACTGTGAGACGGATTTCGTCGCCAAAAATGATGACTTTATCGCCTTCGCCCAGCGCTGCGCCGACGTCGCAATGACCCAAGCGGCGACCTTGGAAGATCTGGCTGCCGGCGAGATCGAGGAAAGCCGCAAGAGTCTGGTGAGTAAGCTCGGTGAAAACATCGCATTGCGTCGCTTGCAGCATTTGCAGGTTGACGCCGGCCGCGTGGCGCACTACCTGCACGGTAGCCGGATCGGCGTGCTGATCGCCATCGAAGGAGATGCCTCGGCGGAGCTCGGACGTGATCTCGCCATGCATGTGGCAGCGTCACGTCCCGAGGTGGTCAAGCCAGAGGACGTATCGGCCGAGCGGGTTGCGAAGGAAAAGGAAATTCTCATTGCCCAGGCGGCGGACTCAGGTAAGCCGCGGGAGATCATCGAGAAGATGATTGCCGGGCGGATGAGCAAATTCCTCAACGAGATTGCTTTGACGGGTCAACCCTTTGTCAAGAATCCCGATCAGACGGTTGGCGATCTGCTCAAGGAGGCCGGCAATGCCAAGGTGCTCGAATTCGTCCGCTTCGAGGTCGGCGAAGGCATTGAGAAGGCGCCCACGGCTGACTTTGCCAGCGAGGTCATGGCCCAGGTCCGGGGTAGCTGATGGAGGCCCCGCTGCGATACCAAAGGATCCTACTCAAGCTGAGTGGCGAGGCTCTAATGGGCGACGGCCAGTATGGCGTCGATCGTGCGGTAGTGCAGCGGATGGCTGCCGAAATCAAAGAGGTGGCTGACGCCGGCGTGCAAGTGGCAGTGGTCATTGGCGGTGGTAATATCTTCCGCGGCATGGCAAAGGCCGCCGAAGGCATGGATCGGGCTACGGCGGATTACATGGGTATGCTTGCCACGGTCATGAATGGCCTGGCCGTGCAGGACGCTCTCGAGCATCTGGGTCTGCCAACGCGGGTGCAATCGGCCCTGCATATCGAACAGGTAGCGGAGCCCTATATCCGCCGACGCGCCATCCGCCATCTAGAAAAAGGTAGGGTGGTCATTTTTGCTGCTGGCACCGGCAATCCCTTCTTCACTACCGACACCGCTGCCAGTCTGCGTGCGGTGGAAATCAATGCGGAGCTGGTACTCAAGGGCACCAAGGTGGATGGCATCTACACCGATGATCCGGTCAGTAACCCCGATGCCATGCGTTATCGCGAACTGAGCTTTGATCAGGTTCTGGAGCAGGGCTTACAGGTGATGGACGCAACGGCAATTACCTTGTGTCGCGATAATGATATGCCCATAGTGGTCTTTTCCATGAACAAGGCCGGTGCCTTGTTGCGCGTTTTGCAGGGCGAGGAAGAGGGCACCACGGTACGGAGTGCGGTATCATGAGTATTGCAGAAACGAAAAAGGACGCGGAAACGCGGATGAAAAAGAGCGTCGAGTCGCTCAAGACGGAGCTCTCGCGGCTGCGCACTGGGCGCGCCAACGCAGCGCTTCTCGATGCTGTTGAGGTGGATTACTACGGCAGTCCGACGCCCTTGTCGCAGGTGTCTTCGGTAAGCGTTGCAGACGCTCGTTCCCTAGTGGTGACGCCCTGGGAAAAGAATTTGATTCCCAAGATCGATAAGGCGATTCGTGATGCCGGCCTGGGACTCAACCCGGTGGCGGGTTCGGACAATGTGCGGGTGCCGCTGCCGCCGCTTTCCGAGGAGCGGCGCAAGGAAATGGCCAAGATCGTGCGGGCAGAGGGCGAGGGCGCGCGCGTCGCCATTCGCAACATCCGCCGGGATGCCATTGCCCAGATCAAGAATCTTCTCAAAGACAAACTGATTTCTGAAGATGAAGAGCGGCGGGCAGAGGAAGAGTTCCAGAAGCTGACCGACCGCTTCATCGATGAGGTCGAGGGCGTGATCGAGGCAAAAGAATCAGACCTGATGGAGGTCTGAGTCTTGCTCCCGAGCCACGCCGAGGAACTGTCCAGGCAACGGCCACAGCATATTGCCATCATCATGGATGGCAATGGTCGCTGGGCCTACCGTCGACACCTTCCGCGCGTTGCCGGACACCGTCGTGGCGCCGAAGTCGTGCGCGAGATGGTACAACGCTGTGTTGATGCGCAGATCGCGCACCTTACTCTTTTTGCCTTCAGCACGGAAAACTGGCGGCGTCCGCCACTCGAAGTGCGTCTGCTAATGAACCTGTTTCGCTTGATGTTGCGGCGGGAGGTGAAGAAACTGCATGAGAATGACGTGCGTCTGCGCATCATCGGTGACCAGAGTTATCTGGCTGCGGATCTACAGGCCCTGATTCGGGACGCGGAGAATCTTACCGCAGAAAATCGCCGTTTGACCCTGAATCTTGCAGTAAATTACGGTGGCCGCTGGGACATCACCCGGGCAAGTAAACGCGCAGCAGCCAAATGTCTACGGGCTGGGCGGAGCGTCGACTCCCTCAGTGAAGAAGACATCGCCGCCGAACTTTGCCTGGCAGACAGTCCCGAGCCAGATTTGCTCATTCGCACCGGAGGCGAAGAACGTATCAGCAATTTCCTCGTCTGGCAGCTGGCTTACACCGAATTCTATTTTACCGAGACGCTGTGGCCGGACTTTGACAGCAATGCCCTGGATCTTGCGCTCAAATCTTTTGCCCAACGTCAACGGCGTTTTGGCCGCACCGGCGATCAAGTTCAGGAAGATGCTTGCGCCAGCGACTGATCACCGCATTTGCCCTGCTCGCATTCTTTGTTCCGTTGCTACTGTACGGAAACCGTTGGTTGTTCCTCCTCGTTCTGACCCTCTTTCTCGGACTTGCCGCCCGGGAGTGGGCGTACCTTACCGACCTACGCAGACCCGCGCTTTCGGCCTTGCTCGTTGCCATTGTCTTGCTCGCGGCCGGGTCATTCTGGCCGATGACCGGTCTCTGGCCTGCCCTCGTGGCGGTGCCGGGAGTTGCCTTCTGGCTCTTGGCGCTAGCCTTGCTGGCAAGGGTGATGCGGCGTGGGGTCTTCGCGTCCCGCTGGTTGCGATGGGCTGCCCTGCCAGTGCTTCTGCCGGCGTTCTGGCTGGCTGTGTATTTGCAGGCTCGGCATCCCATTCTGTTGCTCTGGGGCCTTGCCATCGTCATCATGACCGATGTGCTGGCGATGCTTGCCGGAAAGCGCTTGGGTAAAACGCGTCTCGTCCCTCGGCTCAGCCCGGGCAAGACCTGGGCCGGACTCTGGGGCGGCTTGCTCGGCGGAGCGCTTGTGGGCACACTGGGAGCGGGATGGCTATGGTCGTGGCAGCCACTGGCATTATTGTCAGGGACCGGGGTGGGGCTCGTGGTGGCCGCATTTGCTGTCTTGGGAGACCTTTTTGAAAGCCTGCTCAAGCGCGCTGCCGGAAAAAAGGATAGCGGTCAGCTCTTGCCTGGCCATGGAGGCATCCTCGATCGCATCGATGCGATGACGGCCGGGCTGCCAGTATTTGTCAGCCTACTGATTTACTGGGGGAAAGTATGACTCGCGGAATTTGTATCCTCGGCGCAACCGGTTCCATTGGCAAGAGCACCCTCGACGTGGTGGCCCGGCACCCAGAGCGTTTTCGCGTATTGGTGCTCACCGCCAACCGGCGGGTCGAGGAAATGGCAGCGCTCTGTCGTCAATATCGCCCAAAACTGGCTGTTATGCGCGATGCCGCTGCCGCTCGTCAGCTACGGGACATTCTGGCTGACCAACCTGGTATCGAAGTAACCGGCGGGGACGAGGCCCTGCTGGCGGCCGTTACCTATCCCGGCGTCGACGAGGTCATGGCGGCAATCGTGGGTGCCGCCGGTTTGCTACCCACCCTTGCGGCGGTACGCGCCAACAAGAAGATCTACCTCGCCAACAAAGAATGCTTGGTCATGGCGGGGGAACTGTTCATGGCGGAAGTCCGCCGTCATCAGGTTACGCTACTTCCCATCGACAGTGAGCACAACGCCATTTTCCAGTGCTTTGGGACGAACGTGGGGTTCGTCGCATCCTTCTCACCGCCTCCGGTGGCCCGTTTCGACAAACACCCTTGGCCGATCTGCAACGCGTCACGCCAGATCAGGCCTGCGCCCACCCCAACTGGGTGATGGGGCGCAAAATATCGGTAGACTCGGCGACCATGATGAACAAGGGTCTGGAGGTCATCGAGGCACGCTGGCTCTTTGATCTGCAGGTGGACCGGATCAGCGTACTTATTCATCCGCAAAGCATTATTCATTCCATGGTCGAATACCTGGATGGCTCGGTTCTGGCGCAATTGGGAAACCCGGATATGCGCACGCCGATTGCCCATGCCTTGGCCTATCCAGAGCGTATCGCGAGTGGTGTCTCCTCGCTGGATCTGGCGCGCGGACCAGCACTGCAGTTCGAGGAACCTGATCTGCAGCGCTTCCCCTGCTTGGCTCTCGCTTTTCAGGCCATTGCCGGGGGATCAGCCGCGACAGCGGTGCTCAATGCCGCAAATGAGATCGCCGTGCAGGCCTTTCTCGATGGCGAGCTTTCCTTCCCCGGGATTGCGCGGGTCGTCGCAGCGACCTTGGAAGCCTATCAACCGGCCACGCCCACGGATCTCGAAGCCGTAATGGCCATCGATGCGGAGGCACGGGTGCAGGCACGGCAAGCCATTCCTCTGGCGGGTGCGGCCTGAGGCGGAATCGCTCTTGGGTATTCTGACCACCCTGCTGGCCTTCATTATTGCCATCAGTATCCTGGTGACCTTTCACGAGGCCGGGCACTTCTTCGTTGCCCGCTCCCTCGGTGTGCGCATCTTGCGCTTTAGCGTTGGCTTTGGACCGGCGATCTGGCAGCGTAGCTTCGGCAAGGACGCTACGGAATTTCGTCTGGCTGCCATTCCTTTCGGCGGTTATGTGAAGATGCTCGAAGAAAACCCCGAGGAAACTCTGCCGCCGCAAGATCGGGGACGAGCCTTCAATACCCTCACTCCAGGAAAGCGAATGCTGATTGCCGTGGCGGGGCCAGGAGCCAATTTTTTGCTTGCCATTTTGCTGTATGCAGTGGTTGGTATGATGGGCATTCCGGGTATTGCGCCGATTATCGGCAGTGTCGATCCGCATGGTTTTGTCGCGCGATATAGCAGCCTGCAGATCGGTGATCGTATTGTCCAGGTCAACGGGGCGCAAGTCCATGATTGGCAAGATTTTCGTCAGCATCTGCTGAGCGCAGCGGTCGACCAGCAGCCAGCGCGAATCAATGTGCGGGATTCATCTGGGCGTGATCAGCAGATCGATCTGCCTCTACAAAAACTTCCGGCGGAGAGTGTGGGTTCCGGATTTCTCACCGAGGTTCTGGGGATAGGACCCTATTTGCCGCCAGTGGTAGGGTCGGTCATGCCCCACAGCCCGGCCGCTCGTCTCGGCCTGCGCGCGGGCGACAAAATCACTGCAGTGGCTGGGCACAAGACGTTCAGCTGGCAGGAAGTGGCACAACGAATCGAGGCGGAACCCGCCAAAGCAGTACGGATTGAATGGCAGGACCCAGAGGGACGAATGCATGGCGGCGAGGTCTCCTTACAGACGGTGCTGGCCCAGGGAAAAATGGAAGGGTATCTAGGCATCACCCTGGCACCTTTGCCGCAATCACTCATCGTTCAGCACCGTCGTAATCCGCTTTCCGCCATGGTCTACGGCGCAAGGCAGACCTGGACGGTCACCAGCCTGTCGCTGGAAATGATCTGGCGAATGATTCAGGGCACGGTATCGACGAGCAACATCAGTGGACCGATCGGAATTGCCGAGGTTGCCGGGCAGACCTTTGCGGCTGGCTTCACCCCGTATCTGAGTTTCCTTGCCTTGCTGAGCGTCAGTCTCGGGGTCATCAACCTGTTTCCTCTGCCTATCTTTGACGGTGGGCATATCGTCTTTGCCGTTGTCGAACTCCTGCGAGGTCGCCCCGTGCCTCCGGAATGGATGCAAAAAGCGCAGATGATCGGTATAGTGCTGATCCTGATGCTTCTATTCCTCGCCCTGTACAACGACACAGTGAGAATGTTGAAACCGTGAAGAAAATGCGCCTTTCACCCCGAACCACCCGGGCTCTGACCCTGTCAGCAGCGGTATTCTGTGCCTCCGCCCTTGCCCCCGCTTGGGCCTTTACCCCGTTTACCGTGCACAATATCGAGATTCAAGGATTACAACATATTACGCCAGGGACGGTGTATAACTATCTGCCGATCCACATCGGCGAATCGGTTGATGACACGCTGGCGCAAAAGGCGGTGCAGGATCTCTACTCCACCGGCTTTTTTCGGGATGTGAGCATCGCGCGTTCCGGCGATGATCTGATCGTCGTGGTAAAGGAGCGTCCCATCATCGCCAGTATTGAGACCAAGGGGATCAAGGCCTTTTCCAAAGACGAGGTGCAGTCCACCTTGAAAGGAATCGGGCTGGAAGTACGCCATATCTTCAATCAGGCAACGCTGGATCAGGTGGTACAAGGACTGCAGCAACAGTATGAGGGGATGGGGTACTATGACGCGAAAATCACGCCGCACGTAGAAACCCTGCCACGCAACCGCGTGGCGATCCAGATTGATGTCGAGCAGGGGCAGCAGGCGACGATCAAGCAGGTCAATATCATTGGTAACCATGCCTTCAGCGAAAATCGTCTGCGCGGCCTCTTCTCCATCGGCGCGCCAGATGCGTTTTCCTTTTTCAGCAAGAACGATCGATACTCCCAAGAAAAGTTTTCCAAGAGCTTGGAAAAACTGAACAATTTCTATCTCGATCATGGCTATCTCAATTTTGCCATCGAGTCAACGCAGGTGCAGATCACCCCAAATCGTCGCTTCGTCTATCTTACGGTCAATGTTCACGAAGGCGATGTTTACCATATCAGCAAGGTGGAGTTGACGGGTGATCTCATCCTGCCGCGGAACAAGCTGGAAAAGCTCATAGAAATTCATCCTGGCGAGCGCTTTTCCAAGGCAAAGATTTTGGACACCAACAAAGCGATTGCGGATGAACTGGGCAATTATGGTTACGCCTTTGCCAATACCACACCGGTGCCCACGGTCGACCCCAAAACCCATGAGGTGGCGCTGAATTTCCAGGTAGATCCCGGGCATCGGGTCTATATCCGGCGCATCGACATCAGTAACAACAATCGCAGCATGGATTATGTGGTGCGGCGACAGTTCCGGCAGATGGAAGGCTCGCTTTACAATCGCAGCCTGATCGATCGCTCGAAATTACGCTTGGAGCAAACCGGTTTTTATCAGACCGTCACCACCAAGACGGTGCCGGTACCGGGGCATCCGGATCAGCTGGATCTGGATGTTGCCGTGGACGAACGGCCAACGGGTTCGTTCAGTGTGGGTGTGGGCTATTCCAACGCCCAGGGATTTCTCTTCAACGGTTCTATCACCCAGAAAAACTTCATGGGTACCGGTAATGCTCTGTCCTTTTCGGCTAACGTTGGCGGTCTCGGCAGTGCGTTCAATCTGTCGTATACCAATCCATATTTCACACCGGATGGCATCAGTTTAGGCTTTAACATCTTCCGTAACGATACCAACCTTTCCACCTTGGCAGTCGCTCCTTACCAAGAAGTGGATCTGGGCGGCGCCGTCACCCTGGGAATACCGGTGTTGGAGTACGTGTACGACTATATGTCTTTGGGCTTTACGCATACCAACATTACGCTGGATACCAGCAATCCGATCCCTTTGTATCAGAACTATATCGACAATTATGGAAATACGACGAATTCTGTTACCCTGGGCAATGAATTGGTGTACAATACCACCAATTCGCCGATTTTTCCCACCAAAGGTTTGTACACCAGCCTTGACCTGAAGGCGGCGGTACCGCCAGGGAATCTGCGCTGGTACAAGGCTGAAGTGAGGGCCAATTATTATCACCCGTTCACTTCCTGGCTGAGTGGCGGCTTAGGGATGCGCTACGGCTTCATCAACAGCTTTTCGGGCAAGCCCGTGCCCTTCTTCAACAACTTTTATCTCGGCGGTCCGCTGACGCTTCCAGGGTATCAGACCTATGCCGTGGGTCCGCAGATCGATGGCTATCCGGTGGGCGGTACTCGCGAGCTTCTCCTCGATGCCAACCTATATTTTCCGTTGCCGGGCCTGGAGGACAACAAGAATTTTCGCCTGAACGCCTTCGTCGCGAGTGGTTGGGTGTATGGCGTCAATTCGGTGGATGGTAGTACCACGAACTACGCCTATTCCAACAACTACTTCCCAAATTTTGGCGAGATGCGCACCACAGCGGGCATCGGCCTACTCTGGATCAGTCCGCTCGGTCCGTTGCGTCTGTCCGTAGCGATTCCTTTGGACAAGAAGCCGGGCGATCTCACCCAGCCTTTGCAGTTTACTGTGGGTAACGCCTTCTGATGTTCCGTCAGTGGGGGCTAAGCGTCTGTATCGTCTTGGGCTGCGGTATGCTTGCCGCGCCCTGGGCGCTGGCGGACGCGCCAAAAATCGGTTTCGTCGATCTCGACAAGGCATTGCGTGAGTTGCCGGAGGCGCAGGTCGGGGCCAAGGTTCTCAATTCTCTGATTGCCGAGAAGGAAAAGGCCATCGAGCAAAAACAACAACAGATTGTTGCTGCGCAGAAGAGTCTGGAGGAAGATTTTCCAAAGCTCAATAATGCGGAGCGGCAGAAACGCGAGGCGCAATTGCAGGGGATGGTCCTTGAGTTGCAGAAACTCCGCCAGTCAGCCCAGGACCAGGTAAATCTGCAACGCAATCAAATCCTCGAAAATATTCAGGCACGACTGGTTCGCGTAGTTTCGGAGATCGGGAAAAAAGGTCATTACACGCTCATTTTGAATGACAAATCTGTGCTCTACGTCAGCGGCGCAATCGATCTGACGCAACAAGTGGTCGCCGCCATGGAAAAACCAAAATCCGGAGGACAAAAATGAGTGCTCCGGCACCGGTAGTCTACACCCTGCAAGAGCTGGCCGCGGCCCTTGGCTTGCCTTATCGTGGAAATGCAGAGCTCAGGTTTCGCGCTATAGCGCCCTTATCATCCGCTCAGGGAGATGAACTAAGTTTTTTGCAAGACAGTAAATATTTGCCACTACTGGCACAGACTCGCGCCGGCGCATTGATTATTTCTCCAGAGCACGCAGAACAATACGATGGCGCAGCCATCTGGAGTGAAAACCCCTACGCAAGTTTTGCGCAGGCGATGCAACTTCTTTACCCCGAACGAGCGGTTTCGCCATGGCGCTCGCCGGACGCTCGGGTCGCCGCGGATGCCGATGTGGACCCAAGTGCCCGCATCGAGGATTTTGTACAGATCGGCTCTGGGGCAAAAATTGGCCCTGGGGTGTGGCTGGAAAGTGGCGTCGTGATTGGACCAGGGGTGGTGATTGGCTTCGCCTCTCACCTCTATCCGGGGTCAAGGTTCTGGCTGGGTCGGTTCTTGGAGAGAACTGCATTGTCCACAGCAATGCCGTCATTGGGGCCGATGGCTTCGGCTTCGCGCAGACCGATGCGGGCTACGAGAAGATCCCCCAGATTGGGCGGGTGATTCTGGGCGCACGCGTGGAGATTGGCGCCAACACCTGCATCGACCGAGGCGCTCTGGCTGACACGATCGTTGGCGACGGCGTGAAGATCGACAATCTGGTGCAGATCGGCCACAACGTCGTCGTCGGCGCGGACACGGTGATCGCCGGACAGACCGGGATTGCTGGCAGTACCCGCATTGGACGGCGCTGCCGCATCGGCGGCCAGGTCGGCTTTGCCGGTCACATCAATATCGCCGATGGGACCGTGATTGCCGGACAAAGCGCCGTCACGCATGACATCCGCCAAGCAGGCGTCTATTCTGGCGTGATACCCGCTCAGGAGGCGCGGACTTGGCGACGTACGATCGCGCGGCTCAACCGCCTGGATGACATTCTGCGGCGGTTGCGCGGTGAGGCCAAGACAGCGCACGATTCTTCCTCTACTTAGGAGTGTTCATGGAAGGCTTTGATATTCATCAGATCTTGCGTCGGCTGCCGCATCGCTACCCGTTTCTCCTCGTTGATCGAATTTTGGAGATCGAGATTGGCAAAAGCCTGCGCGCGCTGAAGAACGTGACCATGAACGAACCTCATTTTCAGGGCCATTTCCCCGATTTTCCGGTGATGCCTGGGGTTTTGATCATCGAGTCTCTGGCCCAGGCGGCGGCCATTCTGGCCTTCGTTTCCGAGGACAAATATGGCGAGAACGCCGCAGTCTACTTCGCTGGCATCGACAAGGCCCGCTTTCGCAAGCCGGTGACCCCCGGCGATCAACTGATTCTGTCTGCCGAGGTCACTCGACGCAAGTCGGGTTTGTGGCAGATGGAGACGGTGGCAATGTCAGATGGTACGGAAGTCGCGTCGGCATTGCTGATGGCGACCTTACGCGAGCGTGAGGCATGAAAGCGCAGATCGACGCACGGGCGGCGGTCGACCCTGCAGCAATAATCGGCGACGGCTGTATCATTGGACCGTTTGCGGTCATCGGTCCAAACGTGGAAATCGGCGAAGACTGCCGGGTGGACGCCCACGCGCTTATTCAAGGGCCCACCCAGATCGGAGCACGCAACCAGATCTTCCCTTTCGCTTCCATTGGTACGGCACCCCAGGATCTTGGTTATCGCGGAGAAGAAACCCGGCTGGAGATCGGTTCCGGCAATACGTTCCGAGAGTTCGTCACCATCAATCGCGGTACCGTGAAAGGCGGTGGTGTGACGCGGATCGGTTCCCAAAACCTGTTCATGGCGTACTGCCACGTGGCGCACGACTGCCAGATTGGCGATCGCGTGGTGATGGCCAATGCAGCGACCCTGGCGGGCCATGTCATCGTTGAGGACGACGCCATCCTGGGCGGTCTTTCCGCAGTACACCAGTTCGCGCGCGTTGGCGCGCACGCTATCCTCGGCGGTGGTACCATGGCGCCGCTGGACATCCCGCCGTACATGATGGCAGCAGGAAATCACGCGCAATTACACGGGATCAACGTACGCGGTCTCAGCCGGCGGGGCTTTACCAAAGAGCAGATCCACACCTTGAAACGCGCGTATCGCCTGCTTTTTCGCTCCGGTAAACTGCTGGAAGAAGCAATGGAGGAAGTGGCGCGCGAAGGCCTCGATGCCCCCGAGACGCAACGCTTGCTGGATTTTATTCGCAGCAGTAAGCGGGGGATTACGCGGCCGTGAGACAGTTACGAACAGCCGTCGTCGGGGTTGGGCACCTGGGACGCTTCCATGCACAGAAATATGCCCGGGTTTCGCAGTTGCAGGGTGTCTATGACACCGATGGCGAGCGGGCACGGAGCGTCGCTCAAGAGCTTGCTTGTCGCGCATTTTCTGATCTGGGAGAGTTGCTGGCTGCGGTCGATGCCATCTCCATTGTGACGCCAACGCTGCAGCACTACGCAGTGGCGCGTGAGGCAATCGCTCGCGGGATCCATTGCCTGGTGGAAAAGCCCTTTACCTTTACCCTTGCCGAGGCAGACGATCTGCTCCGCTACGCGGACGCGGAAGGGGTAATCCTGGCGGTGGGCCAGATTGAGCGCGCCCAGATGGTCATGCAATACCTGCGGGAACAGAAGTTCCCGGCACCGCGCTACATCGAGGCCGAGCGCTTGGCACCGTTCAAGCCGCGCTCCCTCGATGTCGATGTGATCATGGACTTGATGATCCATGATCTCGACCTGGTCCTGATGCTTACTGCCGCCCAGCCGCAGGAGGTGCGCGCGGTGGGTGTCGCGGCGGTGACCGAACAGGCCGACATGGCCAATGCCTGGGTGACCCTGGGTAATGGGAGCGTGGCCAACCTGGCTGCCTCGCGGGTGGTGCGGGAGGCGGTGCGGCGCATGCGCATTTTCTGGCCAGATCGCTATGCTTCAGTGGATTTTCTGCAAAATCGCCTGACTTTTTACCGCCGCGGTGCCGGACAGGTGCCGGGCATCCCGGGGGTGATCGAGGACGTGGTCGAGCTGCAGGCACGCGATGCCCTGGAAAGTGAAATCACCGCCTTTCTCGCCGCTGTTTCCGGCCAGGGAATGCCGCTCTGCACGGGCCATGAAGGACGGGCTGCACTGGCAGCGGCGCTGTCCGTCCGGCAGGCAGTTAGCGCGTTTTTATCAGCATCTACATTACCCCAGCAGCAGGGAGAATGAGTGATGGAACAACAAATTCCTATGGTCGATCTACGCGCCCATTTCGCGCCCCTGCGGCAGGAGATCCTGGCAGGAATCGGGGAGATACTGGATCAGGCGAGTTTCATTTTGGGCGCGCAAGGGCGCGGCCTGGAGACGGAGCTGGCGGAATATCTCGGCGTTGCCCATGGCGTTGCTTGTGCCTCGGGTACCGATGCCCTGCTGCTGGCCTTGCGTGCCCTGGACATCGGCCCCGGCGATGAGGTCATCGTTCCCACTTTCACTTTCATCGCCACTGCCGAGGCGGTACGTTACGTTGGCGCGACGCCGGTGTTTGCCGACGTCGATCCCGACTATTTCTGCGTGACGGCGGCAGGCATCGCGCCGCTGATCACGCCCCGTACTCGCGCCATCATCCCGGTGCACCTCTACGGCCAGGCCGCGCCCATGCCCGAGCTCGTGCAGCTTGCGCAACAGCACGGCATTCCGCTCATCGAGGATATGGCGCAAGCCATTGGTGCGCGCCTGCATGGCCAACGGGTCGGTAGCTTTGGCCATCTCGCCTGCGTGTCCTTCTTCCCCAGCAAAAACTTGGGTGGGGCAGGGGATGGGGGGATGGTCTTCACCAACGACGAAGCCCTGGCAACCCGCCTACGCGGCCTGCGTAACCACGGTTCCTGGCGCACCTACGAACATGAAATCTTGGGCTACAACAGCCGCCTGGATGAAATTCAGGCCCTGATCTTGCGGAAGCTGTTTCAGCATATCGATGACTACAATGCTGGTCGCCAACGAGCTGCCGGCCTCTACGATGCTGCTCTGCAGGACTTGCCGCTGCAGATTCCCGGGCGCCGAGCCGGAGCCGAACATGTCTTCCATCAGTACACCCTTCAGATCACGGAACGCGATGCCCTGCGTGCCCGTCTGCACGCCGAAGGGATCGCTTGTGGAGTGTACTATCCCATTCCCTGTCACCAGCAGCGGGCCTTTGCCGATCTGCCGCCCAGCCATTGTCCGGTAGCCGAGAGTCTGAAAGACAAGGTCCTGTCCCTACCGATGTTTCCTGAACTGAGCTCGGCGCAGGTGGAGCGCATTGCCGGAGTGATACGCGCACATCTGCAGGGCGAATGAACAGAACCTTCCTCATTGCGATCGAGCGTTCAGGAGAAAGCCTGGGCCTTGATCTTCTGACGCGTTGCCGGGCGGCAGGGATCGAAGTGCAATGGGAAGGCGTGGTGGGAAGCCGTCT
Organism: Acidithiobacillus sp. AMEEHan; assembly: GCF_030996345.1. Classification (NCBI taxonomy): domain Bacteria; kingdom Pseudomonadati; phylum Pseudomonadota; class Acidithiobacillia; order Acidithiobacillales; family Acidithiobacillaceae; genus Acidithiobacillus; species Acidithiobacillus sp. AMEEHan. Next base: position 2,206,352 of record NZ_CP118747.1, on the reverse strand, counting down.
GCAAGCGGCCGGTGTGCGCAATATCGCCGATGGCGAAGTGCTGGGGGTGATGGGCCTGGTGGAGGTACTGCGTCACTATGGCAGCCTGCGGCGCCTGTTTCGGCAGGTCCGCGACTACCTGCAACGTGAACGTCCGGATGCGGTGCTGCTGATCGATCACCCCGCCTTCAATCTGCGTGTCGCCCGGGAGGCCAAGCGCCTGGGGATCCGTGTGCTCTATGTGGTTGGTCCACAAATCTGGGCCTGGCGGCAGGGGCGCATTCGGCAGATTCGTGAGCGCATCGACGAAATCTTTCTGCTTTTTCCCTTCGAGCGCCCTCTCTATGAGCAAGCGGGGGTCTCTGCGCAACTGTTGCCACATCCCCTGCTTGCGCAGACGGCCGCGGCGCCCAGTAAGGAAGAGGCGCGACGAAAGTTGTGTTTGCAGAACGCTCCAATCCTGGCCCTGTTGCCGGGCAGCCGGCGCAGTGAGCTGCAGCGGCTCGCCGCGCCGATGGCACAGGCAGCGCAGCTTTGGTTACAGGCGCATCCCGAATGGCAGATCGTCGTCGCCCTGGCGCGCGAGGAGCTGCGCCCGCTGTGGCGGGAGCGGGCCGGTCCCCTAGCCGGCCAGATCCAGGAGGTCTGTGGGCAGAGCACAGAGCTGCTCGCGGCGGCCGATCGCGTGCTCGTAGCCTCGGGCACGGCAACCTTGGAAACGGCGCTGCTCGGTCGGCCGGCCGTCGTGCTCTACGCCATGCAGCCGCTGACTTTCGCCGTTGCCAAACGCCTGGTGCGCGTGCCGCACATCGCCCTGCCCAATATCCTCCTGCAGCGTAAAGTGTATCCTGAACTTCTGCAGTCCGAGATCACCCCCGAGCGGGTGGTGAAGGAATTGGAGAATCTCCCCATTGCGGAACAGGAGCAGGCGCTCAAGCCTCTGCGCGGGCTGCTGCAGGGTGACGATAGCGACAGCATCGTGGCGGCCTTACGGCGCATTTTGCTCGGTCAGGAATGATGGAGCATTGGGGCGGAGACGTCGCCGGCGTTGATGAGGCGGGAAGGGGACCATTGGCAGGACCGGTCATGGTCGCGGCGGTGATTCTGGCGCGTCCGATAGCGGGCCTGCGTGACTCGAAAAAGCTGCGCCCGCAACAAAGAGAGCGGCTGGCGCAGCAGATCCGTGCCGAGGCGCGTGCCTGGGTCGTCGCGTCTGCCGGCACCTGGGAGATCGAACGCGACAATATCCTCGCTGCCACCCTGCAGGCCATGGATCGCGCCTTGCGCGCGCTGCCGATTCGTCCGCGGCACATCGTCGTGGACGGCAACCGTGTCTTGCCGCAGTGGCAGGCGGAGGCTATGGTAGGAGGCGATGATCGCGTGGATGCTGTCTCTGCCGCGAGTATCCTCGCCAAGGTTGCGCGGGACCGGGAGATGACCTTGCTGGATCGCCAATATCCTCTCTATGGGTTTGGCCGTCATCAGGCGTATGGTACCGCCGTGCATCTGGAGGCACTGCGACGTTTTGGAGCAACCCCCATACACCGCCGCAGTTTTGCGCCGGTAGCACGAATACTGGAAGAAAGAAAATGAGCACAGATTTCGTCCATCTGCATGTGCATTCGGAATATTCGCTGGAAGATGGGATCATCCCCGTCAAGAAACTGGTGCAACGTTGCGCCGAACAAGGAATGTCGGCAGTCGCCATCACCGATCACGGCAATCTCTTTGCCCTGGTCAAATTTTACAATGCCGCCCGCGCCCAGGGCATCAAACCGATCATCGGCGCGGAACTCTGGCTGCAGGGCGATGGCGTCGACGGCGGCAGCAGCCTGGTGCTGCTGTGTCGCAATCGCGATGGCTTTCGTGCCCTGAGTCACCTGCTCAGCCGAGCGTTTCTGGAAGGACTGCAAGACGGCAAGGCGCGGATCCAGCGTTCCTGGCTGGAGCAAGAGGATCGCGCTGGCTTGATTGCCCTATCGGCGGCAGGACAGGGTGAGATTGGCCAGCTTCTGCTGCGCGAGCCGGCGCGTGCGCAATCTCTTGCCCGACACTATCAGGAACTCTTTCCGGATGCCTTTTATCTCGAAGTTCAGCGCAATGGCGAAGCCGAGCAAGATGCCTTGAATGAGGCAACGATTGCCTTGGCGTTGGAACTGGATCTGCCGCTGGTCGCCACCAACAATGCCCATTTTCTCGACGCCGAAGACTTTCCCGCTTTTGACGCTCGACAATGCATTGCTGCTGGATACACTCTGAACGATGAGCGTCGCCCGCGGCGTTTCACGCCGGAACATCGCCTGCCCAGTGCTAGCGAGATGTTGGCACGCTTTGCCGACCTCCCTGAGGCCTGTGCCAATACGGTGGAGATTGCCAAACGCTGTAATCTGACCTTGACCCTCGGCCAATATACGCTGCCGGATTTCCCCACCCCCGACGGCAGTCCCATCGAGGTTTACTTCCGTAAGGCGGCAGAGCAGGGGCTGGCGGAGCGGCTGCAGAGCCTGGGCATCTCGGGTGAGGGGGCCATACCCTATCGTGAGCGGCTCCTGCGCGAAGTCGACGTCATCCTGCAGATGGGCTTTCCTGGCTATTTTCTCATCGTTGCCGACTTCATCCAGTGGGCGAAGGATCACGGCGTTCCCGTGGGCCCCGGGCGTGGGTCCGGGGCAGGCTCGCTGGTCGCCTACGCCCTCCGAATCACCGATCTCGATCCCATCGCCAATGCCCTTTTGTTCGAGCGCTTTCTCAACCCGGAGCGGGTCTCCATGCCCGATTTCGACGTCGATTTCTGCATGGACCAACGCGACCGCGTGATTCAGTATGTCGCGGAAAAATACGGCCGCGATCGGGTAGGGCAGATCATCACCTTCGGTACCATGAAGGCGCGGGCGGTGGTACGCGACGTGGGCCGGGTGCTCAATCTGCCTTATGGCTTTGTCGACCAGCTCGCCAAGCTGGTGCCCGGCGATTTGGGGATGACCCTGGCCAAGGCCCTCGAAGAATCCGAGGAGTTGCGACGTCGGCAGCAGGAAGAAGACGATGTGCGAGAACTGCTGGATATCGCTTTGCGTCTGGAGGGGCTGCCGCGCCACGCCTCCACCCACGCCGGCGGGGTGGTGATCTCTCCTGAGCCCCTATCCGACCGACTGCCACTGTTTACCGACGGTTCGGAGAGTGGTGGCAATGTTACCCAGCTTGACAAGGATGATGTCGAGAAAATGGGGCTGGTGAAATTCGACTTTTTGGGACTGCGCACCCTGACCATCATCGATATTGCCCTGCGCGGCATCAATGCGGAGCGCGCCGCGGCAGGGCAGGGGCCCCTCGACATGGCCAAGCTGCCACTCGATGACGCCGCCACTTTTGCACAACTCAAATCTACCGACACGGTAGCGGTGTTTCAGCTCGAATCTTCGGGCATGCGTGATCTCATCCGCCGCCTGCAGCCCGACAACTTTGGCGACATCGTCGCGCTGGTGGCCCTGTTCCGCCCCGGACCCCTGCAATCCGGCATGGTCGATGACTTCATCGCGCGTAAACATGGTAAGGCCAAGGTCGTCTATCCTCATCCTCTGCTCGAGCCGATCCTCAAGGAAACCTATGGGGTGATCGTCTATCAGGAACAAGTGATGCAGTGCGCCCAGGTGCTGGCCAACTATTCCCTCGGTGGTGCGGATCTGCTGCGCCGCGCCATGGGCAAGAAGAAGCCGGAGGAAATGGCCAAGCAGCGCGAGATCTTCCTGGCGGGAGCGGCGAAGAATGGCATCGAGGTGCATCAGGCCACAGCAATCTTCGACCTGATGGAAAAGTTCGCGGAGTACGGTTTCAACAAATCGCACTCGGCCGCCTACGCGCTGGTCTCTTACCAGACCGCCTATCTCAAAACCCATTATCCACGACATTTCATGGCCGCCGTGTTGACTGCTGACATGGACCATACCGATAAGGTGGTGGCTATGATCAGCGAATGCCGACGGATGGGGATGAGCATTTTGCCACCCTGTATACAGCGCAGTGAACTCGTGTTCCGACCGGAAGGGAACGGACTTCGCTATGGCTTGGGAGCCATCAAGGGCTTGGGTCGGGGTGCCGTGGAGGCCATCGTCGACGCCCGCAGGGCGGGTGGTGAGTTTCAGGATTTCTACGATTTTTTGTGTCGGCTGGATGGCCAGCGGGTCAATCGACGCAGTCTCGAGGCCTTGATCAAGGCGGGTGCTTTGGATGCCTTTCGACTGCCAAGAGCGCAATTGCTGGCCTCTCTAGACCGCTTCCTGGAGGCAGCGCAACAGCAGCAGCGCCAGGATGCCAGCGCGCAATGCAGCCTCTTTGATATGGAGACTCAGGAGCAGCGAACGATCCCAACACTGGTGTCCGCAGATGTCGACGATCGTGATCGTTTGGCGGGCGAGCGCGAGGTCCTCGGTTTCTATCTGAGCGATCACCCGCTGCGTGTCGTCCGCGCCGACTTGCACGCGCTTGGCGTCCAAGAGCTCGCCCAGATTACCGCTGGCGAGTCGGTCTTCGTCGCCGGCATGGTGGTGGCCCGTCGCAGCATGCGCACCAAGCGCGGCGATCGCATGTTGTTTCTTACCCTGGAAGATGAAAGCGGGCGCGCCGAGGCCGTGGTATTCGCGGAAACCTGGCGGCAGTTCAATGGCCAGATCGCCGACGATGAGCCTCTGTTGCTTCTCGCCGAGGCCAGTGAAGACAGTTACTCTGGAGGCCTGCGACTGACCGCCCAACGTCTGCTGCGCTGGGAAGAAGCCCGGGCGGCTTTGGCACGCCTTGTCGTATTGCACATCGACGCTTCGCCACTCAGCATCGCGAAACTTCCAGAATTGCTGCTGGCGCACCCCGGCGACTGCCAAGTGCGCATCGCGCTGACGGTGGCTGACGGGCAGGCGCGAGCGATTCTCGATTGTCCGCAAGGAATCTCTGCCAGCCCCGAGTTTCGCAGCGAACTCGATGCCCTGCTCGACCCCGATCGGCAAGAGTGGCAATATGCCCCTCCAATGAATCTGCTTGCCAATGTTGTCTCTCTGCGCGATGAGCGGCAGCGGCGACAGCGCACGGCCTGATAAGGAGAACGGGTGAAACTGCAATATCTCGACTTTGAACAACCCATCGCCGAACTCGAGGGAAAAGTAGAGGAACTCAAGGCGCTCAATCAACCGGGCATTCAGGAGGACATCAAGCGTCTGGAGAGCAAGGCGCGCAAGGAGTTGCAACGGCTCTACGGTAAATTGACCGCCTGGCAGACCGTACAGGTAGCGCGTCATCCGCAGCGCCCGTACACCCTGGACTATGTTCACGCGCTGTTTACCGACGTAGAAGTTCTCGCTGGTGATCGCGCCTATGCCGATGATGCCGCCATCGTCGGCGGACTTGCGCGCTTCCAGGGGCAGGCCATCCTCTGGATCGGTCAACAAAAGGGGCGGGATACTAAGGAAAAGATCCAACGCAATTTCGGTATGCCGCGTCCAGAGGGCTATCGCAAGGCTCTGCGCCTGATGCGCCTGGCGGAGCGCTTTCGCCTGCCAGTATTGACCTTTATCGACACCCCCGGCGCCTATCCCGGTATCGGTGCCGAAGAGCGCGGCCAGAGCGAAGCCATCGCTCGTAATTTGGCAGTCATGTCCGATCTCGCCGTACCCATCATCTCTCTGGTCATCGGGGAAGGAGGTTCTGGTGGTGCACTGGCCATTGGTGTCGGTGATCGTCTACTGATGCTCGAATATAGCGTCTATTCGGTCATTTCGCCGGAGGGCTGTGCCTCGATTTTATGGAAAGACGCGGCCAAGGCTGCGGAAGCGGCGGAAACCCTGGGCATCACTGCACGCCGCCTGCAGTCCCTCGGCCTCGTCGACGAAGTGATCGACGAACCCCTCGGTGGCGCCCACCGTAATGTACAACTCGTGTATGAGAACGTCGCTGCGAGTTTGGCGCAGCACCTACAGGAATTACGGGGTTTGGAAACTTCGCGCCTCCTCAGCCATCGCTACGAACGTCTGATGCACTATGGTGTCGTTGGCGCTGCCTGAGCCGGAGAAAGAACTACGGCAGAAACTGTTTTTCGACTGGCAGCTCTCCCCAGAGCAACGCTTTTTTCTTGCCTGCAGTGGTGGCGCCGATTCCACCGCCCTGCTGCACGCTGCGCACGCGCTGGCCTTGCGCGTCGAGGTTCTCCACGTCAACCACAATTGGCACCCAGACAGCGCACGCTGGGCAGAGCACGTGGCCACACTGGCGGCTGGGTATGGCTACCCTTGTCGCATCCTCGACCTGCCGGCAAAACAGGGAGGCGAGGGTCCGGAGGATCGCGCTCGCCGCGGTCGCTACCTCCTCTTCGCCGACCAGATGCGCGCAGGCGACTGGCTGCTGAGTGCCCAGCATCAGGACGATCAGGCGGAGACCATGCTGTTGCAGCTCCTGCGCGGCGCCGGCGTCGACGGACTGGCGGCCATGCCGGAGCGGCGTCGTCTGGGGGCAGGTACCCTGGCAAGACCTTTTTTGGAGCTGACACGGGCCTCGCTGCGCCAGTATTTACGTCAGCGGGGCATCCGCTGGCTGGAAGACCCTGCCAATAACGAATTACGCTACGCCCGGGCGCGTCTGCGCGAAAGGATATGGCCACTGTTACACGAACTTGGCTGGCCGCAGGCGTCGCGCGTCATCACCCGCAGCGCCGCCAACATCGCCGACCAACTGGCCGTGGAGGACGCCTGGTACGCCCAGCAGGCCATGCTGTGTTGGCCCGATGGCGAAATCGCGCGAGTCTTGTCTGTAGACTTTTTGGAGCAGTGGGCACCAGCCCTGCAGCGAGTCTTTCTGCGCCGCTGGCTCCGCGACCTGGGGATGGATGCCCCGGACCGGCAGTCCCTGGAGCGACTCCGGCAACTATTTGCCCCATCCCAAGGCGGCAGGCGGGTGGAACTCCCGAATCTCCACGCCTGGCGTCAGGGACAGAAAGTTCAAATCTGGCAACACTTTCCCAGCCATGAAATTCCTGCTCAGGAGTGGAAACCGCTGGCCCCTTGCGGACAGGGCGATGGCTTTCGCTGGTGCTGGGAACAGCCAGTAAGAGCAGCGCAAGGGCTCCGTGAAGGCGCGGTAATCATCGGCGGTGCAGAACTGCAAGGACGCACGCTGCGCTGGACCAAGCGGCAAGCCGGTGCACACTATCGAAACTCCGCCGGCCATCGGCGTCCTCTCAAAAAATTCCTTCTGGAGGTTGGCGTTCCCCCCTTCCTGCGCGACGACGTATCCATTCTGTATTCGGACACGGATGAAATCCTGTGGATTCCCGGCTTTTACCTGCGCAAGTCGGCTCTGCATGGCACAGAAGTCCTTTGGGTAGACCTTATTCACCCGACGGGGAATCCGGGAGACGGCACAGATCCTGGGGAAATGCTGCGTACTAGGTCCTGGCGATATTGGAGAGCGCTTTCCTGACTGGACACCTGTCGGCTCTTTCGGGAATAATGGCTATATGCAATCTAATACAGCGTTACTCTGTCGATGAAGCGAATCGGACCGTCGCGCGGCCTTTCCCTGGAGACGCCCCTACTGCTGTTTTCCCTGGCGATCCTTGGCATCCTGATCGCTCCTTTCTCCGAGATGTTTTTCGGCTTGGACTGGCAGCACCTGCAGTTTGCTCCCAACGACCCAGAAGCGATCCGCACCTCCTTGCTTTTCAGTGGTTCGGCCCTGCTGCTCTGTGTGCTGTTGGGAACGCCTCTCGCCTGGTGGATGGCACGTCGACGCTATCGCTGGAGTCCCGTTGTCGATGCACTGATCCTTTTGCCGCTACTCACCCCGCCACTGGCGCTCGGCATTCTCCTGGCCTCTTTTTTCGGACCCTATGCCGCCGCCGGGGAGTTTCTCTCGCATTGGGGACTGCGCCTGGTCAATACCGCACCGGCTTTCATCATGGCCCAGGTCTATGCCGCCATGCCCTATTATGTCCTCTCCGCCCGCGCCGCCTTCGAAGGCGTTCCCACCGATCTCGAGGAAATCAGCCATACCCTGGGCAAGTCCTCCTGGCAGACTTTCTGGCTGGTGACCCTACCGATGGCTCGCAACGGCTTGACTGCAGCAACAGCTCTGGCGTGGGTGCGAGCGATGGGAGAATTCGGCGTGGTGCTGATCGTTGCTTACTATCCTATGGGTATCCCCGTGAAGATATACCAAAATTTGGAAGACATTGGGCTGAGCGCCGTCTATCCCTTGCTTTGGGTGTTCTTTCTGGTGGCGATTCCCTTGCCGCTATGGATTCGACTGCGCAGCCGCCGCCAGCAGGTTCCGCTCTAAGTGCTGACCCTACGCTGTCAAACGAATACACCAGTCGCCCTCGACGTCTCCCTGACCGTAGAGGGTCTCTCCGTGCTCCTCGGGCGCTCCGGCGAAGGCAAAACGACCTTTCTCCGTGCCTTACTTGGACTCTTGCCAGCGCAAGTGGAGCCTTGGGGGATTTGCCCACGGAACAGCGCCCACTAGGATACTTGCCGCAAGGATACCGCCTGTTTCCCCACCTCAGGGTCTGGCAGAACATCGCCTTCTCCATACAGGGGCGCGACCGGCGCCCGAGAGCTTTGGAGTTGCTCGAGCGGATTGGCATGACGCGCTTCGCAGAGCAGTATCCCGCAGCGCTTTCTGGTGGCCAGCAGCAACGCGTCGCTCTGTTGCGGGCCATCGCCCGCAAACCAAAGCTTTTATTGCTGGATGAGCCCACATCGGCACTGGATCCGCAGACGCGCGACGAAATCATCGCTGCCCTTACCGAGGAATCCACCATTTTCTCCATCCCACTACTCGTAGTTACCCACGATGTGAGCATTTGTGCCGCAGCGCAACGCATGGCAATTTTGCAGAGTGGGAGAATCCAGGCCCAGGGCGAGCCCGCCGAAATTTTCTCCCGTCCCCCAATCCGCAGGCTGCACAAATGCTGGGGATGGAAAACTTTTTCTCCGGGAGGATCGAAGAAAAGCTCGCCGACCAGGAATATCTGGTCCGCATTCATTCGCAGCGCTTGCGCGCAACAGGAATGTCGGATCACGCCTTGGGGGAGGAGGTGATCCTCGGGATCCGAGCTGAGCACATCATGCTGCGGGATGCCAAGGACACTGACGTCGAAAATCTGATCGTCAGCGAAGCCGTGGAATGGCAGCGACAGCCACTCTGGCAGCGTTTTGTAACGGCGGCGCCGTTTTCTTTGCAGGGTCGCTTCCTTGCGCAGGACCGAAGAGACCCTCCGCGTACGCTATATCTGCAGCTTCCAGCAGAAAGGTTACGCTTGTGGAAGAAAGAATGAGCCTATAAGGATATATTTTTATTATTTTTATTTTATTTCTCCGACACAAACGAAATTTCTGAACTACACTGAAAGGGTAGATTGTTTTTCCGATGAAAACGGAGGGATGTAACGAATGAAACCGCATATCGTCGTATTGGGAGGGAACTTTGCCGGCTTGGGTTCTGCGCAGAAAATCCGGCAATATTGTGGCGACACGGTGCGCATCACCGTGCTGGACCGAAAGGATTATCTGCTCTTCGTGCCGAATATCCCCGCGGAAGTCTACGAGGATCGGGACCCGAGCAAGACCTTGTCCATGGATTTACGCAGCACGCTGGCGGAAGATGACATTGATTTCATCCAGGGTGAAGTGAAAGCGCTGGATGTAGATGCCAAACGGGTGGACTTCGTGCCCAATGAACGGCCAGGAGCGGCCAGCGAGTCTCTCCACTACGATTATGTCGTCGTAGCCGTGGGCAATCGTCTGGCCTTCGACAAGATCGAAGGTTTTGCCGAGCATGGTCATACCTGCACCGATTTTTACTATGGCAACAAATTGCGCCGGTACCTGCATAACGAATACAAGGGCGGACCGGTGGCTATCGGTTCTGCACGCTTCCATCAGGGTGATGGCACCAAGGACATCAAGCTCTACGGTGGCCATGCCTTTCCCAGTGCCGAAGCCGCTTGCGAAGGCCCGCCAGTGGAAACTATGTTGGCAACGGCCACTTGGCTCAAGGAACATGGCATGGGCGGTCCAGAGAAGGTCACCGTGTTTACGCCTGCAGGCCTGATTGCCGAGGACGCCGGCGAGCAGGTGGTCGGCAACTTGCTGAAAATTGCCTCAGGCATGGGTTTCAACTATGTCAACAACGGGAAGGACATCACCCGGATCACCAAGGAGGGTGTGGAACTGGCGGGTGGCCAGAATATCGAGGCAGAACTGAAAATCATCTTCCCCGATTGGGTACCCCACGACTTCCTCAAGGGACTGCCGATTTCCGACAGTGAGGGTTTTGTGGTCACCGACACCACCATGCGCAACCCCAAGTATCCCAATGTGTTCGCGGCCGGTGATGCGGCGGCGATCACCGTCCCCAAACTGGGCGGAATCGGTCATGCCGAGGCGGAAATCGTCGGCAAGCAAATCGCCAAGGACTTGGGCCGCATGAGCGCTGCCGAAGCCGACAAGGAGCTGGAGCCGGTGGTGTACTGCATTGGCGACATGGGCGCGAATCAGGCGTTCTACATTCGCTCGAACAGTTGGTTTGGTGGTCCCGATCAGGTATTGAAAATGGGTCACGTCCCATTTCTGCTGAAAATGCAGTACAAGAACCTCTTCTTCAAGACACGCGGCAAGATGCCGGAGTGGGGTCTCGATGCCTCCAAGCTCCTGGCGGAAAAGGTATTCGCCGCCTGAAGCAGATGCAGGGGGGCGGTTTGGCCCCCTGTCTTTGACTGTCTACACAAAAAGGAGAGCAGAATGACCACGGAACAGAGTACGGTGCCCGCGCTCAGCCCGGAACAATGGGCGGGTCTGGGGCGATTGGGAGGCATGATCAGTGGCGCGGAGTCTTTCCTCGGCAGCCCGGCAAGCAGTGCTGTACTGGGCATGGCCTTGCGCCTTGGGGAATGGAATGAGCGCTATGAACTCGAAGCTTCCATCGAGGAGCTGTTGTCCACTGTCTACGCGCTGCGTCGTGCTGGCGTGTTGCAATGGGTAACCGACAATGCGGAATTTCTGCGCGACAACGTTGAGTTGTTACGCGGTTTCGTCCCACAGATTCTGGAAGTCGTGCGGGACATCCCCTGGGCAACTTTGGCAAAGGCGATGCAAATGTTGGGCGATGTGCTGCCCAAGGTGCAGGCGCTCGGAGAATTCCTGCAGACGGGTGCCGGCAATGATCTGGTCGCACAACTCAAGAAATTGGGCGACCTATGGGAAGAAACGCGCGCCGATGAAAGCATCGTTGCCGCCCTGCGCTTGCTTCGGCAGTTGCAGGAGGATGGCAATCTGCAGCGGATAGCGGATCTCAGCCGCCAGATTGGCCTGCTGGCAGAGACCATTCCAGTGGAATCATTGCTTGGGCAGCTGATGCAAGAGCAGGAAAAAAGTCCCCTGATGACCAGCCTTGCCACCTTGCTGCATTCTGGCAAGGCGATGGCCAAGGCCCTGGAAGATGCTGCAGAACATGAAGCCCAAGGAAAAGCCGGTGGGATATCCGGGCTCTACCACATGCTGAAGGACGCGGATGTGCAGCGCGGCATGCGCGTGGTGGCAGTTCTGCCGGTCTATCTGCAGAAGGCCGGGGTGCTGCCCAAGAACGTCGCCGCCTAAACAGGAGGAGACCGCTGCATCCATCGCCCATTAAATTGCTCAGGACAGCGCCTGATGGTAGGATTGCGCCATTTTAAGCCTATTTGAAGAGGATGTTTATGGCTCTTGAACGCACGCTTTCCATCATCAAACCCGACGCCGTCCAGAAAAATGCCATCGGTGCCATCCTCAGTCGTTTCGAAAACGCGGGCCTGCAGGTCGTTGCGGCCCGCATGCTGCATCTCAGTGCTGAAGATGCCGGTGGGTTTTATGCGGTGCACAAGCATCGTCCCTTTTATGGTGAATTATGTGCCTTCATGAGCAGTGGCCCGATCCTGGTTTCAGTGTTGGAAGGGGAAAATGCCATTGCCAAAAACCGTGACCTGATGGGTGCCACCAACCCCAAGGATGCCACCCCGGCACCATTCGTGCAGACTTTGCCGAAAGCATCGACGCCAACGCCGTGCATGGCTCCGACAGCCCCGAGACGGCCGCCTGGGAAATTTCCTACTTCTTTTCGCAACGGGAGTTGTGCCCGCGCTCATGAGCGTTCCTGCGCCGATCAAGGTTGCTGACCGTCCCAACCTCCTAGGCCTGGACCGGGCGGGTCTGGAAGCGCTGTTCGCAGCGTGGGGCGAGCCGCGCTTTCGTGCCGCCCAGGTATTGCAGTGGCTGCATGCCCGACAGGTCAGTGACTTTGGGCAAATGAGCAACGTCAGCAAGAAGTTGCGTGCGCGACTGGAAGACACCTGCGAAACGGCGGAGTTCGAGGTGCTGCGCGAGCAGCACGCTGTCGATGGTACGCGCAAATGGCTACTGGGATTGGCCGATGGGAATGCCATTGAAACGGTGTTCATTCCTGAAGAGGAGCGCGGCACCCTGTGCATCTCCTCCCAGGTCGGCTGCTCTCTCGCCTGTAGCTTCTGCGCTACTGGCGCGCAGGGTCTCAACCGTAACCTGGAAACACACGAAATCATTGCACAGATTCGTGTCGCGCGGCGCGTCCTCGGTCTCGATGCCATCAGCAACGTCGTCTTCATGGGTATGGGCGAACCGCTGCTCAATCTGAAACAGGTTCTGCCCGCCATCCGCCTGCTCTTGGACGACTATGGTTATGGCCTCAGCTCGCGACGCGTGACCGTCAGCACCGCGGGAGTGCTGCCGGGCTTGGCACAGTTGGGGCGGGAAAGCCCGGTAAACCTCGCCATCAGTCTGCACGCCACCCGCGACGATATTCGGGACGAGCTCGTGCCGATCAACCGTCATTATCCCCTCGCTGAGTTGCTCGCCGCCTGTCGTGCATATCCTCTTCCACCACGCCGGCGGATCACCTTCGAATACGTGATGTTGGAAGGAGTCAACGATCAGGATCAGCATGCCCGCGAGTTGGTGCGCCTGTTGACTGGAATGCCGGCATTGGTGAATCTGATCCCCTTCAATCCGTTCCCGGAAACGCGCTATCGGCGCAGCTCCCAGTCCCGCATCGATGCATTTCGCGAGATCGTCCTGCGTGCGGGCCTGATGACTGTCACGCGTAAGACGCGCGGCGATGATATCGCTGCCGCCTGCGGTCAGCTCGCCGGCCAAGTCCAACAGGGACGGCGTAGTGTTCCTCTTCAGGTGCTGAATTGACCCATGCAAAGTCGTGAGCTGACCCGTATCCGCGCGCTTTTGTTGTTCACCATGGTACTCTCTACCAGTGCTTGTGCTCTGTTTTCCGGCCACGAAAAGCTGACTCCTGCAGAGGAAGCGGCAGCGGCGGCGCGCAACGCTCCACCAAATCCTGCCGCCTCGCTCCGCGCGGCGCCGCCAGATCGGGTGGCCATTTATACTTCTCTCGGTGCAGCCTACTTGCAGGGCGGGCATCCCCGCGCGGCGGTGCGGGAACTGAAACAGGCTATTGGTCTGCCTGGCAAACACGGCGATGCCTACAACGTCTTGGGACTGGCCTATCAGGCGCTTGGCGAGGCGGAACTGGCAGAAAGCGCGTTCCAAAGCGCCCTCGCTGAGGAGCCCGGCAATCCAGAATTTTTGAATAATTATGGTGCGTTCCTCCTGGAGCAAGGCAAATTCTCCGCTGCGGTGCGACAGCTCAGCAAGGCCACCAAAGATCCTTTGTACAGTACGCCGGAGTATGCCTGGACCAATCTCGCGGCTGCCTACCGCGGTCTGAAGCAAGACAACCTGGCGATTGTCGCCTTGCAGAAGGCGCTTTATTTCAAACCCGGATATCCCCCCGCGTTATTGTTGTGGGCGGAAATGGAATATCAGAGCCACGAGTTCTCCTCCGCTGTCGCACATCTACAGGGAGTACTGGCACAGGAGCCGAGCAATGCTCAGGCATTGCTCCTCGCCGGCAGGATCGCTTGGCAGCAGGGGCGCCAAGATCAGGCGCGTTCCCTGTGGGAGCGCTGCGTCAACGCCAGCCCCTACTCGGCAGCGGGAAAGGAAGCGCAAACCCTGCTTTTACAGCATGGCGCCAGCAGCAATGGATGAGGAATTTACAAAGCTTCTGACGCAGTTGCGGTCGGCACGGATCGCGCGCGGCTGGGAACTGACGGAGGCCGCACAAAAGCTACACATCACCAGCACCCAGATTGCAGCGCTTGAGGAAGGTCGCTTCGACGAGCTGCCAGGCGCATTATTTGCGCGCGGCTATCTGCGCAACTACGCCCGTCTTCTCGATCTCGATGCAGATGAGCTGCTGGCCGCCTATGACCGCTACCGAGGCGCTTCTGGACTACAGGCAAGCAAAGAGGTACTTCCACGCAGCGAACTCCCGCTTCTGGACTATAGCGGCAAGACGCTGTTTTTTTCTCTCCTGCTCGCGCTTGTCCTGATTCTTCTTGGGTGGTGGCTATGGGGCAGGGGTGGCCCGGCCTCTTCGGCGCCGATTGCCACTGCGGCCAGTGCTTCTGCCAAACCCAGCGCCCCACAAGTGGTCATGTCTACCCCGGCAGAATCGGCAGCGGTTACCGGCTCGGCCTTCTCGCTGGCGGCGACCACCACGGCAGGCGCAACCACTTCTGCCACGGCAAGCACACTCTCTCCCCAGATGCGCGGCCTGGCCTTCCATTTTACCGGAGATTGCTGGGTACAAGTGCGCGACTCTAGTGGCACCATTGTTCTCTCCACCCTAGGGCGGGCGGGACAAGAGCTCTCCGTAACGCAGGGGCAGCCGCCATATCGTATATTGGTGGGCAAAGCGAGTGCCGTGCAAATCACCTATGCGGGAAAAGCCGTTGCCCTCCCGGCCAATGCCATGAACGTGGCGCGGGTACAGGTGGGCAGCGCGCCGGCCACAGCGCCGTCCGTTTCCGCAAAGCTTGCCCCAAGCCCCTCGGCCGCGGCACAATCACGGCAATCTTCTCGTCCCCTTGCCACCACTGCCTCTTCTTCGGGTTCAGCGGTCGCTAGCGACATATCTACTTTCAGCGAGGTAGCGCATGCAACATCAGTCACCCATTCAGCGTCGTAAAAGCCGGCAGATCCATGTAGGCAAGGTCGCCATTGGGGGCGACGCGCCAATTTCCGTGCAAAGCATGACCAATACCGAAACCCGAGACGTGACCGCGACCGTCGCGCAAATTCGGCGGCTCGAGGCGGTCGGTGCCGACATCGTTCGCGTATCCGTGCCGAGTATGGAGGCGGCCGAGGCATTCAAAGCCATTCGCGCGCAGGTTGAAGTCCCGTTGGTTGCCGATATTCATTTTGATCATCGCATTGCCTTACAGGTAATGAGCGATGGTGTGGATGGTCTGCGCATCAATCCCGGCAATATCGGCTCGATCGACAAAGCGCGATTGGTCGTCGAGATGGCAAAA
This sequence comes from Acidithiobacillus sp. AMEEHan, assembly GCF_030996345.1. Lineage (NCBI taxonomy): Bacteria > Pseudomonadati > Pseudomonadota > Acidithiobacillia > Acidithiobacillales > Acidithiobacillaceae > Acidithiobacillus > Acidithiobacillus sp. AMEEHan. Next base: position 2,190,937 of record NZ_CP118747.1, on the reverse strand, counting down.
GACAAAGGGATTCCGATCCGTATTGGGGTAAATGCCGGCAGCCTCGAAAAAGACCTGCAAGAGAAGTATGGCGAGCCGACGCCGGAGGCCTTGGTCGAATCGGCTTTGCGCCATGTCGCCATCCTCGACGAGCTCGATTTTCATGACGTAAAGATCAGCGTCAAGGCTTCCGACGTCTTTTTGGCCGTGGGCGCCTACCGTCTGCTTGCGCAGAAAGTTGACTATCCACTGCACCTGGGAATCACCGAAGCCGGCGGTCTACGTTCCGGGACCGTGAAATCCGCCATCGGTCTGGGTCTGCTTCTCAACGAAGGCATTGGTGACACCATCCGCGTATCTCTGGCGGCGGACCCGGTCGAGGAAATCCGTGTGGGCTTCGATATCCTCAAGAGCCTGCATCTGCGCCAAAAGGGGATCAACCTGATTGCCTGTCCGTCTTGTTCTCGCCAAGAGTTTGATGTCATCAAGACCATCAATGCCTTGGAAGGGCGTCTGGAAGACATCCTCGAACCCATGGATGTGTCCGTGATCGGCTGTGTGGTCAATGGGATCGGCGAAGCCAAGGAAGCGGATATCGGACTGACCGGCGGAGACAAACGCAGCATCCTCTATTATCGTGGCAAGCAGGTGGATCGGATCGAGAATCAGGACATCGTCGATGTCCTCGAGAAACGGATCCGCGCCGAAGTGGCAGAGCGTCGCGCCGCCCGCAACGAAGCCTGAGGACGGCACCCTTTGGCAAAAACGACCCTCACGGCCGTGCGGGGGATGAACGACATTCTGCCTCCGGAAAGCGGCGCCTGGCAGCGGCTCGAGCAGTCTTTTCGTGATGTGCTCGCGCGTTATGGCTGTGCCGAGATCCGTTCTCCCATCATCGAGCAAAGTGCCCTTTTTGCCCGAGCCATTGGGGATGTCACCGATATCGTGCAGAAGGAGATGTATACCTTCGCCGATCGCAACGGTGACTCTCTGACCCTGCGTCCCGAGGGCACCGCCGGTGTGGTGCGTGCCTTGATCGAACACGGTGTGCTGCGCGGGCAGACCCCTCGGCTCTATTACCTAGGGCCGATGTTTCGCCACGAGCGCCCGCAACGTGGCCGCTACCGTCAATTTCATCAGCTTGGGGTCGAATTCTTTGGCATTGCCGGAGCCAGCGCGGACGCTGAGATCATTGCATTGTCGGCGCGACTGCTGGCCAGCGCCGAGATCTCCGCGCAGCTGCAGCTCAACTCGTTGGGCACCCCAGAGTCCCACGCCAACTACCGCGAAATTCTTCTTGCATACCTGCGTCCTCACGCGCAACAACTTTGCAGTGATTGCCAGGAAAGACTGGAACGTAATCCGCTACGCGTGCTCGACTGCAAGATAGAGTCATGTCAAGAGATTGCCAGTGGAGCTCCGCAGTTGCTGCAACATCTCGATCCGGAATCGGCCGCGCATTTCGCACTGCTGGAGGAATTACTGCAGGGCATGGGTATTGCGTATACAATCAACCCACGCTTGGTGCGTGGCCTCGACTATTACCATCGGACAGTCTTCGAATGGGTTGCCGACGGCTTGGGTTCGCAGGGTACAGTCCTCGCCGGCGGCCGCTACGACGGGCTGGTGGCGCAACTTGGCGGTCCGGAAACACCCGCTATCGGCTTTGCCCTCGGTATGGAGCGGATTCTCGCGCTGCGGGCGCTGCGGCAGGCAAGTGAACCGGTGACGGGCCCCACACTTTTTCTCGGTGCCCTAGATGAAGCCGTATTGCCAGCTGTCTTCCGGCGCGCCGAGGAGTTGCGTAGCCAAGGCCTGAGCATTGTGGTCGCCGGACCGGGCTCGGTGAAATCCTTGCTGAAACAAGCGCAGCGAAGCGCGGCACGCTACCAAGTGTTGCTGGGCGCCAGCGACCTGACAGGCGGCGATGTTCTCCTCAAGGAACAGGAAGGGCAGGCCGAGTGGCGGGGCCCCTGGGCAGAACTGTCGCGTGCCTTGGCATCCCTTGGCGTTGATTTCCCCTAACTCCCCCTCCATACTACACGGCAAGCGCCACAGGCAAAAACTTCATGACTGGCCCCGACTTTACCGAACTTCTCCAACGTCATCGCAAGCTGTTGATCGTGGTCTTCGTGCTGATCATCGCCGGGGTTCTGGCGTTTTTTGCTTACGACAAATATCAGCGGCATCAAAATGAACGCGCGGCCGTACTGTACAGCGAGCTGACCGATAGCTTGGCAAGCAGCAACGACGCCACGGCCCGTGTCAGTGCGGAAACCCTGATCCATGATTATGCGGCTACCCCCTACGCCAGCATGGCGAGGTTTTATCTGGCCCGGCTGGACATCGATGCCAAGCAGGATGGCAAGGCGGAAGAGCAGCTATTGCAGCTGACCCGAAAAGCTGACCTGCCAAAGGGGATGCAGGGGCTGGCACGTAGCGCACTGGCGAGATTGTACGTGGATAATGGAAAATATCAGCAGGCGCTGGAATTACTACAGAGGCCCGATGCTGCCTTTGCGGCGGTGGATTGGGAGTTGCGCGGCGATGCGGAAGCGAAACTGCGGCACGATGACCGCGCTCGCGACGACTATGAAAAAGCGATCGCAAACCTGCCCGCAAGCGACCCCTATGTGGTATACCTTCAAATGAAAATGGCAAATTTGGGAGTTTCTTGATGGGCTATGTTACGGCAGGCCGCATGCGTACTGGACTGCGTGCCATTGCCATGCTCGGGACGATCTTCACGCTGAGTGGTTGTGGTGTCTGGAATTGGGCCTTTGGTCCCTCGGAGCCAGCTCCCAAGCCAATGGCGGCCATGCAGCAAAAGATTTCTGTCGCATTTGCCACCGACTGGCAGGCTCGTCTTTACGGCGAGTGGCGTCTGGATCCCTACAATGCCACACAGATTCAGGTCACGGACCATGCGATCTACCTGAGTGACGACTCTGGAAATCTGCTTGCTCTCTCCCGAAGCGGGCGCTTGCGCTGGGTATTCCATCTGGACGGCAAGAGTCCGCGCGGCCCCACAGTTGCCGGTGGTGTGGTATATGTGGGTACCGATCGCGGCACGCTCTACGCGGTCTCTGCGGAAAAAGGCAAGAAACTCTGGAAGGTGCAGTTGGGCGCAGAGCCCAGCAGCCCCATCACTGTGGCTGATCAACGTCTGTTCTTGCAGTTGTCGAATGGCCATTTGCTCGCCTTGGGTACCCATAATGGTTCGGTCGACTGGACCTTCTCCCTTCCGCAACCGTCCTTACTGCTGCGGCGAAACAGCGGCATCGTGATTTCCGGCCAGACCCTTTATACTGGTTTTGCCGACGGCAAGCTGGTCGCTCTCAGTACCAACGATGGCGCCGAACTTTGGCGCGCCACCGTCGCTATCCCGCACGGCAACAACGAACTCGCGCGCATGGTGGACGTCGCTGCAACACCGGTATTGGACGGCAATCGCGTGATCGCCGCAGCCTATCAGGGAAACATAGCAGCTTTCAGCAAGGATAGTGGGGAGCAAGACTGGAGTCGCCCAATGTCGACGGTCCTCACCCCGATTCTGCACGATGGCCGGCTCTTTGTGGCCGGCAGCGATGGCCAGATCTACGCGATGGATCCTGCCAGCGGCACCGTGGAGTGGCGCAATACGCGTTTCAAGGGCCAATCATTGAGCGGCATGAGTCTCTGTGATGGCAAGCTGCTGCTGACCAATTATGCCGGTCAGGTGATCACCATCGACCCGCAGACTGGCCACCGCACCGGTCAGGAAACCGTTTCCAGCAGCGGCATCCAAACCGCACCGGTGTGTGTGGGTAAGGATCGTTTTCTCGTTTTGAGTGGTGTTGGAACCCTCTATCAGCTGCAGTTTACGCAGCCATAGTTGTCATGGCGGCAATACTCGCACTCGTCGGTCGCCCGAATGTGGGCAAGTCCACGCTGTTCAACCGGCTGACCCGCAGTCGGGAGGCGCTGGTCGCAGACATGCCCGGTTTTACTCGCGATCGCCACTATGGGACGGCACGGTACCAGGAACGGGATTACCTAGTTATCGATACCGGCGGTTTCGAGCCCGAAGAGCGCGAGGGACTGGTCGCTGCCATGGCGCTTCAGACGCGGCAGGCCATTGCTGAGGCCGATGTCCTCCTGTTTCTCGTCGACGCCAAAGAGGGGCTTGCTGGCCAGGACGAGGAAATCGCCCGGGAACTGCGGCGCAGTGGCAAACCGGTACTACTGCTGGTCAACAAAATGGATGTGCGGCATGCAGTAGCTGAACTGCCGGAATTTCATCGTCTCGGACTGGGAACACCGATCACCCTCTCCGCTGCCCACGGTCACGGCATAGAGCAGCTTTGGGCTGCCATTTCTGCCCTCCTGGTAGAGGCGCCGGCAGGAGCCGAAACGCCGAGTGAACTGGAGGCCGGTCCGGCCATTGCGGTGCTGGGCCGTCCGAATGTCGGAAAATCCACCCTGGTCAACGCCATGTTGGGGGAAAAACGAGTCATCGTTTTTGATCAACCGGGAACGACCCGCGACAGTATCCGCATTCCCTATGAACGTGCGGGACGGCGCTATGCAATGATCGACACCGCAGGGGTGCGGCGGCGAGCTCGGGTAGGGGAGGGGCTGGAAAAGCTGACGGTGCTCAAGACGCTCGCTGCCCTGCGTGAGGCGGACGTGGTGCTGATGGTCATGGACGCGCATGCCGGTGTCGGTGATCAGGATGCGCACCTGGTGGGTGTTGCGGTAGAACTCGGCCGCCCGATTGTCCTGGTACTGAATAAGTGGGATGGCCTGGAAGCGCGTGAGCGAGAGCAGATCAAGGGCGAACTGGAACGACGGCTGGCCTTTCTCCGCTACGCGCCGTTTCACAGTATCTCTGCTCTGCATGGTAGTGGGGTAGGGGATCTGTACCGCAGTATCGATAAGTTATGGAAAAACAGCCAGCGACATTTTTCCACTGGTGAGCTGAACCGCCTGTTGGAGGATATCGTAAGCGGTCACCAGCCACCGCTGGTGGCCGGTCGAAGGATCAAACTGCGCTACTGTCATCAAGGTGGCACCCAGCCAATCACCTTGGTCTTTCACGGCAATCAGCTCGACCGCCTGCCCGGCGCCTACAAGCGCTATCTGGAGACAGCGTTTCGCAGTGCATTGAAGCTTGATGGGGTACCCCTCCGCCTGCTTTTTCGTCAGGGGGAGAATCCCTACGCCAGCCGCGGAGCACGCGCATGAACCTCTCATCATCCTATCGTTGGTGGCTAGCTGCCGGGATTGTCTACGCTGCCTTCTTGTTGCAACACTTTTTCGGCATCCTACAACTGCCGGCGTGGCATTGGGGGATGGCAATCGCCTACGCCTTGTGGGCCGCCCTGGCACTGGGCGCCATTGCCCGCAGCTGGCCGACGCTCACGCCCTACGGCTGGCGACCCCTGGTGATTTTCCTGGGCGCGATTCTCTCGGCGATCGACATATTCGCCGGGCCTGGGCCGGCCTCAGCGCAGCGCATAGACGCGTGGATGACGGCGCTGATCGGGATCGCTATCGTTACGATTCTGGCGCGCTTCACGCCCAGAAAATGGAGCAAAGCCTGGTTTGGGCAGGAGGTGCAACCTGGATCTCGTCCTTATTCGTCACGCTGAAGCCGAAGAGCATAGCGCCGACGGCGCCGATGCCAGTCGCCGCTTGACCGCTCGTGGTGCAGCGCAGGCCGCAGGGATTGCTCGAGCTCTACGCCAATTCCCTCTGCAAGATGCGGAAATCTGGTACAGTCCCAAAGAGCGCACACGGCAGACCGCAGCTGCATTGCAGGCAGAATTGCAGGCGTCGGTGTATCGTGCCGAGGAGGCTCTCATAACGGGTAACCTGTCCAGATTACAGTTTGCCTGGCAGGAAGATCAGGCGAAGCAGGTGATTCTCGTTGGACACCAGCCCTTGCTCGGCGACTGGATTGCGCAGCTTGCGGGCATCCACTTGCCGATAGCCAAAGCCAGCGTGACATTTTTGCGCGAAAAAACTCCCGGTGGACGATTCCAGTTTCTCGGACATTTTCGCCCAGAGCTTTTTGCAGCGGCAAACCCTCCTGAAAAAAATCCGTGCGCGTGTTAAGGTGTGCAGATGGGAGCGACTGATTCGCGCCCTTGTTCCATCCTGCTTTGTACGCTCGAAAGGAGATGACTTATGTCGGAAAGTGAAGCCCCAGATCTCGTGATCATCCTGATTACCGGGCCGGAGAATCCGAAGCGCTTGCCTTCGGCCTTTTTTCTCGCAGCTACTGCCGCTGCGGGTGAACAAAAGGTGGTGATGTACTTCACTGGCCCAGCGACCGAGCTGCTCGCCAAAGGCAAGGCCGAGTCGATTTTTCCCATGCCCGGCGGCAAGAGTGTTGCCGACTTCATGAAGCTTGCGGAAGACAACGATGTGCAGATTATCGGCTGTCTGCAATCCTTGGAGTTGAACGGAATGACCAAGGACGATCTGGCAAAAGAGATCCCGCTGATGAATCCCAGTTCTGCTCTGCCCACCCTGGGCGCTGCCGGCCGCGTTCTGACCTGGTAACTTGCACTGCCCGCGAATTGCGGGCACACCTGCATCCATTCGGGAACTGTCTGCGTAGTCATGCACAGGATCAGGACGGAGCGAGCATGACAGCTTCCCGAATCGTAGAAAAATCGCAAACACTACCGTACCCGCGCGGGGCGCGCGTGCTGCATCTGGGGCTCGTTCTACTTTTCAGCTTCGAGTTGCTCAACTCGATTCTCGCCCTCTGGTTCCAGCACTTTTCCCTATTTCAGTGGCACATCCTGGCGGGTCTTGCCCTATCTTTTTGGCTGACGCTCTCCTGGGTTGTTTATCTATCGACATCCTGGGGCCGGCAGTTGTTGTATGTGTGGTACTGGCCGGGAAATATTCGGGCCATCTTTTCTGATGTAGGCAGACTGTCACGTGGCCGGCTTCCCGGACATGGTCCTGAGCCGGGTCTCTCCTCCTGGTGGCAGGGCATGTTTTTTTTGCTCGTCAGCTGGGTGGATTATGCCGGACTGGCTGCCTGGCTTACCATGCGGGGTTATCTTGCCGTTCCCGATTTGACCCAGATCGGCCTCAGTTCAATGCGGCTCGGTACCCCCATATTGTTGTATTTCTGGCTGGGGCACGTGGGCATGGCGCTTTATCATGCCGCGCGGCGACAGCCATTGTGGTCCATATTCGCACTTTGGTAGGGGGAAAAGCAAATGCAACGTCGAGATTTTCTTCTTCGCAGCGCCAGGCTTGCAGGCGGAGTGGCTGGTGCACTGCTCCTGCCTGCCTGGGCGCGTGCCGACACCATCCCCGTCTTTCCCGAATACTACACCTATGCTGGGTTCTATCCCCAAATCGATCCACAACATTATCAACTGCAATGTGGCGGCCTGATCGCAAAGCCACGCAATTTCGCCCTGGCGGAGCTGTATCAGCGCAGCGTCCTGCCGGAGGTGCGCAGTTTCCACTGCGTGACGGGCTGGACAGTGGCGAACGTGCATTGGCGAGGCATCCGGCTGGCCGACTTCCTGGCTGAATTGCGGCCGCTCGATTCCGCACGTTTCGTAGTGTTTCATAGCGCCGACGGTGTATATGTCGACAGCCTCAGTCTGGATCAGGCGCGGGCACCTGGGGTCATCCTGGCGACCCATATCGCGGGACAGCCGCTGCTGCGCAAGGGTGGCTTCCCCTTGCGTCTACTGGTACCGCAGATGTACGGATATAAGAGCGTGAAGTGGGTCGATCGCATCGACCTGCTTGCCGACAGGCCTGAAGGCACTTGGGAGCGGGATGGATATCCGAGTAACGCATACATCAAGAAAGGCTTCAGTTGGAGCGATCTCCTCTAGCATCACACGAAGTCCGTTGTCATAAAAGTGTCATAAAAGTGTCATAAAAGGTTCATGATAGTGTCATGAACTTTCGGTATGATTGCCACCGCATAGGGATTTCAGATAGTGAAGTCTCCTACTATGCTGAAGTAACTTTGATAACGCCATCTTCGGAGGTTTTATGTTGCTAGGTTTCAAGAAGACCGTCGCCCATGCTATGACGGGTGCCGTTGTTGCATCCCTCCTCGGCCTCGCCGCCACTGCCGCTACTCCAGCTGTTGCGGCTCCGCAGGTCAGCCTGCTGGAGACCGGTTCCACCCTGTTGTATCCCCTGTTCAACCTGTGGGTGCCGGAATATACCAAGATGCATCCCAACGTGAAGATCACCACCCAGGGTACCGGTAGCGGCACGGGTATTGCCCAATCTATCTCTGGCGTGGCGCAGATCGGTGCTTCCGATGCCTACATGTCCGACGCCCAGGTCAAGATGCACCCGATGTTGAACATCCCTCTGGCCATCTCCATCCAGATGATCAACTACAACCTGCCGGGTCTAAACAAGAAGCACATCAAGCTCTCCGGTCCGGTTTTGGCGGGTATCTATTCCGGCAAGATCACCAACTGGGACGATCCTGAGATCGCCAAGATGAATCCCGGCATCAAGCTGCCCAACCACAAGATCATCCCCATCCACCGTACCGATGGTTCCGGGGATACCTTCATTTTCACCACCTATCTCTCTGACACCGATCCGGCTTGGGCCAAGAGCGTAGGCTATAGCACCACCGTCAGCTGGCCGAACGTGCAGGGTGGCATCGGCGCAGTCGGTAACCCCGGCATGGTCGAGGCGCTGAAGTCCACTCCCTACGGTGTTGCGTATATCGGCATCAGCTGGAAGGCACCGGTAGAAAAGGCGGGCCTCGGTATTGCCATGCTGAAGAATCGTGCGGGTAATTTTGTTCTGCCGACGGTGGAGAATGCCAAGGCGGCGGCGGCTGAGATGGTCAGCAAGACACCTGCAGATGAGCGCATCAGTCTGGTTTTTGCGCCAGGTCCGAAGTCCTATCCGATCATCAACTATGAATACGCGATCGTCAACCCGAAGCAGCCGAACCCCGAAACGGCAGCTGCTCTGCGTGACTTCCTGAACTGGGCCCTCGATCCGAAGGGTGGCAATGCGCCGCAGTTCATGGAGAAGGTAAACTTCGTACCCCTGCCGGAAAGCGCTGTTGCCTTGTCCCGCAAGCAGGTTGCCAAGATCCAGTAATTCTGGGGCGTTTCGCACCGCAGTCCGTGGGCTGCGGTGCCTTGCATAATCAACGCTGCGGCTCTTTTTCTGGAAGCGCCGCACGTTTATTATGGGGCCTGCTCCAGTGGAGGGAGACCATGAAACTATCGTTTTTTCGTTTCGGCTTGGTCGGCACGGCAAGTTTTCTGCCGCTGTCGCTCATTGCACTGGTCGTATTTCTCACGCTCTATTCCTGGCCGGCGATTCAGTACAATGGCTTGGAATTTTTTTGGCAAAACAATTGGGACCTCGGTAACCTGTACGGAAACCCCGTCGAGATTCGTGGCCAGCAGGTTATGCCGGGTGCCAGTTTTGGTATCTGGTTTCTGGTGGTAGGTACCCTTGCCAGCGCCTTTTTGGCTTTGATTTTTGCCTTACCAATCGCCGTTGCCACGGCTTACTTCTTGGCGGAAATGCTGCCCAAATGGTTGTCTGGCCCGCTCGCACTTCTGGTGGACCTCCTGGCGGCCATTCCCAGTGTGGTTTTTGGTCTTTGGGGGTACGCTCTGCTGATTCCTTTCTTAGGGCAGTCGGTCTTTCCTTGGCTTGCCAGTCATCTGAGTTTTGTCCCTTTCTTTGGTGGCAGTCCGGGGAGCGGATACGGGCTCTTCACCACTGCCATCGTGCTGGCGTTCATGGTCATCCCCCTGATTTCGGCGACCATGCGCGAGGGTATCAGTGCCATAGAGCCAGCCCTGAAAGAAGCGGGCCTGGGCATGGGGCTAAATCGCCTCGAAGTCCTTTGGCACATCATCCTGCCCAAGTTGAAGACCACCCTGGTGGGTGTCTCCATACTTGCCTTGGGTCGCGCCCTCGGGGAGACCATGGCGGTGGTCATGGTCAGTGGTAACGCGCTCAACTACTTACCCAACAACATTTATACGCCAATTTCGACCATGGCAGCCTTCATTGTCTCACAGCTAGAGAGTGCGCTGCAGGATCCCACCAACATGGCAGTAGAGGCCCTCGCAGAGATCGCCCTGGTACTGCTCATCTTGACGGTGATCGTGAACATCATTGCCCGGCTCATCCTGTGGGGAGCGAAAGTACGAACATGAGCGCATCAAATCTCTCCAGTACGGTGACCCAGATCAAGCGTGGCGGCACTTTACAGGCCGCGCGTATTTCCTGGAAACGTCAAGTTTTTCGGGGCGTAGGTACAGTTTTCATTTGGGCAAGTTTTGTGATTGTCGCGGCAGCGTTTCTGTCGATCATTGCGGACGTGTTGATCAAGGCCCTGCCGGGGTTGAAACTTAGCCTGTTCACAGAGGTGAGCACAGGCATGGGCGGCGGCCTCAAGAATGCCATTGAGGGTACCTTGGTGCTCTCGCTGGGATCTCTGCTCATTGCTGCGCCCATCGGAATTGCCGCTGGAATCTACCTGAGTGAATTTGGTACTGGTCTGGCAGGTAAAGCGCTACGTTTTCTCTCCGACGTCTTGGTAGGGGTACCCTCCATTGTCCTCGGGTATGTGGGGTATATCACCATGGTGATTTATCTCGGATGGCAGTTTTCCGTAGCGGCCGGAATCCTCACCCTGAGCGTGATGTTACTGCCATACATTGCCCGGACCACCGAAATGGCCCTGTCCAACATTCCGCCTGCGGTACGTGAAGCGGGTTTTGGTATTGGGGCAGGGGAGGGTACGGTCATCCTGCGTATTCTTCTCCCTGGGGCATTGCCAGCAGTCATGACCGGACTGTTTTATGCTTTGGCCCTATCAATGGGTGAAACCGCCCCCTTGATCTATACCGCGGGTTGGTCAAACTACATGTGGAACGGCCAGTTCACCAATCAGCCCATTGGTTATCTCACCTATGTCATCTGGACCTTCATCAATGAGCCCTTTGAGGAGGCCCATGTCTTGGCTTTTGCAGCAGCGTTTTTAATCACCCTGGTGGTCCTGAGTCTGATTCTGCTCGGACGATGGATGGTGATCTGGCAGTTGCGTAAGCGGGGAAGCTACCGATAGGAGGGGTAGTTCAGGGCAGAGAAAATCCCGCTTCCCGCAGCATTGTCGCCAAGCGAATCAAGGGGAGCCCGATGATGGCATTCGGGTCCTCCCCGCACATACGCTCGATCAAACAAATTCCCAGACCCTCGGCGCGCAGGCTCCCCGCGCAGTCAAAAGGCTCCTCCTTTTCAATGTAGCGATCAATTTCTTCTGGACTGAGGCAACGTAGATCCACTCTATAGGGCACTAGTTCGACTCTTGCTTGTCCCGAGGGTGCGAGTAGGCATAGTCCATTCAGCAGGGTCACGGTTCGTCCCTGCATAGCAATCAGTTGCTTACGGGCATTTTCCGCATTGCCAGACTTGCCAAGAATTTGCTCGCCGCAGCAGGCGACTTGGTCGGCGCCGATGATCCAAGCTCCCGGATGATCCTCGGCAACCCGCCGGGCCTTTTCTTCGGCGAGGCGTTGCACCAGCGCCTCTGGCGCCTCTTCTGCACGTCGCTCCTCGTCGATAGCGGGCGAGTGATAATCGAATGGGATGCGCAGTCGCGTCAGCAGCTCACGCCGATAGGGACTGGAGGAGGCGAGTATCAGCTGCGACGTCATCCAGTGTTCCTCTGCCCAGCCGCTATGGCATTGATTGTACGAAGCAGCGGGTCTAACCAAGTCTCGCGGAACTCCGGTGGAGTCTCTTCGTTTCGATACCGGCGCAGTAAGGCCAATTGAATGTGATTGAGCGGCTCCATGTACACATTGCGCCGCTGCAGGGAGAAGGCCAGTACCGGGTTTTCTTCGAGCAACTCCTGCTGCTCTTGGATGAGTAGGATTTCCTGCATACTGATCACAAATTCTGCGTGGATTTTCGCAAAGACTTGCTGCGCGCACTTCTGATCCCGAGGTAGCGTCGCATACTCCGCGGCAAGCGTCATATCCGCCTTTGCCATCGCCATGGTGATGTTGCCCAGCAGGGCGTGAAAAAACGGCCAGCGCTGATACATTTTCCGCAATAGTTCCAGACGTTCCGGATCTTTGCCACGCCAACTGCGAATGGCTGAACCCAGTCCAAACCATGCTGGCAATACGTGCCGCGACTGGGCCCAGGCAAAGACCCAGGGAATCGCACGGATCGAGCTCATCGAACGATCGCCACGCTGACGATGCGAAGGACGGGAACCGATGTTCATGTGAGCGATCTCATTCAACGGAGTCGCTTCGTAGAAGTAGTCCATGAAGCCTGGAGTCTGCTGAATCAGCTCGCGATAGACGGCTTCGCCCGTCTTGGTGAGCTCAGCCATGACGTTGAGGAAACTGGGATCGTCGGTTGGCACCGCCTGAATCAGGCCAAAGCTGGCACGCATCAAGCCGGTCACGCCGACGGTCAGCTCATATACGGCAGTTTCCAGGTTGGCGTATTTGAAAGACAGAACCTCTCCTTGTTCGGTGATCTTGATCTGCCCGCGTACAGTGTTGGCTGGCTGCGCCAGGATGGCTTCGTGGGTGGGACCGCCGCCTCGGCCTACGCTCCCGCCGCGGCCATGGAAGACACGGATATGAATGCGGCGGCGCTCTGCCAGGGCACTCAGTTGCAATTGCGCCTGATAGAGCGACCAGCTCGAGGAGAGGATACCGCCATCTTTGCAGGAGTCCGAGTATCCCAGCATGACTTCCTGCACATTTTCCTGGCCGCGCAGAATTTCGGCGTACTCCGCGTTGTCGAGTAACCTACCCATCACTGCTTCCATGCGTTCCAGATCATGGATGGTCTCAAACAGTGGGGTGACTGCGATCTCACTGTATAGGCCCTGGCGTGACCATCCGGCGAGGCCAAATTCTTTTGCCAAGACCAGGACTTCCAGAATATGGCTGGCCTCGTGGGTCATCGATACCACGTAATTTCCAAATGCGCGTTCTCCGACCTCCCGACGCAACTGACCGATGCACTTGAACATCGCGCAGGTCTCCATCGCTATTGGCGAGAGCTGTTCGGGCGTGCCCTCGACCAGTCTGCCGGGCTTTCGCAGGGCATCACTCAACAAAGCGAGTTTCTGTTCTTCCTCCATTTCGGCATAGCCCTGAAACTCAGCTACCCCGGCAAAGAGTTCCGTGAGGGTGCGGGTGTGTACGGTCGACTCTTGCCGGATATCCAGGGAGGCGAGGTGGAAACCGAAGGTTTCTACCAGCCAGACGAGGTCCTGCACCGCATGATTGGCGATGTATTCATCACCGTGGCCACGCAAAGAGTCACGAACTAGCATCAGATCGGCAAGAAAGTCCTGGTCACTGATGTACGCAGGACTATCCGCCACAAAACCACTGCCACTTTGACCGTTTTCGAGCTGGTGCAGACGCAGATCGAGCCGGGTCATCATGTAGCGCAGTTTCCGTCGGTATGGCTCGCTGGGAAAACGTTGATTCACCCATTCCGCAAGCTCTGGAAAGTCGTCCGCGTCCTTCTCCAGGGAGGCGAGGAGAATCGGCGAAATGCTGCAAAAGCGCGCCGAATGGCCCAGTAACGGATAGAGTTCGGAGAGACGACGCTGGTACTCGCGCAGCACCTCGATGCTCTGCGTGCGCAGAGTCCAGCCGGTAATCGCTGCGGTCACGTTGGGGTTGCCATCGCGATCGCCACCGATCCAGGAGCCGAAGCGAATAAAAGCGGGAATATCGACCTGCCGGTCGCCGTACACGCGGCGGGCTGCACGGCGGGCGGCGTGATAGGTCATCGGCACCGCCTGAAAGAGACTGTCGCGAAAATAGAAGAGGCCATTTTCGACTTCGTCCTGCACCTGCGGCCGGTTGGTCCGCACTTCTTCCGTCTCCCAGAGAATCTGGATCTGCGCCTGCAGCTGCCGCAGTACGTCGCCCTCTTCCTCTTCGGTCAAGGTCGGGTCATCCAGGGCCTTACTGGTGAGAAAAATCCGTCGCAGAGCATGCAGTACGGTACGGCGCTTGGACTCAGTGGGATGCGCCGTAAACACCGGCAGGTAGTGTAGCTGCCCCAAGAGAAACTGGAGTTGTCCGGCGTTGACCCCAGCCTCCTGCAAGCGCCGGAAGGTATCTTCAAAGGAGCCGACCCAGAGTCCGCTACCGCGCTGCAGCAAACGACGCCGCTGCACATGCTGGAACTCCTCCTCCGCGATGTTGACCAGACTGAAATAGGTGTTGAACGCACGGATGACGAGCACGAGGTCATCTTGGGGCAGCGCATCAATGAAACGCGCAAGGCGCTGACGGAGCTTGGGATCTTCCCGGCGATGCAGACGGATGTAACCTTGGCGAAGCTGCTCTACGGCGCTGAAAACCCGCTCGCCGGCCCGCTCGCGCAGCACCTCGCCGAGAATGTTTCCCAAGCGCTTCACGCGAGCACGCAACGCACGGTCGCTGGTCAGTTTTTTGGCGTCCACAAACTCTCCCCAGTACGGAATGTTGGCATGTCGGATATTGCAGAGAACTTATCGGCAATCCGGCAAAAGGTCAAAGACCCACCTGGACGAAGTCACCGACACGAGGCTTCGGCATGCTGCCAGCACCGTGTCTTCCCCATAGCGCACGGGCGACTTTTGAGATAGTCTAAGAGCACTAGCCGATGGCACGATTTGCGTAAAAAAGGAGACAATAGTGGCCAGTCAACAAAAAGGGCAAATTTTGCAAGACCCTTTCCTCAATCTCTTGCGTAAGGAGCACGTTCCGGTAGCCATCTACTTGGTGAACGGCATCAAGTTGCAAGGCTTTGTTGAATCCTTCGACCAGTTCGTTGTGTTGTTGCGCAACAATGTCAGTCAGATGATCTATAAACACGCGATTTCCACCGTGGTTCCCAGTCGCGATGTGCGCTTGCCACTGCCGGAGGTAGAGGGCGAAGCGACCACCGGAGATGAGGCCGCAGACTGAGTCAGAGCCCGGGGATCCAGCGATCGCATCGAGATCGCTGCTTACTGATCCACCTTTCTACGCCCGGGAGTCTGGCGGACGATGGTGGAGAGGAGTTCCAGCAGTTGGCGGCGGACACCGGAGCCGAAATACTGGCCCTGTGGACGATGTCGCGCGCGCGTCTGGATCCCGCCACTTGTGTTGGGAGTGGAAAAGTTCAGGAAATCGCTGATTTTGTGCGCGCCAACGCGGTCGATCTGATACTTTTTGATCGCCCGTTGAGTCCAATTCAGGAACGAAACTTGGAGCGCGCCTGCGCTGCACGGGTTATCGACCGAGTGGGACTCATTCTCGATATCTTCGCCCGTCGTGCGCGTACGCATGAGGGGCAATTGCAGGTCGAACTTGCACAACTGGATCACTTGCGTACCCGGCTGGTGCGCGGCTGGGCCCATCTTGAGCGGCAGCGGGGTGGCATCGGCCTGCGCGGACCCGGCGAAACGCAGCTAGAAACGGATCGCCGGTTGATCGGGGTGCGGATTCGCATCCTGCGCGAACGGCTGGCTCGGGTTGCTGCTCAGCGAGCCACGCAAAGACGGGCGCGGCTGCGTGCGCCCGCCCCCATGGTCGCCTTGGTAGGCTACACCAATGCCGGAAAATCTTCCCTTTTCAATGTGCTGACGGCAAATGACCAGTATGCCGCCGACCAGCTCTTTGCCACCCTGGATCCTGCTGTTCGTCGCCTCTCCGGCACTGGACCGACTACCTTGCTGGCCGATACCGTCGGATTTCTTCGCGACCTACCAACGGAGTTGATTGCCGCTTTTCGCGCCACTCTGGAAGAAGTGAGGCAGGCCCAATTGCTGCTGCACATCATTGACGCAGCGGCGCCCGATCGCGATGCGCAAATCCTCGCAGTGGAGAATGTTCTCGCCGAGATTGGCGCGGCCGGCTTGCCGCGCATTCGCGTATTCAACAAGATTGATCTGTTGGGCGAGGAGGCGCGGGAACGGGTCGCGGAGACTGGCCAGGTGAGCGATCTCTGGCTCAGCGCCCATAGCGGTGCCGGCATGGCCCGTCTTGCGGAAGTGATCACTCAGCGTCTGCATGGTACACGCCTTCGTCTGCGCTGTACGCTGCGCCCGGAAGCGGGGGCGCTGCGCGCCCGCCTCTTTCGTGAGGCCGCGGTCCTGGAGGAGCGTTTCGACAGCGAGGGGAGCGATCACCTGCTCATCGAAATCGACCACCAGGTCTGGGCCGGCTTGCGGGAGGAAATCGGGGCAGAGAGTTGTCAGCGGGAGGATCTGCCTTCTACAATGCGCCCATAGTCCGGGGTAAGGAGAGCGGGATGCCGTGGAGTGATCCAGGCGGAAACGGTAAACAAGACGGTAACGGCAGCAATAAGGGTCCCTTGGGACGGCGTCCCGGAAATTCCGGCGCAAGCTGGAATATCGACAAGATCACCAAAGAACTGCGCAAGCTCGGCGGCAAGCTGTCGGCGTCCCCCGGATCTGGGCCACGAGGAAAAATTCCTTTTCTCCGCTGGCTCCCCTTGATCGTCGTGCTCGTACTGATCGGCCTCTGGCTGCTTTCCGGCTTCTATGAAGTGGGTAGCGGAGAGGAGGGCATCGTGCTGCGCTTTGGTCGCGTGGTCGCCACCGTCCCTCCGGGAAGCCACTATCATTGGCCCAGCCCCATCGAGACGGTCGAGACCGTCGAAGTTGGCCGCAGTCGGCGCTTGGTCTTGGGCTACGGGGACTCGGGAGAGGCACTCAGCCCCGGTCGTATCGTCACCAGCAATGATGAGGTGGTCGACGTTCGCTATGCGGCAGACTATCGCATTGCACATCCCCGCGACTTTCTTTTTGCCAGCAGCAATCCGCAGCAGTACCTGGCTTTTGTGCTCAGTGCGGCGTTGCGCCAGGTAACCAGCGGCATGAGTTCCGAGCAGCTACTCGGCATGGCGCATGCGCCTTTGGAACAGCAGATATTGCAGAAAGCGCAAGATCTCCTGGCCGGCAGTGACAGCGGCATCAGCCTGCAGTCCGTGCAGATCATCGAGCTTACCCATCCGAAGGCGCTGGATGCGGAATACGAGAAGATTGCCAAGGCACGCAAGGATGCTGCAGATCAAGCCGAGCAGGCGAAGGCGGACACCGGCAAGACACTGCTTGCCGCCAAAGCCGAAGCTGCCAAGATGGCTGATCGCGCCAGCGTGCAGGCGGAACAGTTACTGGGCAAGGCCCAGGGCGACGTGGCTCGCTTCAATGCGGTCTACCGGGCCTACCAGCAAGACCCACAAATCAGTACCAAGCAGATGTATCTGCAGACCATGCAGGACATTCTTGCCAAGGCAGGCAAGATCGTCGTGGCGGATGGAAACGGCGCGCAGGTGGCGGTGCAGGTTGCTGCACCGACCCTGTCAGCCCCGCTAGGCAAAGCCAGTGCCCCCACTAGCAGTGGAGATAAGGCCTCATGAAACCGATGACCTGGGGCTGGATAGCTCTGGTAGTTGCCGTTTTGTTGTATCTGCTGTCTGCTAGTTTTTACCAGCTGCGTCCGGGACAGAGTGCGGTCGTTCTCAGCGCCGGACACGTAGCAGCCGAGCGCTCCCAGGCTGGGCTCTATTTTCACTGGCCTTTTCTTCAGTCGGTGCAGATCATCGATACCCGTAGACGCAGCCAGAGTACCAAGGCAGTCACGGTCACGCCGGCTACGGGACCGAGCCTGCAGCTCGACTGTTTTGTGCAGTGGCATGTCAGCGACGCAGAGAAATTTTATCAGCGCGGGCTGAACACCGCCTTGGCCGAGAGCCAGATCAGTGACGTGGTACAAGCCGCGCTCACGCGCATCGTCGATAAAAACCCCGGAGTGGCGCCGAGTGATGTGATTCTGGCCGCATGGCAGCAAACGTTGCGCGGTCAAGTGGGGGATTCGCTTGCACGCGACGGCATTTCTCTGGATGACCTCCATTTTCTGGAACTTGGCTTGACCGCCGAAGCGCAACAGGGCGTCTATCAAAAAATGCGTAGCGAACTGCAGAGCAAGCTTGCGGCAGAGGATCTGGCCGGTAAGGAGCAGGTGGAACAGATCAAAAATTCCGCAGACAAGGAACGCCAACAAATCCTGAGTCAGGCCTACGCCTCGGCGCAGCAGACCTTGGGCAAGGCACAGGCACAAGCAGCCCGGATGTACGCCGATGCCTATGGAAAAAATCCACGTTTTTATGCCTTTTACCGCAGTCTAGAGGTATTGCGCGACAGCACCAAAGCGGGAGACGTCTGGGTCCTGCCTGCCAACTCTCCGTTACTCCGCTATCTGCATGACGGACTCCAAGGAGGGGGCAAGCCATGATCAAGCGGAAAGATTCCCTCGCGAATTGGATCTTGCCCGCAGGCTTTGAAGATATGGGACCGCGACAGGCGGCAGCACTTGAGGGAAAGCGTCGTGAATTGCTGGATCTCTTTGCCTCCTGGGGATACCGACAGGTGATCCCACCCATGCTGGAACATCTGGAAGGCTTGCTGACCGGCAGCGCCGTCGATCTCGATTTGGAAACCTGGAAGGTACTCGATCAGGCCAGTGGTCGCGTGCTAGGTTTTCGCTCCGACATGACGCCACAAATGGCGCGAATCGATGTCCAGATGGCACGGGATGACGAAGCGCGACGCCTGAGCTACGCTGGCACCGTGTTGCGCGCACGTCCCGATGCGCTGGGCGGCAGTCGCGCGCCCTTCCAGGTGGGGGCCGAGCTGTTTGGCGTCGGTAGTGCCGATGCCGACCTCGAAATTCTGAGCCTAATGGTGGAGAGCGTACAGCGCTGCTGTCCGGGTACCGAACTGGTCTTGGATCTGGGGCATGTCGCAATTCCGCAATGCCTGGCGGAAGCGAGCGGGCTTGGTCAGCAGGATCGAGAAGAGCTGTTACGTCTGCTGGAACGCAAGGCCTGGCCGGATCTGCGGCAGCTACTGCAGGCAGACGCGGTGCCTGCGCAACAGGCCGAGGCGTTTCACGCGTTGGCGGAATTGCATGGAGACCACGAAATCCTGGCGCGCGCCCGGCAACGCTTTGCGTCCTATCCCGTCATTCTCCGTGCCCTGGAAGAACTCGATTTTGTCTGGCAAGTGCTCGTCCAGCGCTATCCGCAGCTCAGCATTCGCGCGGATCTGGCGGAAATGCAAGGGCATCGCTACCACACTGGCATGCTCTTTGCCGTATTTTCGCCGCAGCGGGGCGCGGCGATTGCCCGCGGCGGGCGTTATGACGGTGTCGGCAAGGCCTTTGGCCGCTATCGTCCGGCGACCGGATTCAGTCTGGATTTGCGTCCCCTGCTGCGCGATCTGATGGAGGAAAGAAGTTCTCCACGGGTCTGGGCTCCGGGTGGTTCCGACCCCAGCCTGTGGCAGGCCATTGAGGACCTACGGGCACAAGGGTATACCGTTGTCCAGGATCTGGCTGGTGGCGCTCCCGCGCAAGCACTTCCAGCAGGCTTTGACGCCTGCCTGGTGGCGGAGGGGGGGCGATGGAAACTGGCCGGCCACGAGCCTGAATTTCCCTTTTCTGCATCCTGATTTTTCGCGGAGTCGCTATCGATGTCCAGGAACGTAGTGGTGGTAGGCACCCAGTGGGGTGATGAGGGTAAGGGCAAGATTGTCGACTGGCTTACCGAGCAGTGTCAGGCAGTCGCGCGCTTCCAAGGCGGTAACAATGCCGGTCATACCCTGGTCATCGCGGGTAAAAAAACGGTGCTGCATCTCATCCCATCGGGCATTCTGCGGCCGGGTGTGCAATGTCTCATCGGTAACGGCGTAGTGCTCGACCCCGTCGCCTTGTTCGAAGAACTGGATCCTTTGCTGAAGGCCGTTCCGGATGCGGTACGGCGTCTCGTAATTTCAGACGCCTGTCCTCTGATTCTGCCCTACCACAAGCGGCTCGATCTTGCCCGTGAGCGGGCCAAGGGGGACGCACGCATCGGAACTACCGGGCGGGGAATTGGACCCGCGTATGAAGACAAGGTAGCGCGGCGGGCGTTACGGGTGGCGGATCTGTTTCACCGGGAACGCTTCGCGGCAAAACTTGGCGAAGCGCTGGATTACCATAACTTCGTACTGCAACACTACTTCAAAGAACAGCCGGAAGATTTTCATCAGACGCTGGAGCAAAGCCTCGCCTATGCAGAGCGGCTGGCGCCCATGGTTGCCGATGTCTCTCTGCGCCTCAGCCAGATTCAGGCGACGGGCGGACGGATCCTGTTTGAGGGGGCGCAAGGGAGCATGCTCGACGTCGACCACGGCACCTACCCGTTTGTCACCTCATCCAATACGGTGGCCGGCGCCGCTGCTGCGGGTACCGGGGTAGGGCCGGGCGAATTGGGCTATGTTCTCGGCATCACCAAGGCCTACACCACGCGCGTTGGTTCTGGCCCGTTTCCCACGGAGCTCTTCGATGATACCGGGCGGTGGCTGGCGGAGAAGGGTGGCGAAGTTGGTGCCACCACCGGGCGTGCGCGTCGTTGTGGCTGGTTCGACGCCGTGGCCTTGCGCGCTTCCTGTCGGGTAAACGGGGTAAACGGCTTGTGTATGACCAAACTCGACGTGCTCGACGGCTTGGCGGAGATTCGTGTCGCCACTGGCTACCGGGTGCGGGGTGTGGAGTGTCGTGACCTGCCGGGGGGTGCCGAATCTCTGGCTGATTGTGAACCCGTCTACGAAAGTTTTCCGGGCTGGTCAGAATCCACTGCCGGTGTTCAGCGTTGGCAAGAGCTGCCAGAAAATGCGCGAAGTTATCTCGAAGCCTTGGCGGAGCTGGTGGAACGTCCCCTGGCCATCGTTTCCACCGGGCCGGACCGCGCCCATACGATCCTCCGTGAGGCGTTTTTATGAGTTTGAGTTTCTTGTCTTTTCTTGTCAGCATTGCGTAGTATGTGGCCTATAACTCGCAGCGGTTGTCATCAAAATGTCATAAAACTGTCGCACTATTGTCATAGTTTTTGGTCATACTACTGTCTGCTGCAACCCGAATAGGGGGATTGAGGGATGCTCGAAACGCAAGTCCAGAAAGACATGGGTCGTAATACCAAAAAGGGCGAGCGCTCGCTGCGACTGTATCTCGCTCGTCATCAGGACGAGATCGAGGCGGCGCAGCGGCTGCGCTATCGAGTTTTCAGTGCGGAATTTGGTGCCCAGCTAAGTGGCCCGCCGGGAATCGATCAGGATGAGTATGATCCCTTCTGCGAGCACCTGATCGTCGAGGATGAGGTTCGACAGGAAGTAGTCGGTACCTACCGACTTTTCCTGCCGGAACAGGTAGCCAAGGTAGGGCGCTACTACGCGCAGACAGAATTCGACCTGTCGCGTCCCTTGGCACTCGGCTCGCGGGTCATGGAACTCGGTCGATCTTGCGTACATCCAGACTATCGCCAAGGCGCCGTGATCGTTCTTCTTTGGTCAGGCTTGGCAGAGGCCATGGGCATGTGGGACATCGAACATCTCATGGGTTGCGCCAGCGTGCATAGCACCAATGGTCCGGCGCTTGGTGCCCTCTATCGTTCGCTGGAGCAGCAGATGGTGCCAGCCGAACAGCGCGTGTTTCCCCTGCGCCCGGTACCCGGCTTCGATCCCGACGCTCAGGTGGAGCCGGTCGAGTTGCCGACACTGCTGAAAGGCTACTTACGGGCGGGAGTGCGGCTGGGAGGCGAGCCGTATTGGGATCCCCAGTTTCACTGCGCCGACTTTTTTGTATGGTGCGATTCACGACTGATTACTTCGCGCTACCAGCAACGTTTTCTGGATCCTGTGGCCCAAGGCAAATGATCTTTCGTTGGCGACGTCGCTCCTCGTCTGCACAAGCGCAACTGATCCCGTACCCCAGCGACCGCATCCTGCGGCGCAGCAAACCGCGTTTCTATCGCCGCTTGTGGCGTATCCCCGCCCTCGGCCTGCATCTGGTTCTGGCGTTTCCCCTGAGCTGGTGGTACTACGGACGCAAGGCGGAAATCGATGGATCGGCGCTGGCGGTATTTCGCTGGTGGTGTGGCGTTGCGCTGCGCATCCTGGGAATCCGGCTCCGGGTAGCTGGGACCTTGCCGATGGCGCCGACAATGTTGGCGGCCAATCACGTATCCTATCTGGATATTCTGGCACTCGCCGCGATTCGCCCAGGTCAGTTTGTCGCCAAAAAGGAGATGGAGTCTTGGCCTCTCTTTGGGCGTTTGGCACGTCGCCTGGGAACCTTCTTCATCGACCGTAGCGACGCTAGGGCCAGTCAGCGGGTTTTGAAAGAGGCGGCCAAGGTTCTTCGTGATGGCCGTATTCTCACGATCTTTCCCGAGGGGACGACAAGCGACGGCACGGACGTTGGCGACTTTTTCGCCGCTCCTTTCGAGACCGCCGTCAGTTCTGGCACTATGGTGGTACCGGTTACCCTGCGTTATGAGGATGTCCTCCGTCCCGGACGTGCGGATCGGGTCTGCCCATTCATTGGCGACGATACCCTTGCGGGACATCTGTGGCGGCTCACGGCCTCGGCACCGCTCACCCTGCGCATCCACTTCGGTTCGCCCTTGTCGCCGCAACTGGGTCGGAGAGAACTCGCGAAAGAGACGCAGCGTCTGATACGGGAGTCGTTACACCGGATGGAGGAGGGCGCTGCAATTACCTATCTGGACCCTCATCGCCACCGCCTGCGCGATGCGTGGGAGGCTTGGCGTCACGGTAGTCAATCGCGCTAGATCGAGGCCCCTCAATATTCTTCGTAAACGCTGTCGTTGCCGCAACCGTTCCATGCGTGTACGGTCTCTACCAGTAGTTCAACATTATCTATCGGCGTTTGCGGCGTGATACCGTGGCCCAAGTTGAAGATGTGTCCCGGCCTTCCCGCATTCGCGCAGAGGATGTTCTCGATTTCGGAGCGCAACAGGGCGCTTTGCCCATAGAGCGCAATCGGGTCGAGATTGCCCTGTACGGCGACGTTCTTACCCAGACGTCTGCGCGCCATGTCGATATCGATGGTCCAATCCAGACCGATGACGTTGGCGCCGCTCGCGGCCATGCGCTCCAACCAGTTAGCACCGCCCTTGCTGAAGAGAATAATGGGCAGCTCCTTGGCCTCCGGCATGGCGCGCAGTCCGGCGATGACCCGTCGCATGGGTGCCAGAGAAAAACGCTCGTAGGCAGAAGTCGTCAACGTACCGCCCCAGGTATCAAACAGCATCAGTGCCTGCGCTCCCGCCGCGGCTTGCCCGTGCAGGTAGTCTGTCAGTGCCGTCACCAAACGTTCAAGCAGTGCTTCCAGGCTTTCTGGGTCGGAATACAACCAAGTCTTTGTATGCAGGAACTCGCGGCTACCTCGGCCCTCGATCATATAGCAGGCGAGGGTCCAGGGGCTGCCGGCAAAACCGATGAGCGGCACCTGGCCGTCCAACTCCCGGCGAATGAGACGTACCGCGTCCATGACGTAGCGTAGATCCTGCTCTGGATCGGGCTGCCCCAAGCGCTGCAGATCGCTGGCTTGGCGCAAAGGATTACGAAACACCGGGCCCTCGCCCTCGAGAAAATCCAGCTCCATTCCCATGGCGTGGGGCACAGTCAGGATGTCGGAAAAGAGGATGGCGGCGTCGAGATCGAAGCGCCGCAGGGGTTGCAACGTCACCTCACAGGCGAGTTCCGGCGTCTGGCATAGCTTCAGGAAATCCGATACCTGGCTGCGCGTAGCGCGATATTCGGGCAGGTAGCGCCCGGCCTGGCGCATCAGCCAGACTGGCGTGCGATCTACCTCCAGTCCCCGGCAGGCACGCAGGAAGCGGTCTGCCTTGCTCATTCTGCGGCACTCAAAAAGTCGAGGATGCCTTCGGCAGCCCGACGCCCCTCATCGACCGCCGTGACCACGAGGTCAGAGCCACGGTGCATGTCACCGCCCACAAAAACCTTTGGGTTACTGGTTTGGAACTGGGCATTGGCAGTCACCCTGCCAGCCTTGTCGGTGGCAATGCCAAAGTCGTCGAACCAAGCAGCGGGGGAGGGGTCGAAGCCGAAGGCAATGATTACCGCATCGGCGGCCAAGGTCTCCTCCGAGCCGGGCACGACTTCGGGATATCGGCGACCCTTGGCGTCGGCCTCTCCCAACTGGGTGCGCAAGACCTTGACTCCCTGCGGACCAGACTCGGCGTTACCAACGATCTCCACGGGCTGGCGATTGAAAAGGAATTTCACCCCTTCCTCGCGGGCGTTGCTCACCTCCCGGCGGGAACCGGGCATGTTTTCTTCGTCGCGGCGATAGACGCAGCTGACCGCCGTTGCCCCTTGCCGGATAGCGGTGCGCACGCAGTCCATGGCGGTATCACCACCGCCAAGAACGACGACGCGTTTGCCGGCCAAACGGATGTACGGATGCAGCGGATCCGGCAGGGCCATCAGATGAGAGATATTGCCGTTGAGGAAGTCCAATGCCTTGTAGACCCCGGGCAGGCCCTCACCGGGAAAATGCCCCTGCTTCGCCTTGTAGGTTCCCATGCCCAGAAACACGGCGTCGAAGTCGCGCAGCAGATCGGAAAAGGGGATGTCCTTACCCACTTCCTGTCCAAGACGGAATTCGATGCCCATTTCCTGCAGCAGGTCGGCGCGTCGGGCGACGACTTCCTTCTCCAGTTTGAAGGGCGGGATGCCGAAGGTCAGCAAGCCACCCACGGCGGGGTAGCGATCGAAGACGACCACATCGACGCCATTGCGATTGAGGATATCGGCACAGCCGAGTCCCGCCGGCCCAGCGCCGACCACCGCCACGCGCTTGCCCAAACGCTCTACCGGCTCCCGTATCGGCTTCCAACCCCGCGCCAGGGCCTCCTCGGTAATGAACTTTTCGAGGTTACCGATGGTTACCGCGCCATAGTCTTCGTTGAGGGTGCAAGCGCCTTCGCAGAGACGATCCTGGGGACAGATGCGACCGCAGATTTCCGGTAGGGTATTGGTGCTATGGGAGAGGGTCGCGGCCTCCTCGATGCGGTTTTCGACGATCAACTGTAACCAGTTGGGAATGTAGTTGTGTACTGGACACTTCCACTCGCAGTAAGGATTGCCACAATGCAGACAGCGGTCGGCTTGCAGGCGAGCGCTGTCGAGATCGAAGACTTCGTAGATCTCGCGGAACGCCTCACGTCGCTCGTCTACCGGCAGTTTCTTGGGATCCTGTCGACCATCTTCCAAAAAGGCAAAGTTGTTCATGATGATTCCTCGCGATGGGCAGGGTCAACTGGCTTCTTCGAGCAACACATCGAGCTTGGCCGCCTTGGGCACCACCAGCCAGACCTGTGCGACAAAGCGCGACCAATTGTTGAGCAAGTCCTGGGCCAGCAGGCTACCAGTCCATTCTAGGTGACGTTTGACATGGCGTTTCAATAAGATTTCGTAACCGCGCATGGATTCGGTATCGATGCGATGGACGTTGACCAACTCGCCATTGACGCGATTCGGAAACTGGCCGTCGGCATCGCGCACGAAAGCGAGACCACCGGTCATGCCGGCGCCGAAATTGACGCCAACCCGTCCGAGAATGATGACCTGGCCACCGGTCATGTATTCGCAGGCGTGATCGCCAGCGCCCTCGATGACCGCAATCGCTCCGGAGTTACGCACCGCAAAGCGCTCGCCGGCGCGCCCAGCGGCGTGCAGCATCCCGCCCGTGGCGCCATAGAGACAGGTATTGCCGATGATGGCCGATTCGGCGGCGACATAGGGGACATTCTCGGGCGGCGCAATGATGATGCGGCCACCATTCATGGCCTTACCGACATAATCATTGGCATCCCCGTGCAAGCGCAGGGTCATGCCCTGAACGGAAAAGGCGCCGAAGGACTGTCCGGCGGTGCCATGCAGCTCGACGTGGACGCAGTCATCGGGCAAACCGGCATTACCGTAGCGCTTGGCGATCTCGCCCCCCAGTCGCGCCGCGATGGAGCGGTGGGTGTTCTGGATGCGATAGTGCAGCCGTGTGGGAATTCTTTCCTCCAGGGCCGGACGGGCATCGGCCACGATTTGTTCGGCAAGTTCGCCTCGGTCGAAGGGCGGATTGCGATCCTGCTGATGAATGTTGTGATCAGCATTTTCCAGCGCGGCATTGCCGAGCAGTGGGCGCAGATCCAGGGCGGCCTGTTTGTCCGTTGCCGCCTTGCCGATCTCCAGTAGGTCACTGCGCCCCACCAGGTCGTCGAAACGACGAATGCCAAGTTCGGCCATGATCTCGCGCACTTCTTCGGCAACAAAACGGAAGTAGTTGATTACCAGTTCTGGTAGCCCTTTGAAGTGCTTGCGCAAGGTCTCGTCCTGGGTAGCCACCCCGGTGGCGCAGTTGTTGAGGTGGCAGATGCGCAGATACTTGCAGCCCAGCACGATCATCGGTGCGGTACCAAAGCCAAAACTCTCAGCGCCGAGCAAGGCGCCCTTCACCACATCGAGCCCTGTCTTGAAGCCACCGTCGACCTGCAGACGCACGCGATGGCGCAAGAAATTCTTGCGCAGGGTGACCTGAGTTTCCGCCAGCCCCAGCTCCCAGGGAGAACCGGCGTATTTCACTGAAGTCAGTGGGCTGGCACCAGTGCCGCCGTCGTAGCCAGCGATGGTGATGCGATCGGCATAGGCCTTGGCCACCCCGGCAGCGACGGTGCCCACACCGGCTTCGGAGACCAGTTTGACCGAAACAAAAGCGCTGGGATTGACCTGCTTGAGGTCAAAAATGAGCTGTGCGAGGTCTTCGATGGAATAGATATCATGGTGCGGCGGCGGGCTGATCAGCGCCACACCTTCCTTGGCATAGCGCAGGCGCGCGATGATGCCGCTGACCTTGTGCCCGGGCAACTGACCGCCTTCGCCAGGCTTGGCGCCCTGAGCGATCTTGATCTGCAACTCTTCGGCATTGACCGCATACTCCGGCGTCACACCGAAGCGGCCGGAGGCGATCTGTTTGATCTTGCTGACCTTGTTGTTGTGATAGCGGGCAGGATCTTCGCCACCCTCGCCGGAGTTGGAGCGCCCGCCAATAGTGTTCATGGCAATGGCCAAGGCCTCATGCGCCTCGGGTGAAAGCGCGCCCAAGGACATCGCCGCGGTGTCGAAGCGTGGGGTAATGCCCTCGACGGGTTCCACCTCATGCAGCGGGATCGCCTTACCACCGCGCAGGTGCAGCAGATCGCGAAGATTGGTGACCGGCCGTCCGTTCACCAGCTCAGCGAAACTGCGATAATCCTCCTGGCGGCCGGAGCGGGTGGCGGCCTGCAGACTGGCGACGACATCCGGGTTGTAGGCATGGTATTCGCCACCATGGATGTATTTCAGCTGACCGCCAGCACTCATCCGCCGGTGCGGACGCCAAGCATCTGCCAAGAGTTGACGCACGTCCGCCTCTAGGTGCCGGAAATCTGCCCCCTCGATACGAGTGACTGTGCCGCGGAAGCAGCGCTCTACCACCCGCGAAGACAGTCCCAACGCCTCAAAGAGCTGGCTGCTGCGATAGGAGGCAAGGGTGGAGATCCCCATCTTGGAGAGAATCTTGTAGAGCCCTTTGTCGATCCCCTTTCGGTAATTGGCCAAGGCCTTGGTCACCCCCACAGGCTGGCTGAAGGCACGACGCTCGGCCAGGCTGCGCACAATGGCATAGGCGAGGTAGGGATAAACTGCGGTAGCGCCGTAGCCGATGAGTGTGGCGAAGTGATGGGGGTCACGAGCGTGGGCAGTAGCGACAAGAATATTGCAGCGGGTACGCAAGCCGGCGTCGATCAGGGCGTGATGCACCGCACCCGCCGCCATGAGCGCAGGGATATAGACCTGATCCCTCTGCAATCCGCTGTCGTCCAGCACCACGATCACAGCTCCCGCTTGCACTCCCGCCACGACTTCTGCACAGAGACTGGTGACCGCAGATTCGAGATCACCGCTGCGCGGATAGCAGATGCTGAAAATCTGCGCGCGGAAGGCGGGTTCCGTACGCGAAACCAGTGCCTGAAAGGCAGCGTCGGACAGCACTGGCGAATGCACCTCGATGCGCCGCGCATACTCCGGGCGCTCGGCAAAGAGATTGCTCTCCGTACCTAGGATGGCATTCAGGGACATGACCAGAGATTCCCGCAACGGATCGATCGGCGGATTGGTAACCTGGGCAAATTGCTGACGGAAGTAGTCGGCCAGATGGCGCGGCTGAGTGGAAAGCACCGCCACCGGAGTATCGTCGCCCATGGAGCCGACCGCCTCCTGGCCACCTTCGGCGAGCACCCGGATGACCTGATCTTCCTCCTCCATACTGACGCCAAAGGCCTTTTCCCAGGCAACGAGGTCCGTTACCGAGCGGGCGATTTCCGGCGCATCGTCGTCTACGTCCAGATGTTCGGCATATTCTGCCAGCCAGTCGCCGTAAGGGGCGCTGCTCTGAATGCGCAAATCGATGCTGCTATTGTCCAGCAACTGACCATCGCGTAGATCCACTGCGAGGATCTGACCGGGACCCACCCGTCCTTGCGCGGTGATGTCCTGATGCGCGTAGTCGAACACACCCACTTCCGAGGCGATGTTGATGATGCGGTCGCGGGTGATGACATAGCGCGCCGGCCGCAGGCCATTGCGATCCAGGGCGCAGACCGCCATCTGCCCGTTATTGAGCACCAGGCCAGCGGGACCATCCCAGGCTTCCATGCGCATGGAGTGGTATTCATAAAAGGCCCTCAGTTCCGGAGCCATATTGGGCACATTGTGCCAGGCCGGCGGAATCAGCAAGCGCAGGGCCTTGAAAAAGTCCATGCCACCCTGCACCAACAGTTCGAGCATATTATCCAAGCTGAAAGAGTCGCTGCCGCCACCAACCGCTGGCAGCACCTCGTCCATGGGCAAGAGATCAGATTGCAGCAGAGGGGCACGTGCCCGAGCCCAGTTGCGGTTACCCTGGATGGTGTTCAGCTCGCCGTTGTGGGCGAGAATTCGGAAGGGCTGGCACAGACGCCACTCCGGCCAGGTGTTGGTGGAGAAGCGCTGATGGTAGCTGACCAGCGCCGATGCAAAACGCGGATCGCGCAGATCGGGATAAAAATCGGGCAGATGCTCGGGCATGACCAGCCCCTTGTAGCCGATCACCCGGCTCGAGCAAGTGACTGCAAAAAAGTCGCTGTCGGCGGCGCAACGTTTTTCCACTCGCCGGCGCAGGCGATAACAGAGACGCTCGAAGGCATCGTCATCTGCCTCCTCACCGCTGAGGAATGCCTGCTCGACACTTGGAAGGGTCTTCAGCGCTTCCGCACCGCAGGCTTCAGCCACGGTCGGCACGCTGCGCCAGCCGAGGAGGGCAAGGTCCAGGGCTTGCGCTTCTTCCGCAATGATCTTGCGGATTCCTTCCGCCCGCTGCCCATCGCGGGGCAGAAAAAACTGCCCTACGGCAAAGCGCAATGGCAGAGTGATGCTCGACTCGGTAGCCACCGCACGAAAAAACTCCTGCGGCATCTGGATGAGCAGCCCACAACCGTCTCCACTCTTGCCGTCGGCGGCGACCGCCCCACGATGCGTCAGGCGGGCCAACGAGCCAATGGCCGTGGCCACGATGCTGTGACTGGCTTGGTTGTCCATTTGGGCAATGAGGCCAAAACCACAAGAATCGCGTTCAAAATCTGGAGAGTAGAGATTATTTGTCATGCTTTCACCATCGGCCGGAACACTCCCTCCCGCCCTATGGCGAAAGGGCTACTATTATAAGCCGCTGATGCAGGAGAAACCAAGCCGCCTTTGCGATCTAGGTCGGCATTTTTCCTCCGCGTAAGGCGACGAGAGTGTTCCGCCCGGCCCATCCTGCGGGCAACGCCCGCATTGCGACTGGCGGCGGTCCTTCCCTCTGCCCGAGTCCGGTCATCTCGCCGCGACGCCACCGGGGCCAGGCGCGAACGCTAAATAGCCACACTTTGATAGCCGCTAACGGAACTGGTGTTTTCTTTGGGTTGAGCGTAGTTTAGCTTGAGAAACGCCCACATAGGAGCAGAGGCCCATGAAAAATATCTTATGCTTGGTTGCGGTAGTTGGAATATCCGGTGCGGCAATCGGCCCCGCGATGGCTGGAGTGGAGACTGTGCCGACGCCGCAGGCGCTCTGGCAAAAGATTCAGGTTCTGCAGAAAAACCATGCCATCATGCCAGAAAGCTCTCCATTCCAGGCCGGCTCCCGCACAGTGGATGCCTTTACGATCGATCTCGCCAATGCCGCTGCCGTGCAATCCATTTCACAAGCAGGTGGCATCGTCCATGTTACCCGATATGAAAATGGCAGCCTGCTCGTGAAGGAAAACTTCAACAAAAACAGAAAACCAACCGGTGTGACGGCAATGCTCAAGTTTGACGGGTATGATAGAGCAGATCGAAATTGGGTCATGGCAGCCTATAAGCCTGATGGAACGCTGATTTCTTTCGGGAAGATAGGCTCCTGTATTGCTTGTCACACGATGGTAGAGAAGCAGGATTTCGTATTTGCCCCACCGCCACAGCAATTGCTATCCATTCGTACCTGGAAAGCCTTTTTCCCCAAGCAGGAAATGAACCCTGCCTACGTCTCCCTCCTTAAAGAGCACCCTGAGGCCATTGTCAGGTAGGGATAACGCGCGCAGAGCGAAATACCAGAGGACAGTCTTATGAAGACCTCAAGAATATTTTTATTTCTTTTATTTCCGCTATTCGCTATGGCACCATCCGTCTTTGGCGACACGCTCAATGACTCGGCGGCCCTTTCCGGCCTACACTCGGCTAAGGCGATATTTTTGATCAATATCAAAAAGCCTGATGGCGTGGACCATCTTCTAAAAGTCGTTGCGCTTACCGAGAAGCAGTTTCTTCAGCAACACGTAACACCGCATTTTATAGTGGTTTTCATAGGTCCAGACGTTGCCTTTCTGACCAAGGACCGTCGTGGAATTTCCTATTTGGATGAGCGGAGTGTAGCTGACCTACAACAGGAAATCGCCAAACTGAGCAGAACTGGCGTAGTATTTCAAGCCTGTGGAGTCGCCATGCATGGGATGGATGTCCATCCCAAAAATCTGGTTCCAGAAGTGCATCCCGTAGAAAATGGATTCATCTCGGTGATCGCTTACCAAGAGAAAGGCTATGCACTCGTCCCAGTGTATTGATGACTCTTTCATTGCCACTCCCCATGGAGGGAGCACCATGAAAAGGTAGAAATGAAAACCCGCATCTTATCCGTATTGGCAGTTGCCATGCTGGCGGTGGCAGTCACGGCCTCTGCGGAGATCATCGGCGACCCCAGCAAAGCCTGCGAATATCTCTCGACACATGCGTTGGAGGGTCATGAAGCCAGCAAGACCGCTGCGAAAAAGCTCTCCGGCCTGCATATCCCTTTGTACGTTGATTCTTCCAAGGTCATTGCCAAGGTGGGACACATTCCCGATGTTCCGTACTTCTCCAGCATTCCACAACCGGGCTACTGTGTTGCTCTCTCGCCAGTCATCTTGAATACCAGTGTCTCCCAAGCTGGAAGGACTTGGCTTTGGTTGGTAGCGATCGCGGGAACCCGAGAAAAGAGCGCATACCACGAAGCCGTTATGGCCGCAGAACATCCCCTTCTGCGCCACGTGGCTGGCTGGATCGGGATGGGCAATGGCGTTTCGAAGAAGGCTGTCCTGGCTGCCGAGTGCCAGGCATCCCGCTGGATGCATTCTCCTTCATCACTGCAGGAGTTTAGGCTGATCCAGGGAGATTTGGCTGACAACAAATATCTGCCAAGTATTGCGCAGATGCATCAAAAGATTGTCAAGTGTTCCCAGTAGTTCGGCCTTTGGAGGCGGAGGCGAACTGCTCCCAGTACTTGGCGAAAAAACATCTGTTCACTCATTGTGCGCGGGATAAACCCGTTTCAGCAGTGAATGCGATCGCCAAGCGAATCTCAACAATGAACCATTGTGTCTATCCGTTAAAAATCCCGTACCTGGCACCCAACAAGCTGAACTTACATATCTCCTATCCAATCTTGAAGGAGTGCCGAGGATTTGTGAACTTATGTAACAAGACAAGCAGAGAAAAACCAGGTCATCCCTCTATCTGACCAGATACAGACATTGTTTTTCCATTGATCGTCAGGATCTGTAATTGGTACGGCCCAGCACTGGTACCCAGGAAGCCTGACGAATCGCTGACCGGCAGGTGTACGGTAGCGGCAGCTCCTAGCCCTGCTTTCAGGCCCAATATCGGATCTGGACTGATCTGTTGATAGGCGTAGTCATTGTGGATGTCATTAGCAGGCAGGCGTGATAACTGTTTGCCATCCCATACCTCAACAACTTTTCCCGCGTAATCCAACAGACGAGCTGAGATGATATGAGATGGAACCGAAGCGGTACCGGCGTTCACATACATATGAACCGTAACACTCCCATCTGGCGCAATCTGCAGGTCACGCATTTGCACATGATGTACCTTTACTCCAGTAGGGTCGCCGTGAAAGGGCGTTATGACGGAGCCACGGTAGTAAGAATAGGTTGCCACGATGAAGATGACGGCAATCCAGAACAGCGTCAGTGCCAGTTTTTTGAACGCGGCATCCGACAGAGGTAAAGGCTCGCTCCCGCCCAACCAGCGGAACCATCCCTTTGTTCCGAGCGAGGGTTTGGTTTTCAATAACCAGTTATCGATGGAATACGCTCCACCACCGATCAGAAAAAGAGCAATGCCCATACCGAAGTTGGACGCCGCCATTGTCCATTCGTCGATACAAGTGGCACCCTGCCAACCAAAAAGGAGCATCAGAGTGAACGACAATCCAAGCGTCATGATTGCAGCGAGACGAGTGAGAAAGCCAGAAATCAACATGAGCCCGGAAATCAATTCCACTGCACTGAAGATAATGACTCCTGCATATAGCAGGACAAAATGATGCAGTAAAAACGATACCAGATGGCTGGTGCCAAGAATCGCCCCAGGCATGGCGGTTTGGAACTTGTACGCCATCCAATGGCCAGCAGGATTAATTTTTTGTGGACCATAGATGAAGCGGCGAGAGCCACCACCCCAATATATCCACCCCTGAACAAAGCGTACTGCCAGCATACCGATGGCCATGATCCGCCATAAATGTTTGCTCTCGATAGTCTGCTGACCACCGCTTTCGATTGTCGTTGCCATATTTGCCTCTAAGTAGAAATTAATCGGTTGTTAGCT
Organism: Acidithiobacillus sp. AMEEHan; assembly: GCF_030996345.1. Lineage (NCBI taxonomy): Bacteria > Pseudomonadati > Pseudomonadota > Acidithiobacillia > Acidithiobacillales > Acidithiobacillaceae > Acidithiobacillus > Acidithiobacillus sp. AMEEHan. The sequence continues at coordinate 2,157,823 of NZ_CP118747.1, read as the reverse complement.
GAACTGCGGGTTCACATCCTTCACTGGTACCGCATTTACCCAGTCCCACGAGTTGCCCAGGTACATGGTGCCGCCGACGATAGTGGGGTTCACGATGCCGAAACGTCCTCCTACGTGGTAACTGTGGATGAGGTGACCGTTCTTGGGGTTCACCGCGTAGATATCCGGCCCAGTGGAGATATAGAGCGTTCCCTGATAATAGGTGGGTGCTCCACGCCCCGCACCCGCAGGACCTGGGTTCGGTACTTTCCATGTCCATTTGACCTGGCCAGTGTGAAGGTCAATTGCGGTGTAATCAGACGTTACAGGACTGCCGACGTAGACCATATTATCGTGAATCATCGGCACACCGCCTTTGAATGCAGGAATCTTTGGACCGCGCCCCAGATTATCAGTCCACAATACCTGTCCCGTCTTACCATTAAAGGCCCGCACTATGGTTTCCATGGTTGGCTTTCCGTCGACGATTTTTGCGTTTGCGACAGTATCCATTACCACAATGCCATCTGCGGCTGCGGGAGAGACATCCCCCATCCCGGTATTCACCGCACCCGGGATTTCACCTTTCCAGATCACCTTTCCAGAATGAATATCCAGACTATACAGGCCGGGAATCACGGACATGGAGACATATACCCGCCCACCCATGACTACTGGACTGGACATGTTGGCAATGCCGCCGACATGGGTTTTCCATTCCGGTTTGCCATCGGTTGAGGAGATTCGGTATATATTCCCATCGCCGGTACTGATGAAAAGGGAGTGATCTGCGTACGCTGGTGTCGGCATCGCGTCTCCCGCAGTCTTAAAACTCCATTCCAGCTTGCCCGTCTTTCTGTTCAGGCAGAATACCCCGTTGTAGCTGATGTCCTTTCCACGACCGGCTTTTTCTGGATCCTTTTTATATTCCATGACGTTCGCAAAATTGAAAGAAACACTGCCTGCCGAGAGATAGACATGGTTACCAACTACCAATGGATTTCCCATGAGCGTATTAGCCACCGGGCTGGATCGCCAAATCAATTTTCCGGTCTTTGCGTTGATGGCATAGGCGAACATATCATCGCTTTCGGCATACACAACACCACGCACTACGGAAACCCCCAATGCGTTGCCATAAAACTGCGTCTGCACTGGCAGGGCTTCTTTTAATCCGTCCACTTTTTCCCCGTAGGGATGATCGTCGTTCAATGGCCAGGCACGCGCCTCTGGAAAGTTCCAGCGCACTCCCTGACGAATCCACTGCGGCGCATTTGCTCGCACCGAGAATGCGGCATTATGTTGCGGATTTCCATAGGCATGAGTCCATGATTCTGGCCCCACTCTATCCGCAGCGATGGGCGCATTTTGAGGCAAATACAGCGTCGCAAACGGGCTTTGCGGATCCAGCGAATTATGTATCGGATCGAGAGGTACATTTGCGGCAAACGCGGCCATAGGTGTCCAGGCTGCTATCGCGACGGCTACATAGATTTGTTTTGCATTCATGGTCAACTCCTATCATGATGAATTTTTCACATGAGCCTTCAATTGATTAATTAGACTATGGTAATATAGTAATGTAATCTAAATAATCATAAAAGCTGATGTAATGGTAGATACCACAAAAATATCCATCAACCTATTTTTTGTAACAACGTGTATCTCTGTTACATCTTGTTACGGTGTGAAAATTTTATCCAATAATATGGCTCCTCGACACATTGAGTGGGTAAGGCGGTATGATTGCTTTATGGGAAGGGCAGCGAGCTGAGGATAAGGATGGACCAAGGTAATCAACTGTTCACTCTGGCGTTGGGGTTGGTTCCGCCGTGGATGGTGGACGATGTGCGGTTCACGGTGGAGGAAAAGCGCCTGGACCTGCATGTGAACTTCCCAAGGGGTAGTCAGTTTCCCTGTCCGGTCTGCGGCCAGGACTGCCCGGTCTATGACACCCAGGAGAAGGTCTGGCGTCACCTCGACTTCTTCCAGCATGCGGCTTATCTCCATGCCCGCGTACCACGGGTCCATTGCCCGGAACACGGCGTGCATTTGGTATCCGTCCCTTGGGCGCGGGAAGGCTCGGGATTCACGCTGCTCTTTGAGGCTCTAGTCATGGCCATGGTCCGGGAGATGCCCGTGTTGACGGTCTCCCGCCTAGTGCGGGAGACGGACCAGCGACTCTGGCGGGTGCTCGATCATTACGTCGCCAAGGCCCGCGAGGCCGCGGACATGTCAGAGGTCCATTCCGTCGGTATCGATGAGACGAGCAGCCGGCGCGGCCATGATTACATCACCCTGTTTGTGGACCTCGTGGCGAAGCGCCTGCTGTTTGCCACACCCGGCAAGGATGCCGAGACTTTTGCGCAGTTCGCCGAAGATCTGCAGGCCCATGGCGGCAGCGCCGAGGCCATTACGGAGGTCAGCATGGACCTCTCGCCAGCCTTCCAAAAAGGGGCCGCAGAACACCTGCCCAACGCCCAGGTCACCTTCGATCGCTTTCACCTCATGAAGCTCGTCAATGAGGCCGTAGATGCCGTACGCAAGGGGGAAGCCCTCTCCCAACCAGACCTGAAAAAGAGCCGCTGGCTTTGGCTCAAGAACCCGGGAAAGCTCTCCGCCAAGCAAAGCGCCAGGCTCCGGGAGATCCTCAAGAACCAGAACCTCAAGACAGCACAGGCTTATCAGCTTCGCCTGACCTTCCAAGAAATCTTCACCGTCCAGAATCGCCACCAGGGCGCCACCCTGCTCAAGGCCTGGGTGGAAAACGTCAAGGACAGCGGATTACCGCCAATGGTCAAGGTCGCCTACACCGTCATGAATCACTGGGATGGTGTGCTCCGCTGGTTCGAGAGCCAGATCACCAACGGGATTCTGGAAGGCTTCAATAGCCTCCTCCAGTCCGCCAAGGCAAAAGCCCGTGGCTACCGTACCCACAAGAACTTTATCAACATGGCCTACCTGATCCTCGGTAAACTGGATCTCAGGCTACCCACATGAAACATCGAAGAACCAATAATATCATATGGTAAGGATTCTGAATAACCAGCATATCTCCAAAAAATAATATTGTGGACTCCAGCCACCCGTATTGCTCGGTAACACGAGTGGCTCGCAGCCATAGTGTGAGAGTTTTTTCACTTCCTTGCGTACAGCGCAATTGCACGCAATGCATGTCTATCGCTAGCACTTCGATTCTGGCAAATACATGCAGAGAGAAGGTAAGAGATACACATTTTCGTGAACGCCACCCCTTACCATCTTACCCTGGTCCCAACGTCAATGATGCATAATGGAACTCGGATCTTTCTTTTTTTGTAGCACAGCCCCATTCTCTCTGTTCTGCGCTGCCGTCTTGAGTTCAGCGCCCCAGAGGCTATAGATTGCAGGGATGACAAAAAGGGAAATGAGGGACCCAAAACTGAGCCCGGCAATGATCACCAGGCCCATGGAAAACCTTGCCTCCGCGTTGCCTCCCGTAGCGAAGAGGAGGGGCACCGCGCCCGCAATCATTGCAGCCACCGTCATGAGAATGGGCCGCAGGCGCAGCGCTGCCGCTTCGCGTACCGCCAACGCCCGGTCCCATCCCCGTTCGGTCTGTAACTGTCGCGCGAATTGCACAATGAGAATCCCTTGTTTCGCGGTCAGACCAATCAGCATGACCATTCCAACTTCGGAATAAATGTTGATGCTCGACAGCCCCAGGGCAACTGGAAACAGTGCGCCGAAGGCAGCAAGCGGCACGCCGGCAAGAACGACTAGGGAATCACGGAATCCATTGAACTGGGCCGCGAGCAAGAGCAATACAAAGATCAAAGCAAAGGCAAAGGTGATCGCGAGAGAGCTGCCCTGCTTCTCGTATTGCCGGGATACGCCAGCGTAATGGATCTGATCGCTGCTCGACATCCGGCTCTCGGCTTGTCGATGCAAAAAATCGAGCGCCTGCGCCAGAGACACCCCCGGCGCCGGGCTGGCCTCGATCGTCACTGCTGGGAGGTTCTGGAATTGCGGCAGATAGGTGGGAACGACTTGCTGCGTTAGCGTGACGAACGTGGACAGCGGCACATCTGCACCTGAAGGGGTCTGGATCTGATAGTTCTGTAACAGATTTGGATTGGCGCGCAACGCCACCGGAACCTGTGGAACCACGCGATAGCTGAGCCCATCCATGCTGAAGTAATTTACGTAATTGCCACCCAGCAGGGTTGCCAGACTTTTTCCTACATCGGCCAGGGTCAACCCGAAATTGGCGAGCATCTGCTTGTGAATCTGGATCTTCAATACGACGTCGTTGTATTCGAGATTGCTGGCCACAAAACTGAAGAGTCCGCTAGCGCGCGCCTTTTTCACGAGCGCATCACCGACCTCGTCGAGCTCCCGGTAATCGCCCGAGGTACTGCTGACCACAAACTGCACGGGCAGACCCACCGCCGAGCCGGGGAGAGGTGGCAGTCCGAAGGCTGCCAGTTGCATTCCCGGTACTTGCGCCGAGAGCTCTTGTACGCGGCTACGGACCTCCTGCGTGGTCTTGTTACGTTCCGGCCTCAGGACCAGTCCCGACATCATTTCGTTATTGAGCAGGAAGCCGCCAATACCGACCCCGTTCACCACAAAACTATCGCTTCGTTGCGGAATCTGGTCAAAGACCGACTTGGTTAGGTAGCGGTCGTACTTGTCCATGTACTCCAGAGTTGCTGTCGGTTGGGCGAGCCCACTCACATAGACAATTCCTTGATTGGCTGGCGGCGCCAGCTCCTGTGGACTCAGCCAGAAGAGCCCCACGACTCCCACGACCAACAAACCGGCCCCCGTGAGCACCGCAGGGCGATAGGAGAAGCTGCGTGCCAATCCTCTGCCATAGGCCGCGCGCAGGCGATCGAAGACGCGCTCGACGAGGGCCGCCAACCGGCCCGGCTGTCCCCCACGCAAAATTCGGGAGGCCAGCATCGGTGCCAGAACGAGGGCGATGATCATCGACATGAGAACGGTGGCGACGATGGTGAGAGCAAACTCGCTGAAGAGCTGGCCCACCAGGCCGCCCAGGAGCACCATGGGAAAAAACACCGCAACGATGGTACTCGCCATGACCAGGATGGGACTGCTGAGCTCCCGCACGCTCTGCAGGGCAGCATGGATCGGGGTCATCCCGTGTTCCAGATGGCGGTGCACGTTTTCGACGATGATGATGGCATCGTCCACTACCAGTCCAATGGCGAGTACCATCGCCAGCAAGGTGAGCAGATTGAGGGTGAAGCCAAGCGCGTGCAGCAGGGTCATGGCGCTGATCAGGGCGAGCGGGATGGCCAGAGCCGGAACTACTAGGGCGCGCCAGGAACCCAGGAACAGGTACACCACGACGATGACGATCAACAGTGCCAGACCAATGTCGGTCAACACTTCCTGGATGGAACTCCGGACGAATTGCGCCCCATTGTAGAGTACCTTGGCCTGCATCCCTGCCGGCATTGCCTTGGCCAGTTGGGATAAGGTCTTCTTCACGCCGGTCGCCATTTGCAGGGCGTTGCTTCCTGGTGCCTGCATGACGCCTAGGTTCACGGCAGGCTGGCCGTTCACCAACACCGAGGAGTCATAGGTCTGCGCGCCCAACGAAACCGTCGCGATCTGACCCAGGGTGATCGGCACTCCATGCACCGTCTTGACTACCAATTCGCGAAACTGCGTCGGGCTATGCAAGGCGGTGTTGGCGGTGATCGAGATCGCAGTATTGGTATCGCGCAGCCGTCCGGCGGCACTGACGAAGTCATTCGCCTTGAGAGCCGCGCGTACCTCGGCCGCGGTAACGCTCAGGACGGCCATTTTCTGTGGATTCAGCCAGATTCGCATGGCGAAGGTATTGCCGTTTGGCCCCGTACCCGGCGGCAGAATGGAGGTAACCCCCACTCCAGGGACCGACTGGATAGCCGGCTGCACCACGCGGGTCAGATAATCCGTAATCTGTTGCTGATTCAGCCCCTGTCCCGAAAACGTAAGATACATCAAATAGGCGCCGGAGCCCGGCATCTCCACTACCACGGGTTGCATGACACCCTTGGGCAATTGATTCAAGACGCTGTTGACCTTGATCTGTGCTTGCGACAGGGCGGCGTTGGGGTTGACCCCCATCTGCATATACAAGGTGATGATAGAGATTCCATTTTCACTGACCGCAGTCATGTAGTTGATGCCTGGTACCTGGGCGACTGCCTTCTCCAATGGCGCGGTGATGAAGGCATTCACGGTTTTGGGAGTCGCACCAAAGTAATGGGTGGTGATCGTGATCAGACCACTTTTGGTAGGTGGGAACTCGGTTATCGGCAACATTCCCAACGAGCGTAGCCCGAGCAGAAACAGGGCTGCCATCAGGGTAACGGCAAGAACGGGGCGGTGAATGAAGGCGGACAGAAATCGCATGGGGCACCCGGCGGCTTAGTGAAGAGAAACGGCGTTGTTGATGCGGACCTGATCACCGTTGTGCAGTTTGACCTGGCCCGCGGTGACTACCTGATCGCCCGCCTGCAGGCCTTTGCGCACGACCACCTTCTGCCCTTCCACCGCACCCAGCTGTACGGGAGTCGCCTCGGCAATCCAGTCCTGTCCCTGACGCTTGAGGAGGTACACGAAGTCCCCATAACTGTGATAGGCGACGGCCACCTGGGGAATCGTCAGTCGCCTCTGTGGCGATGTAGTCGGCAGGTTCACCAGAACGAACATGCCCGGTCGCAAAAAACCGGACCTACGAATCTGCGCGCGTACCGTCAGAGCTCGGTTTGCGCGATCCACATGGTTATCGACAGCAATGACTTGCGCGACGAATTGCTGACCCTTTTCCCCCTGACGGGATTGCAGGCGCAATTTCTCCCCTGGCTGAATGAACGGAGCGAGATTCTGGGGAACGGCAAAGTCGACCTGTAGATTTTGCGGAGATTCCAGGCGAACCGCGGTTTTTCCCGCCGGCAAATACTCCCCGACTTCCACCTGGCGCAGCCCCAGTACCCCCGAAAACGGCGCCCGCAGTACGGTATTGCCGAGCGCCTCCTGCAAGGACTGGACCTTGGCATTCGCCACCTCCGCACCGTACTTTGCCCTGTCCAGCTCAGCCGTCGAAATCCCGTGTATGGCATAGACTCGCGCCGCACGCTGGGCATTGATGGTCGCCAACTTGGCCTGTGCCTGCGCCTCCCGTAACGCTCCCGGCAAGGATCCGGGATCGAGGCGCAGCAAGACCTGTCCCTGCTGCACCGTTTCGCCAGAATGAAACTGCAAGCTACGAATGACCCCGGCCGTTTGCAGGCTCAGTGCCGCCCCTTGTTGCGCGCGGATCTGACCGACCGCAGTACTTTGCGGTGTAATCGTGGCCCAGGCTGCCTTGGCAGCGGAAACCGTGACCAGGGGATGGGCATTCTCTTTACGCGCCTGCGCCAATTGTTCCTCCCGCCACCCATGCAGGGCGAAGACCGCACCAAAAAGAAGGAGAATCCCGGAAGCAACGATCGGAATGGATTTTTTCATGGGTGGCTTTCCTGTGAGTGATCTTTTGACGAGGTCGAAGGACCCTCGCCCATGGCCAGAAACAATGCGACGGTATCCAGATATCGTTCACTTTCCGCCTGTAAATTGGCCTGTTGGTCCTTTTCGTTGGCGATTTCTGCGTCGAGAACCGTAGCGTAATTGCTTACCCCATCTCGGTAACGTGTTTGCGCCAGATGGAGCGCTTGCTCTGCAGCCTGGGCAGCCAACCGGCGCTGCGTGTAGCTCTGATCAGCCCCCTGCAAGGCGCGCAATGCGTCGGCAACCTGGCGAAACGCCCTGAGTACGACCTGGTGATAGTGCGATACGGCAATCCGGTAGGAGTCTACCGCGGCTTTTTCCTGCGCCCGCAGGGCCCCACCTTCATAGATCGGTGCCACGATACTGCCCGCCAGTCCCCACAAGGTCGAGACAGGACTGAAAAACAGCGTCCCAGACTGAGCTGCCTTTCCCAGATCGGCACTGATGTCGATCTGCGGGTAGCGATCGGCAGCTGCAAGATGCGCTTCGGCCGCCGCTGCTTCTACCGCTGCTCGGGCGGCGACGATATCCGGTCGTTGCATCAGCAGCCGTGAGGGCACCACGGCAGGAATGTTTTTGGGTAAGTGAAACTCGTGGAGAGAAGGGAAGGGCGCGCCTTGTGCAGGATAGCGGCCCAATAACGTCGCCAGAGCATGCTGTTGTCGGGACATTTCCACGCGCAGGGGGATAACGGCCGCCTTGGCCGAGGCGGTCAAGGCCTCCTGCTGGCGTAAGACCTGCAAGTTGCTGGCTCCGAGCTGGTATTCCTGCTGGATCAGGTGTAGCAGGCGCGCATCGGCCGCAGCGATTTGCCGCGCAGAGCGCCACTGGTCTTGCGCCGCCGCCGCGCTGATCAACGCTTTCGCCACGGCAGCGGCCACGACCTGCTGCGTGGCGCTGAGTTGTGCCTGAGAGATTTTACGTTGAGCCTGTGCATCCTGCAGACGATCAGTCGCCTTGCCGAAGAGATCTGGGCTATAACTGACTTCCACGGAACCCAGCAGCAGGGAGTATAGATTGCCCGGAATGCGATAACTGGTCCCGCCGTTGGCCCCGGTGCGCAGCGCACGACTGCGCGCCAACTGACCGTTTCCGATGATCTGCGGAGCCAATCCTGCGGCAGCGACCTTTTCGATCTGATGCGCGCGCAGCAATGCCAATTGTGCCTGGTGGATATCGGGGTTGGCGCGCAACGCCGTGTGTACGTCCTGATTCAGGGCGTGCGAGCCGAAAAGACGCCACCAGTCTTCGAGCGGCGCACTATCTTGCAACCGCAGCTTCTGACTGCTGCCAGCCCAAGCCTCGTGATCCGCAAGATAGTGCGCCGGCCCATGCATCTTGGGTATGGGAAGTTTGGGTCCGGGGGCGCAAGCGCTCAATAGTATGGGTAACAAAAATGGCAAGGGCCAAAGGTACTTCCTATCCATCCCAGCTTCCCGGTGAAAAAGACGGACTCAGTGTATCCAGCGCTCCTGTAACAATCCTGAGCAGCAGCGTGGTGAATTTGTAACAAATAAGCGCACACTGGACCCTCGTGATGTCTGGTTACAATTTTCCCTGGAGAGAGCGCCGCGCTAGGGGTATCTTTGCGTCATGGAAAACGGCAAAGCCCAGATTCTGGTGGTGGAGGATGATCTTCGGCTGCGAAGCTTACTGGAGTCGCATCTGCGCGCCTTTGGCTTTGCCGTTCAGAGTCGGGCGGATGGGCAAGGACTGGAACGTATCCTGCGGGAGGGAGCGACAGATCTTCTGGTTCTCGATCTCGGTTTGCCCAAGGAAGACGGATTGCAGATCTGCCAGCGCATCCGCCGCGACTCGCAAATCCCGATACTCATCCTTACCGCCCGCAATGATGAGCTGGACCGCATCCTCGGCCTGGAGATGGGCGCGGATGACTACCTTACCAAACCCTTTCATCCCCGCGAGCTGGTCGCCAGAATTCAGGCGATCTTGCGACGCACGCGCGGCTCGTCGGTGACCACCCCGGAGAAGTCCGGAGAGCAGATCGTTGGCCCATTTCGCGTCGATCGTGGTCGCAAGGAAATTTTTCTGAATGGCAAGCAACTCGATCTTTCCACCCACGAATTTCTTACCTTAGCGGTGCTTATCGAACACGAAGGACAGGTATTGAGCCGGGAAAAACTTCTCTGGCTCACTCGGCAGCGCAGTCTCGACCCAGAAGATCGCAGCGTCGATATGCAAATCTCGCGATTACGACGACTGCTTGGCGATGATCAACGGGAGCAGCGACATATTCGAACCGTGTGGGGAAGAGGCTATCTCTTCGTTGCGGAGCCGTGAAATTACGCCGACTCTGGCCTCGCAGTTCGGTCGGCCGCAGCCTCCTGCTACTCAGCCTGCTGGTGCTGATCAGTCAGGGTTCCATCTATCTGCTGTTCCATAATTACGTCTTCGATCCGGCGGCGCAGCGTTTCGCGCAACTGCTCTGGCAGGTGGATGAAACCTTGGTCGCCAGGCCACCCACAGAATTGGGCTGGAGTAGATCTGCGCATGCGCTCGGATCGATACCGCGGTCGTATTTTTGGCAAGAGGTGGCAGAGTCGTTTGCCAGGATCGACAAGGGCGCACAACTGCGGGTACAGGAGCGGGAGGGCACGCTGTGGCTTTGGTTGCGTGGCAAGCAAGGGCAGGACTGGTTGGGAGTCCCGATTCAGGGAGTGGCCCTGATCGGCAACCCGTTCACTTTCGTTCGGGTGCTCATCATGCTTTTTCTGATCCTGTTGGGGGCTTGGTTAATCGTCTGGCAGATCAACCGGCCTCTGGCTCGCCTGGCGCGCTCTGCCCCGCACATTCTGCGCGGGGAATACCCGGACGGCTATCCCGTCAGCCGACATGCCCCCGAAGATATCCAGGAATTGGAGCGTACTCTGGCGGGCATGGCTGCAGACCTGCATCGTCTGCACGAGGAGCGCACACTGCTCCTCACTGGCATCTCTCACGAACTGCGTACCCCGTTGTCTCGCCTTCTGTTGAGCCTACATCTGCCGCCCGAAGAATGGGCGCAGGAGCAACCCGCTATGCTTGCCGACGTCGAAGAAATGGAAGAGGTACTTGGCAATTTTCTGGCTTGGGTGCAGGGTGGAGAAAGGGAAAAGCAAACGACCATTCCGGTCGCGCAATGGCTGCAGGAGATGGCTTCTATCGCGCGAGAGCGCTATGGACTGCAGGTGCAGATGGTTCTGATTGCCGATGGCGCTTTTCTGGCGCGGCCCATCGCTCTGGAGCGGGTTTTTCGTAATCTGTTCGATAACAGCAGACGCTACGGCAGCGCTGCGATCCGTTTGCAGGCGCGATATGGGGAAGATTCCTGCCGTTTTCACGTAGTCGACCTGGGCGGGGAACCAGTCAGTGCCGCCATGATTCTCGCCATGAATGAGGGTTCGCTGCCCCGCCAGACCGGGCATGGATCAGGCATGGGTATCCGGCTTTGCCACCGCCTGCTGGCCCAGCAGGGGGGAAGTCTGCACTACGACGCCGCAGCGGCAGGCGGGTTAGATGCCGAATTGACGTTACCCAGCGCCAGACGGTAGTCGGTCGGCGCATCGGGAATGACCGCAAAGAGCCGGAGAGGCTGTTTGCACTGCCCGCCATGATAACGACCAATGCACCAGCTCGTGGCGCAAGCCAGGGCAAGCCCCGCAAGTGCAGCCGCGCTGATGGTGAGCAGTATGGCATTGCTGGACGACGTTGACCTCCATCTCTGCGGTGCCCGGATTTGCTGCCACTTCGCACAGATGCCCTCTATCGTTGGGTTTGGCTGTGTGGCCAGCCAGTGATCGTGGTATAACTCCTCAATTGTCGGCATCTGAATGGCCACATGCCGCTGACAGCAGAAATCGGTGGTAGAGTCGTCGCGTGTACGACCCGATACAAAATTGCACAAGGGAACAGACCATTCTTAAGCTTGAAGAGATTCTGAAAGGCGCGGCTGTTTCAGGTTTGGAACCGGGGCAGGTCGTGCGCATCGTCACCACCGAGCCGGTCGGTCACAATGCCCTGACGGTCTACTACAAGACCGCTGACGGCAAGCTGCGGGAACGCATGCTGTTCCGCACGGACGAGGCAATTCTTTCGTTAGCGGAAGCTGGCCGACCCTGGGCCTTCGATGCGCCGGGCGACGGGTTCAAGCTCGCCGCCGAGGCCTATCGCATTCATCTGGCTCACCTCTTTGATCCGATGATGGCGGTACATACGTCGAACGTGGAGCCCCTGCCACACCAGATCACGGCGGTTTACGAATCGATGCTGCCGCGTCAGCCGCTGCGCTATGTGCTGGCCGACGACCCCGGTGCCGGCAAGACCATCATGGCCGGCCTCTTGATCCGCGAGCTGCTGATGCGCGCAGACGCCAAGCGCGTGCTGATTGTGGCGCCTGGCAGCCTGGTCGAGCAGTGGCAGGACGAAATGTTCGAGAAGTTCGGCCTCTCGTTCACGCTGTTTTCGCGCGAGCAGGTCGAGCAGTCCCGCAGTGGCAACCCCTTCGAAGACATCGACCTGCTGGTCGCCCGTGTTGACCAATTGGCCCGTGCTGAAGACCTGCAGGAAAAGCTCCACCTGTCGCGCTGGGACTTGGTGGTCGTCGATGAAGCCCACAAGCTTTCGGCCAGCTATTTCGGCAACAAGGTCAACAAGACCAAGCGCTTCCAGCTTGGCGAGCTGCTGGGTTCGATCACCCGCCACTTTCTGCTGATGACCGCCACGCCGCATAACGGCAAAGAAGAAGACTTCCAACTCTTCCTGTCGCTGCTGGACGCCGACCGCTTCTATGGCAAGTTTCGAGACGGCGCGCACAAAGTGGACGTCACCGACCTGATGCGCCGCATGGTCAAGGAAGACCTGCTCAAGTTCGACGGCACCCCACTGTTCCCTGAGCGTCGGGCCTACACCGTCAACTACAGGCTGTCAGACCTCGAAGCCGCGCTCTACGCTGCCGTTACCGACTATGTAAAGACCGAGTTCGCCAAAGCCGACCAGTTGGCCGATGGCGGGCGTAAGGGTACCGTCGGCTTCGCGCTGACCTCATTGCAGCGCCGACTCGCCTCCAGCCCCGAGGCCATCTACCAGTCGCTCAAACGCCGGCGCAACAAGCTCAAGCGCCGCCTCGAGGAAGAGAAGCTGGGAAGCCGCGGCAGGTCGCTGGCCGAAACGCTGGCCGACAGCAACGGCGCCCCCGAAGACATCTGGGAGTCGGCCGATGCCTTGTCTCCCGAAGACTACGAGAACTTCGAAGAATCCGTCGTCGACCAGGCCACTGCGGCGCAGACCATCCAGGAACTCGAAGCCGAGATCACCATCCTTGAAGGTCTGGAGGAACAGGCGCGGCAGGTCGTCCATTCCGGCCAGGACCGTAAATGGGACGAGCTGTCCCGTCTGCTGCAGGACACGCCCGAGATGCACGATGCCGACGGGCGCCGGCGCAAGCTGATCATCTTTACCGAGCACCGCGACACGCTGAACTACCTCGCCGTCAAAATTCGCGGTTTGATCGGCAACGAAGATGCCGTGGTGATGATCCATGGCGGCGTGAAGCGCGAAGAGCGTCGCAAAGTGCAGGAGCTGTTCCGCAACGACCCTCAAGTGCGCGTGCTGGTGGCCACTGACGCGGCGGGCGAAGGGGTCAACCTGCAGAACGCCAATCTGATGGTCAATTACGACCTGCCCTGGAACCCGAACCGGCTGGAGCAGCGTTTCGGCCGCATCCACCGCATCGGTCAGACCGAGGTCTGCCATTTGTGGAACATGGTGGCCAACGAAACCCGCGAGGGCGACGTCTTCCAACGCCTGTTTGAAAAGCTGGAAGTCGAGCGCGCTGCTCTGGGCGGGCGGGTCTTCGACATCCTGGGCGAAGTCTTTGCGGAGAAGAGCCTCAAAGACCTGCTGATCGAGGCCATTCGCTACGGGGCCGATCCCGAGGTTCGCGCCCGCCTGCTGCGCAAGATCGAAGGCGCTCTGGACACCAGTCACCTCGAGGACATCATCAAGCGCAATGCCCTCTGCGAAGAGGTGATGGACGAGAAGCGCCTCTTCGCCGTTAAGGAGGAGATGGAGAAGGCCGAGGCCCGCAAGCTGCAGCCCTTCTTCATCCGCGCCTTCTTCACCCAGGCCTTCCAGCAACTGGGCGGCGAGCTGCGCCCCCGCGAAGCGGGCCGCTACGAGATTACCCATGTACCGGCCATCATTCGCGAGCGTGACCGGCAAATCACCGGCCGTGACCGTCGCAATGCCGACCCGGTGCTGCGACGCTACGAGCGTGTTTGCTTCGAAAAGCAATACGTCCGTTTCAGCGACCGAGTGGGCGCGCCGATGGCCAGCCTCCTGCATCCGGGGCACCCCTTGATGCAATCCGTCACCGACATCATGCTGGAGCGGCACCGCAACCAGTTGAAGCAGGGTGCGATGCTGGTCGATCCGAGCGACATGGGCCTCAACCCAAAAGTGCTGTTCATCGTTGACCACTCGGTCAAGGAAGGGGCGGACCCAACGCGGACCATCTCGCGCCGCATGCAGTTCGTCGAAATCGACCCAACGGGCCACGCGATAAACGCCGGCTGGGCGCCGCACCTGGACCTGGAGCCACTTGCCGACGCCGAGAGGGCACTGATCGAGGACGTACTGGCGGCACCCTGGATTAGCAAGGACCTGGAGCAGGTAGCGTTGGCCTATGCCTCCAGCGAACTGGTACCCGAGCACTTCGACGAGGTGCGCACTCGCCGCGAGAGGGCAGTGGACAAGACCCTGGCCGCCGTGCACGAGCGTCTGGTAAAAGAGATCGACTTTTGGTCCGACCGCTACATCAAGTTGCAGGACGACATCGCCGCAGGAAAGGACGTGCGCCTGACGCTGGAAAATGTGCGCCGCACCATCGATGAACTGACCGCGCGGCGCGAGACACGCGAGAAGGAACTGCTGGCCATGCGCCATGTCGTCTCCGCCACACCGGTGGTGCTGGGCGGGGCGTTGGTTATCCCTGCCGGGCTGCTGCTGCAACGCAAGGGAGAGCCTGGTTGGTCGGCTGATGCCGATGCCCGCGCCCGCATCGAGCGCATTGCCATGCAAGCCGTGATAAACGCCGAACGTGCCCTCGGCCATGAGGTCATTGATGTCTCGGCGCAGAAGTGCGGTTGGGACGTCACCAGTCTGCCGCCAATGCTTGACGGCAAGTTACCGCCTTCACGCCACATCGAGGTCAAAGGTCGCGCCAAGGGGCAGACCACCATCACCGTCACGCGCAACGAAATCCTTTACGGCCTGAACCAGTCCGACAAATTTATTTTGGCGATTGTGATGGTGGATGGCGAGCAATGTGAAGGGCCGTTCTACGTCCGCCAGCCATTCACCCAAGAACCTGACTGGGCGGTGAGCAGCATCAACCTCGATCTCGACCAGTTGCTGGCCAGAGCCTTCCCGCCGGGAGCGTCGCTGTGACCCGTACCCAAGCCTACAAAGAGAAACGCCCGCACGGGGAGGGCGTCGGGCCATGGCTGCTCACCATGGCGGGGCACAAAGGAAAACGCCTCCACGAAGGAGGCGTTGGGCCGGAGATGCTATCTCCGGTGGGGCTGGAGTCAACCCCACAAAGAGAAACGCCCCTTTCGGGGCGTCTGGCCGGAGATGCTATCTCCGGGGGGTTACCGCATCACAGTATATAATCTTTGAGTCGCATGGCAAGAGCTGGGAGGCAAGCCGATGACCCGCGTTGTTGCCTATAGCGACGGCTTTAACCTCTACTTCGGCCTGAAGCAGTCCCGATTCAAACGCTACTACTGGCTGGATGTGGCAGCGCTGGCGCGCAGCCTGCTCAAGCCGGGGCAGCAACTGCTTGCAACGCACTACTTCTCCGCCCGCATCCGCGACAACGGTCGCAACGTGGCTGACCAGAAGCGGCAGAAGGACTATCTGGAGGCGCTGGCCGTTCAAGGCGTGCGGTGCCAGTTCGGCCACTACCTCGAAAAGCAGCGTAAGTGCCTGGTGTGCCACGCCACCTGGCAGGACTACGAAGAAAAGATGACCGATGTCAACATCGCCATCCAGTTGATGACAGACGCTTTCGACGATGTCTTCGACGTAGCCCTGGTCATTTCCGGCGACAGTGACCTGACTACGCCGATCCGCCGTGTGCGTGAACGCTTTCCGGCCAAGCGCGTCATCGTGGCCTTCCCGCCGCAGCGCCACTCTAAGGCACTTAAGCAGCATGCCAACGGCTACCTTGCCATCAGTGAAAACAAGCTGCGCGCCAGTCAGTTGCCAGATCGGCTGATCAAGCCCGACGGCTACGTGCTTACCCGCCCGGATACCTGGCGCTGAAAAGGTAGAAAAATGACCCTCATCAAAACCCCCAAAAAACTCATCGAAGTTGCCCTGCCGCTGGATGGCATCAATGCCGCTGCGGCGCGCGAAAAATCCATCCGCCACGGCCATCCCAGCACCCTGCACCTGTGGTGGGCGCGCCGGCCCTTGGCGGCGGCGCGGGCGGTGATCTTTGCCCAGATGGTCAACGACCCCGGCTACGAACGCCACCTGGGGCGCGGTGTCAACAAGCAAAAGGCCCAAGCCGAGCGCGAGCGTCTGTTCCAGCTCATCGAGGAGCTGGTGCAGTGGGAAAACACCAACAACGAAGCCGTTCTCGCCGCGGCGCGTGAAGAAATCTGGAAAAGCTGGCGCGAAACCTGCGCCCTCAATAAAAACCACCGCCAGGCCGCCGAGCTTTTCAATCCCGACAAGCTGCCCGCCTTTCACGACCCCTTTGCCGGCGGCGGTGCGCTGCCGCTGGAAGCCCAGCGCCTGGGGCTGGAAAGCTTCGCCTCCGACCTCAACCCCGTGGCCGTGCTCATCAACAAGGCGATGATCGAAATCCCCCCGCGCTTTGCCGGGTGTGTGCCCGTAGGCCCACGCCTTGCGGGCGATAAGCAGGGCAAGTTGACGGAAGACTGGTCTGGCGCGAAAGGGCTGGCCGAAGACGTGCGCCGCTATGGTGCCTGGATGCGCGAAGAGGCGCAAAAGCGTATTGGCCACCTGTATCCGCAGGTGGAAATCACCGCCGGGATGGTATCGGCGCGGCCTGACCTCGAGCCGCTGCTGGGCCAGAAGCTCACCGTCATCGCCTGGCTGTGGGCGCGCACGGTCAAAAGCCCCAACCCGGCCTTCAGCCATGTGGAGGTGCCCCTGGCCTCGACCTTCGTGCTCTCCAGCAAGCCGGGCAAGGAGGCCTATGTCGAGCCTGTGGTGGAAGGCGACCGCTATCGCTTTACCGTCAAGGTGGGGACGCCGCCGGAAGAAGCGAAGAACGGAACCAAGCTGGCGCGTGGGGCGAACTTCAAATGCTTGTTGTCCGATACCCCAATCGAGCCCCAACACATTTACACCGAAGCCAACGCAGGGCGCATGGGCGCACGGCTCATGGCCATCGTTGCCGAAGGGTTGCGGGGCCGGTTGTATCTCGCGCCGACCGCCGAGCATGAAACGATTGCGCGGCAGGCGCAGCCCGAATGGAAACCAGATGTTGCGATGCCAGAAAACCCGCGCTGGTTCTCCCCTCCGCTCTACGGGCTGACGAAATATGGCGACCTCTTCACTCCCCGCCAACTGGTCGCGCTGACCACTTTTTCCGATCTGGTCGGCGAGGCCATCGAAAAGTGCCGGCAGGACGCCCTTGCCGCCGGAATGGAGGATGATGGCCAAGGGCTGGACGAGGGCGGCACCGGCGCAACCGCTTATGCGCAGGCGGTGGGGGTGTATTTGGGTCTTACCCTCGGACGTGCCGCTGACTATTGGACTGCGAATGCCACATGGGAGCCATCAGGTGGCTTCATTGCACATGCATTTACGAAACAAGCAATCCCAATGGTCTGGGACTTTGCCGAAGGTAACCCGTTCTCGGATGGAACCGGAAACTGGGAGCAGACAGCACTCGATTGGGTTGTCCGCGTTGTGCGTGAGTTTCGGCCAGTGGCAAATGGCAATGTCCAACAACATGACGCTCAATCACAAATCATAAGCACCAGAAAAGTTGTTTCGACGGACCCACCGTATTACGACAACATCGGTTACGCCGATCTCTCTGACTATTTCTATGTTTGGATGCGAAGAACGCTGCGATCTGTATTTCCTAGGCTCTATGCAACGCTCGCTGTTCCCAAGGCGGAAGAACTGGTCGCCACACCCTACCGCCACGGTAGCCGTGAGGCCGCCGAGCGCTTCTTTCTTGAGGGCATGACGCGGGCGCTGGAAAACCTCGACCGCCAGGCGCACCCGGCTTTTCCGGTCACCATCTACTACGCCTTCAAGCAGAACGAGAGCAAAGCAGAACTCGGGACATCAAGCACTGGCTGGGAAACATTTTTGAATGCTGTTTTGCAGTCTGGCTTTGCCATTACCGGAACATGGCCGATGCGGACGGAGAGAGCAAACCGGTCGGTTGGTCTTGGCACGAACGCTCTGGCCTCCAGTATCGTTCTGGTCTGCCGTCAGCGCCCCGCCGATGCGCCCACGGTCAGCCGCCGCGAATTCCTGCGCGAGCTCAACGCCACCTTGCCTGAGGCGCTGGACGAGATGACGCGCGGTGGAGTCAATTCACCCGTCGCGCCGGTGGATTTGTCGCAGGCCATCATCGGCCCCGGCATGGCGATCTTCAGCCAGTACGCCGCCGTGCTGGAAGCCGACGGCACGCCGATGCGCGTGCGCACCGCGCTGCAACTCATCAACCGCTTTCTGGCCGAAGACGACTTCGACCACGACACCCAGTTCTGCCTGCACTGGTTCGAGCAGCAGGGCTGGGCCACCGGCAAATACGGCGACGCCGACGTGCTGGCGCGCGCCAAGGGCACCAGCGTGCAGGGCCTCGCCGCGAGCGGCGTGGTAGAGTCGAGCAAGGGTGAGCTACGCCTGCGCAAGTGGGCCGAGATGCCTCGCGACTGGTCGCCGGAATCCGACACCCGCCTGCCAGTGTGGGAGGCACTGCACCAGCTCATCCGCGCCCTGAATCAGGAGGGCGAATCCGCCGCCGGCGCGCTGCTCGCCCGCATGCCCGCCCGCGCCGAACCCATTCGCACCCTTGCCTATCGTCTATATACACTCTGCGAGCGCAAGGGCTGGGCCGAGGACGCCCGCGCCTACAATGAGCTGGTCACGGCGTGGAGCGGTATCGAGCAGGTCGCGGGCGAGACAGGGGTAGTAGGCGCGCAAGGGGCGCTGGATCTGTAAGCGAGGCAAAAATGGCTCTGCAATATGTCACGATTTCTACTGCTGAAGACCAAGCCCACGTCAAAGATCATGACTGGCAGAAATTAACGATCAATGGCAAGGGTGTCGGTTTTCTGCAAAAACCTTTGCTGGATCGATTTGAAGGGTCGGCAAAAACACTCCAAGGCACTGATCAAACACAATGGCGCCTCACGTTTTTCTCCGGAACAGAATATGAAACCAGATTTCTGGTTTCGTTTTCTAACAGCGAGCAGAAAAAAAGCGGTGACGTCGTGGCTCTGTCAATTTGGCAAACCTGCTCAAACAGCGGACCCACGGATGAGCAAAGCAGTCTCGCATCCAAATGGCTACGTGGTAGCGCAACGCTAACGATCGAGAGCCACGAAAAGCTTGGGGATGGCCTCTGGTTGGCTGTCGATGGCGCTGCACTCTCGGTTGTTTGCCAGCACCAACACAGGTTCGAACGATTTGTTATTTTGCTGGCATTGGCGTGCGCATATCAGCAGCGCATTCAGGCATTGATCGTAAAGATGGCTGAATGGGACGGGCTACCCAAAGAGCTGTCACGACTGATTCGCCTTTCCGCGGAATTCAATGCGCGGCACTACTTCCGATATCCTGTGTTGATGGATCGCAAAGAGCTTCCGCTGGTGTGGGATTTGATCGCAGAGCGGATGCGGCTGGCACAGATCAATCAGGAGTTTCTCGATCAGCTTCAGGCGTTACACAAACTGGTTGCAGCAAATGAACGAGATAAAGAAACCCGGCGTTGGCAGTGGGTCGGTGCGGGATTTGGTTTTCTGTCCGCAATTCAGGTATTGAATCTTCTACCTGAAGGTATTCGTCTTCACTGGTTTCACGCCATTCTGGCTATTTTGGGAGTGACTCCATGACTCTAAAACCCTGGCGCGAAATCGCAGAGCCGCACGCTGATGTGCGGGAAGGCAAGTTCCAGCAGGCCGAATTCGCCGCCGACCTGTCGCGGGTCCATGCAGGCACGGCCAACGCCGAATACCAGAACCCGGCGCTCTTCTTCCAACGTACCTTCATCACTGAGGGCATGCGCCTGCTGCTGGATTCGGTGGTAAAGCGGCTGACGGGCAAAGGCGGCGACCCGGTGATCCAGTTGCAAACCGCCTTTGGTGGTGGCAAGACCCACACCATGCTGGCGGTCTATCACCTGGCCCGCGGCGAAGTTCCGCCAAGTGACATGCCTGGCATCCCGGCCATTCTCGATGCAGCGGGTGTTACGGAACTGCCACGGGCACGGGTCGCGGTGCTTGATGGAATCAAGTCTTCACCCAACCAGCCGGTGCTGCGAGACGGACAAAGCATTCGTACCTTGTGGGGTGACCTGGCTTGGCAATTGGGCGGGTCGGAAGGTTTTGCTCTGGTTGCCGAAGCCGACGTGTCGGGCACGTCACCGGGTAAGGAAACCCTGGCCAGCCTGCTGGCTCGCCATGCACCTTGTGTCATTCTCATCGACGAGCTGGTGGCCTATGTGCGTCAGTTCGAGGAAGGCAAAACCCTCACCGGCGGCACCTTCGACTCCAACCTGTCATTCGTACAGGCACTGACGGAAGCGCTGAAGGCTGTTCCCACGGCGGTTTTGCTGGCCTCGTTGCCGGAATCCGACAAGGAAGCCGGCAGCCAGCGCGGGGTGAAGGCGCTGGAAGCCTTGGCACACTACTTCGGCCGCGTACAGGCGCTATGGAAGCCGGTGGGCACCGAGGAGGCCTTCGAGATCGTGCGTCGGCGGCTCTTTTCCAACATCAGCGACAAACTGGCGATGGAGTCGGTCTGCCGCTCGTTCGCAGATTACTACATTGAGAATCGTGACGACTTCCCGCAGGAGACCCAGGGCAGTAAGTATCTTGAGCGATTGATACACGCCTATCCGATCCACCCCGAGGTCTTCGACCGCCTCTATGAGGATTGGTCGACGCTGGACAACTTCCAGCGTACCCGCGGAGTGCTGAAGCTGATGGCCAAGGTAATTCACCGCCTGTGGAGAGACGGGAACAACGACCCGCTGATTATGCCTGGCAGTTTTCCGTTAATGGACGTTGATACGCTGAACGAGCTGCTGTACTACCTGCCCCAGGGATGGACACCGGTGATCGAACGCGACGTGGATGGTGAACGCTCAGAAACCTGGGAGATCGAAAACAACGATACCCGCTTTGGCAGCGTGCAGGCCTGCCGGCGTGCGGCGCGTGCCATCTTTCTGGGCAGTGCACCCAGTACCTCCAACCAGGGCGTGCGCGGCCTGGAGTTGGAGCGCGTGATTCTGGGTGTGGCGCAGCCAAGGCAACAGCCCGGCCTGTTCAGGGACGCGCTGCGGCGTCTGGGTGATCGACTGCATTACCTCAACCACGCCAACAATCGTTACTGGCTCGACACACGCCCCAATCTGCGGCGCGAAATGGAAGAACGCAAGCGCCGCTTTCAGGACAAAGAGGATGTATTCCCTGCGATCCGTGACCGCGTGCAGCGCAGCTTTGCCAGCGGGGTGTTTGGCGGCATCCACGTCTTCACCGGCAGTGGTGACGTGCCCGACGACTGGGCACTGCGGCTGGTGGTATTGCCGCCGGATGCGGCTTTCAGCAGGACCAGCCAGACGCTTGCCATTGAGCGTGCGACGGAAATCCTCAAAAAACGTGGTGACCAGCCACGATTCAAGCAAAACCGGCTGATCTTCCTGGCCGCGGACTCCGATAACGTGAGTCGGCTGAAGGACCACATTCGTTCATACCTGGCGTGGCGCAGCATCGTTGCGGATTACAAGGACAATCGCATCGTCCTCGACAACCTCATGGCCAAGCAGGCACAGGCCAGTTTGGAGCAGGCGGAGGAGACCGTGCGTCGCATGGTCCGCGAAACCTACAAGTGGTTGCTCGCGCCGGTGCAGGAGGCACGTCCGGGCAAAGGTCTGTCTGAGCTGATCTGGGAGCATTTCCCACTCAATCCGGGGGCGCAGAACTGGACGCAGGAGATCGAGCGCGTGCTCAAGGAAAACGAGTTGCTCATCAGCGAGTGGGCACCAATCCACCTGGCCAAGGTATTGCGTGACTGGTTTTGGAAAGAGTATGCCAAAGACGTCAATGCACTCAATGTCTGGCAGCAGACTTGCCAGCAACTCTACCTACCGCGCTTGCTGGATGATCGGGTTTTTCAGCAGACGCTTTTCGCTGCTGCAGAGAGCCGAGAATTTTTTGGTTTTGCCCAGGGCAAGGAAGATGGGCGCTATGTTGGTTTTACTTTCGGAAAACGTAGCTCTTTGTTTTTCGACACATCCTTATTGTTGATTGAGCCGAAAAACGCCGCCGAATATGCGCAGGCACAGCGCGCCGCTGAAGAGGCTGCACGTCCAAAGGCAACTGGCGAGACACCGGGCACCATTGATAGTGGCACAACTGGCCTCAAGGTCGAGGATTCGTCCAAGCCTGCTTATGTGGTAGGGGCAGTAACGGCTCCTCAGCCGCCTAAGAAGCAGTTCTATGGAATCGTCGAACTTGATGCCATCCAGGCCAAGAAACAGTTTGCGGACCTGGTCGAGGAAGTCGTTCAGCAATTCACCATCCGTCCTGGGGTGAAAGTCAGAATCGCCATAGAAATTCAGGCGGATTCAGCCACGGGTTTCGATGATGGGCTCCAGCGTACAGTCAAGGAAAACTGCAATGTGTTGAAGTTCAAGAGCGCGGAGTTTGAGGATTCCGAATAGAACCTTTGCATCGTAAGCGATCGCTCCGCGGCGTTCTTTCGTTGAGGGTATTGTGTTGCCAGCATGATGGCTCCTTGGGACGCTTGGAGAAGTAAGATCATGCGCAGCTCGGAAGAAAAGACGCGGTATTGGCAGGAGATGGTGACGGCACAAGAGACCAGCGGGCTGTCAACGCCGCAGTTTTGCCAAGGGCAGGGTCTGGTTCTTTCGCAATTTTACTACTGGCGGCAGCGGCTGCGGGGTGGGGCCAGCCAAAAGACGGCGGCATCTTCCAGCGTTGCCCCCTTGCCCGAGTTCCTGAAGCTGGGATTGCCAAGCGAGCGGGAGACAGGGATTTCTTCCTTGGAGATTCGTCTGGACTTGGGCGCCGGCTGCACCCTTACCATTCGCCGCGGCTGAGATGTTTTTTCCCGAGGGGCGCATCCGGGTCTTCGTCTGCCGGGTACCGGTAGACATGCGCAAGTCTTTTGACGGGCTGTCGGCTTTGGTGCGGCAGTTCCTGGGGCAGGATCCCTTGTCTGGGCACTGTTTCGTCTTCGTGAACCGCCGCGCCACGCAGATGAAGGTGATCTACTGGGATCGCACAGGGTATTGCCTCTGGGCCAAGCGCCTGGAGCGCGGCCAATTCTGGAGCTGGCAGCGACCTCCAGCGGGGGAGTTGGATTGGACCGGTTTGAAACTCCTGCTCGAGGGCCTCGAAGTGGCCAAAACACGCCGTCGCTATCAGCGCCAAGTCCCCGAAAAACTGGCGGAAACTGGGAGTTAGCGCTATGATTCTGCAATGGAAACAGAGACTTCCTCGCTCCCACGCAACTACCCCGAAGCCCTCGCCGCTTGGCAATTGCAGGTGCTCCTCAACCAGTCCCTGCGGGAAGAATTTCAGGCACAGATCCAAGGTCTTCAAGCCCAGCTGGATTGGTTTCGCCGCCAGCTCTTCGGACCCAAGAGCGAGCGCCGTCTTCCGCCTCCTCCCATAGAGCAGCTCAGTCTCGGCGAGATCTTCGAGGCGCAGGAAAAACAGCCGGTTCCTACCCGTACCGTCGCTGCCCATACCCGCACGGTGGCCAAGCGCCCCGAGGAGAAGGCAGAGAGCCTGCCCTTCTTCGACGAATCGCGCCTGCCGGTCGAAACCATCGTGCTGCCGGCTCCCGAGACCCAGGGGCTGGACCCTTCGGCCTATGAGATCATCGACACCAAGATCAGCTATCGCTTGGCCCAAGAGCCCGCCAGCTATGTAGTTCTCAAATACGAGCGGCCCGTAGTGAAACTGCGCGACTCCGGAAAGATCACCCAGGCCCCGGCGCCTGCCGCGGTCTTGGAGGGTGGTCGGGCTGACGTCAGTCTCCTGGCGGGAATCCTGATCGACAAATTCCTCTACCATCTGCCCTTGTATCGGCAACATCAGCGCATGACCCAGCAGGGGCTGCGGGTGAGCCGCTCCTGGCTCACGGACTTGGTGCAACGCTCCATCTTCCTGCTTGCACCGATTTATGCGGCGCAGTTCGAGAGCATTCGCCAATCGCGGGTGCTGACCATGGATGAAACCCCCATCAAGGCCGGATTGTCAGGGAAGGGCAAGATGCACCGAGGGTATTTCTGGCCCGTCTTTGGCGATGCCCAGGAGATCTGCTTTCCCTATGCCGCCACCCGGGGCACGGTCCACATCGAAGAGCTACTCGGCAAGCTGCCGCCGGGCACCGTACTCCTGAGCGATGGCTATGCCGCCTATGCCCGGTTCCAGAAAGAGAACGAAGGGCTAGTCCATGCCCAGTGCTGGGCGCATAGCCGCAGAGAATTCGTCAAGGCCGAGGCCCATGAGCCCGAGCGGGTGGCCGAAGCCCTCCGGCAGATCCGGGAGTTCTATCGCATCGAGGAAGAAATCCAGGAGAAACAACTCACCGGGCAGGCCAAGCGGGAATACCGCAGACGACATACCCTGCCGCTGGTGACAGCCTTCTTCCACTGGGTAGAGCAACAGCTCCAGGACATCGCCCTGCTACCGAGCAACCTCTTCACCAAGGCCTTGGCCTATGTCCATGGCCGCAAAGGTCCGCTCCAAGTCTTTCTGGAAGATCCCGACGTACCCATAGACAGCAACCACATCGAACGACAGATCCGACCGATTCCCCTGGGCCGGAAGAACTGGCTCTTTTGCTGGACCGAGTTGGGCGCCGAGTATCTCGGGATCATCCAGAGCCTGCTCAGTACCTGCCGGCTTCAGGGGGTGGACCCGTACGACTACCTCGTCGATGTCCTGCAACGGGTGGCCACCCACCCCGCCAAGGACGTGGCGCAGCTCACCCCAAGACTCTGGAAAGAGCACTTCGCCGCCAACCCCCTGCGTTCTCCGCTGTATCACGTCCGCAAGCCCGCATAAAGAACGCCGC
The DNA here is from genome assembly GCF_030996345.1 of Acidithiobacillus sp. AMEEHan. NCBI lineage: Bacteria > Pseudomonadati > Pseudomonadota > Acidithiobacillia > Acidithiobacillales > Acidithiobacillaceae > Acidithiobacillus > Acidithiobacillus sp. AMEEHan. The sequence continues at coordinate 2,132,965 of NZ_CP118747.1, read as the reverse complement.
GGGGAGACCGGTTACTTTGCATCGATTTTTGGTTTTTGGGGGAAGTTAGTACCCTGAAGGGTTTGGTTTGGTTAAAAGGGGCTGCGCCCATCTGACGTTAGCCCCGCATTACCCCGAAAAATGAAGGCACTTAGAAAATCTCTCTAAGCGCCTGTTTTGTATGGTGGGTTGTGAGGGGATCGAACCCACGACCCGCTGATTAAGAGTCTTAGGATTTGACATTTACGACGTTTTACCAGCTCTCATCTATCTTGACATATCAATCAGTTAGACGGATACTGCCTTCACCAAAGTTGATGAATTTACCTTAAATCGGTTGGATATAGGTTGGATGATCCAACCAGAATCAGTAGGTCTGATTGTTCTGCTTATTGCTCCTGTAACATATTGGTTTTAATAATAAACGACTGGATGTGAGGCCGAATGACTAGAAATCACTGGTTCCAGACTTCAACAGGAGACCGCGATGCCTGAGAAAGTGAATTTCACCAAAGCCAGTCTTTCGGCGCTGGAACCAATCCTCGGTAAGCGTCGCCGCGTCTATGACGAAAAACAAAAAGGTCTAGCCGTATATATTTCCCCAGCCGGGACCAAGACCTTCTACTGCATTCGCAAGGTAGATGGCAGGGTGGAGGAAATTCGTATAGGTGACGCCGCTACCGTGACCATTGAGACGGCTCGCACGACCGCCGCGGGGATTATCAACCAGATTGCCGCAGGGACTAACCCGGCTGAGCAGCGGCGCATCAAGAAGGCAGAGATGACGTTCTCCGACTTGTTCACCGAATGGGTGAAGGATTGCCGCGCCAAGGGGAAAAAAAGCCTGGGTAACGACGAGCGTAACTTTCGTCTGCACCTGCAAGAGATCGCTAAGAAGAAACTATCCGATATCGAACGTCAGCATATTCGCGCTCTGCACCGGAGGGTCAGCACGGGAGCCGGACTCTATCAGGGCAACCGTGTCTTGGCCTTGGTCCGTGCCGTGTTCAATTTTGGAATCAACACGCTGGATATTCCGCGACTGGGCAATCCCGCTGCTGGCCTCAAGATGAACCGAGAAGAAAGCCGGGATCGTCGCCTGCACCCCGATGAAATGCCAAGATTTTTTGAGGCACTGGCCGCCGAGAAAAGCGCGGACGTGCGCGATTATGTCATGCTGTCCCTGCTGACCGGGGCTCGTCGTTCCAACGTGCTGGCGATGCATTGGCAGGAGATCAATCTAGAGCGCAAAACGTGGACCATTCCTGGCTCCAAGGCAAAGGCTGGTGATAGCATCGCCGTACCTCTTACTGACGCTGCCATAGAGGTGCTGCAGTCCCGAGCAGAGACATCCGGGGCGCAGGGGTGGGTATTCCCCGGACCTGGCAGGACCGGCCATCTTGTAGAGCCCAAAAAGGGCTGGCAACGGCTATTGCAGCGGGCAGGCATTGATGACCTACGCATCCACGACTTGCGCCGTTCGCTCGCGTCCTTTCAGATCGATGCGGGGGTATCTCTGGCCGTCATAGGCAAGGGGCTGGGGCACCACTCGCAGCAAACGACCGCCGTCTATGCAAGGTTGGCGCAAGACCCCGTTGTCGATGCCTGGCAGAAAGGCACCGACGCCATTCTGGTGGCTGCCGGAGTCAAAAAATCTGTCGAGGTCACGCCGATGAAAAAATTGCCTAGCCATCGCAAAAACGCTATATTATGAAGTGGACTGCGGAGACACTTGACCAGCGTGTTGATGATGAACTCAACGCCTTGCCGTCCGCGTTGCGCGCACGTCTATTGCGGACAGTGGAGCTGATTGAGCAGGTGGGCCTGGAGCAGATCCACGAGCCACACGTCAAGCACCTGGAGGACAAGCTCTGGGAAATACGCGCCAAGGCACCGGATGGGATTGCCAGAGCGATATATGTCACGGCAACCGGGAGACGGCTGGTCATCCTGCATGCTTTCGTCAAGAAGGCGCAGAAGACGCCCAAGCGGGCCATAGAGACGGCACGGCAACGCGCCAAGGAGGTTTTGCAATGAGCCGCTTATCGGAACTGAAAGAGCAATGGATGAAAGACCCCGCGTTCAAGGCGGAATACGACGCGTTGGAGGATGAGTTCAGCCTCGCCCGCGAATTGATCGAAGCCCGGACCCGCGCTGGACTGTCGCAAGCAGAATTGGCGCAACGCATGGGCACCACCCAATCGGCTATCGCCCGCCTGGAAAGTGGCAAATCCCCGCCATCTATGCGAACCATTGCGCGGATCGCCGCCGCTACCGGAAGCCGCGCCGTAGTGCGGCTGGAGCCACGCTCTTGAAGGAACGCATCGCAGTTTCTTTAGTAATGACTATCGTAAATTATGGCCACCAATGACAATCAATCTGCCAGAACCTGAATACTATGAGTTAGCAGAATTAGTCAAGAGATGGGATGTCCAGGAGTCACAACTTTTGCGACTTGGGGCAGAAGGAAAGCTACAGTTCGCATGGCCAATACCAGGCAATTTGTGGGTGTCGGTGACTAGCGATTCTTATCATCCGGATACGGTAGAGAATGTAGAAAATATTTTTCCTGGCCTGCCACCAGATCATCTTTGCATTAGGGTTGCCCGTAAAGCAAAAAAAGGGCTCGAAGGTCACGAAATAAGTTTGTTTGAGTATTCTCGGCCGCGTGTTGTACACGAAATATGGCGCAAAAGGAATGCGGATAAAATTGAAATTAGCGTTTCTGGGATGGCTATTTTATCCCCAAAATCTCTCCGGGGCTGGGATAAGGAGATTAGAGGGCTAGACGATAGCGTGCTGACGAGTGTTAGCCATTTCACTGGAGCCGAGAATAGGATTTTTGAGGTACCTGATGAGCGATCATTGTGGATGTACGAAGTTCGAGAATCAATTACCACCTGTGGTGGTCTGCTTCCACCGTTGCCAGAGGGATATTATTTTGAGGCGGCATCACTCATAACCGTTGATGAGCTAGTTGTGCTCAGTTCTGAGGTTAGGCGCGTAGAAAATCAGCACGAGGAAGCAGAAAAGGCAGCCAGGAGTGATGTATTGCCAGGTAGTGCACAGAATAGCCGCAAGATCTTGTTGACCATCATCCACGCGCTTTGCAAGGAAGCCGGAATCAACCCCAAGGATCGCGGCTTAACCAGCACAATTATGCGCTTACTTGAGTTGCAAGGAACGCCTGCCTCAGAGCGCACCATCCGCGACGTGAAAAATGATATCCCGGAAGCTATGCGCTGCCGCAAGGAAAAATAGCCCTGTTCAAAACGGCAAACGGCAAATAGATCTATTTGCCGCATCACCCTGAAACCTCCCGCCATCATTGTCTCACGATATCCACAACTGTGAGGCAACCCGTATGCAAAGCAACACCGAACCTGTGGCTCAGATCATTGCTGAGATTAGCCGTACCCTGGGCTACCAACCTGAAGCTATCCCCCTACAAATCAACGAAAAGCTTGCTTCTGAAGTGTTGGGTGTCAAAGTCTCTACTTTGACTAACTGGCGCACCACGGGGCGTTATAACTTGCCCTACATAAAAGTTGGCCGATTAGTGCGTTATCGAGTAGCAGATCTTGCCGCTTGGCTTGCTAAGCGCCGACAGGGTGCTGAGAGCTGATCCAATGGCCTCAGATATCATTGAGCAATTTACTCAGGCCCTGGCTGCTGGGGGGATTGAGCTTGCCCCAGGCCAGAGCATAACCCCAGACGGAAAACTGCACCGGGTGCGCCTCGCCACTGACAAGGCAGGGCAGCGAACAGGTTGGTATCGCCTGCACCTTGACCCACCACCTGCTGGTATTGCTGGTGACTGGCGCACAGGTTGCCGCGTGAACTGGTGCGTCAAGCGCCCGGAACGCCTAAGCCCATCCGAACGGGACACCTTGCGCCGCCGCATCGAGCAGGAGCAGCGCCAGCGAGAGGCCGAGGAACATGCGCGGCACCGGGAAGCCGCCAAACGTGGCGCCTGGGTATGGAATCATGCCGGGCCGGCCAGCCCGTCCCATGAGTATCTGCAACGCAAACACCTGGCCCCAGGCATCGCGCGGCAACGTGGAACCTCTCTGGTCTTGCCGGTGATTGACCTCGCCGGGTACCTGCGAGGAGTGCAGTACATACAACCTGATGGCACAAAGCGATTCATTGCAGGCATGAAAAAGGGCGGTGGCTACGTTCCTGTAGCCGCAAGGCCGGATGGCAGCCGCCCGCTTTGGATTTGTGAGGGTTGGGCCACCGCCTGCACTCTCCAAGCGTTGAGCCCGCTCGTCTGCGTCATTGCCGGACTCGACGCCGGCAACCTTCAAGCCGTGGCCACAGAGGCCCGTCGCCGATGGCCTGCGCTTGACATTGTGGTGTGCCCTGACTTTGACAGCGTGGGGCAACGGAAAGCTCGGGAAGCGGCCGAGCGCGCGCGTGCAAAGATATTGCCACCGCCTGCAGTAATCCTGCCGGGCTGCACCGATTGGAACGATGTTATGGCTGCAAGACGGCAGGGGTTGACCCATGCTTGAGAGCCACTGGACGCAAAATGTCGCGCCCTACGGGGATGAGCGCCAACTCTGTCGTGAGTCCGTATCTGAGCCGCATCGTGTGAACGGTGGTTTTCCCGAACCACAGCCACTGGTGGACCTACCGCACGTGGATGTGTCCGGGGTAATCGATGCTCCCTCGCCGCCACCGGATTTTGTCTGGGATGGCATGGTACCCCGTGGCCACATCTGTTTGCTGTCTGGGCATGGTGGAAGCGGCAAGAGCACCCTCGCGCTGCAACTGGCCGTTGCGGTGGCAATGGGCTTGCCTCTCCTCGGAGTGCCGACGACGCCTGGCCGGGTGCTGGTTTTCTCTGGGGAGGATGCGGAACCTTTGCTGCGCCATCGCCTGGCCGCCCTCTGCCACGCTCTGGATGTAAATCCGCATGCCCTGGCCGAGCGTCTGCTGGTGCTGGATGCAACGGAAAATCCGGCACTTGGCGAATCGGTTCGCGATAGGGAAACGGGTCGCGATTTTATCGCGCCAACCACCGTATATGGGCGACTGTGGGAAATTCTTACTGAGTACCAGCCTGTCTTGGTCGTTGTGGACAATGCCAGCGATGTTTTCGAGGGCAACGAAAACGATCGATCACAGGTCCGAGGTTTTGTGCGTTCCCTGGCGAAGATATGCCGCCAAGCGGGCAGCCACCCAGCGATCCTGCTGCTGACCCATACGCCCAAGCAGGCCGTGAATGGCCGGGGCGAAAGCTACAGTGGCAGCACGGCCTGGCACAATTCCGCACGCGCGCGCCTATCGCTCACACCCGCCAAGGATGACGACAGCCGCCTAACCCTGAGTCTCGACAAGCTGAACATCGGCCCGCGAACTGCTGAGCCGCTGCATCTGGTGCGCTCTCATGGTGGAGTGCTGGAGCTGGATGAGAACGCACACGACGTGGAGAACCCGCCCAACGAACCGCCGACCAGCACCCTGCTTCGCCTGCTGGCGGATTTCGTTAGGCGAGGGGAGCGTGTCAGCCCGGAGCCCAAGGCCCATACCAACGCATGGGCCATGCTGCGAGAGGAAATGGGCTTCCCGCGCAAAAAATACCGCAACGCCAGCGCACTACTCACCGCCATGAGGCAACTGGAGCGGGACGGACTCATCAGCCGGGAGGACTACCGCGATGCCTACCGCAAGTCCCGAACGGCATGGGCTTTGACCGCCAAAGGATGGGAGGCTATCGGAGAAAGCGCGCCTTCTGCGTCCTCTGCGCCTTCATATTATGAGAGCGCACCTGTCACAGTCCCCCATGTGAGCGCGCCTTCTGCGCCCTCACATAGGGCAGGGGGTATGGGGGATAGAGAGCGCGCCCATGAGGGCGCACCAGGAGGTGTTGCCAATGGGCAATAACCCTTCTTTCTCTTTGGCGGAATCATCCTGCGTAGGGGCACCTACCCGCGTGTCTTGTGGCACCTGCGCCTACTTCCAGCCGGACAGCGTGAACCCGCCCATGGGGGCAGGGCGCTGCACGCGCACGATCTCCGGTTTGCCGCCAAAGGGCGGATCTGGGTACGGCGTCTGCTATCCCTTCAGCCTGCGCGTTTGCACGCACTATGGACCCATTGAGGAGTGAGACGATGATCAAAAGACCCTCTCATCTTGACGATGCGGATCTGTGGTTGCTCGAGCATGATCCACTGCTCTCCAAGGCCACGCCCAAGACCCTCGCAAACCTTCGCATCCGACAAAAGCACAGCCAGGGCTCGGGGTTACTGAACGATGCGGTAGTAGCGTCCGAGGCAGCCGCATTGTTTCTGGAGGATAATCGAACCGCAGAGCGTCTCATTCGGCTGGCCCCGCCCGCAATACGCAAGCTGGTGGCCTTGCGTCTGGAGTTCCCGAGTGCAAGCCAGGCACAACTAGCCAGGATGATGGGCTGCTCCCGACAAGCGGTAAACAAGAAACGCTGGCGGCTGTTGGCCTACCTCGAGGCCATGGCGGCATTCCCTCTCACCCACACATCCGGCCCGGTCTCGGCAGCACCCTATTTTATGGAGCCCAATGGACAACTCGCTTGGGATTTTCTAGAAAGCGAGTAGGACTCGAATGAGAACGTCAGGGCGCATATTTTTTCTCGGCTACTCCCACTGTCATCGAGTTAGCTGGGTGGGAACAATCGCCTTTGTTCATGCGCACAGAGTTATAGGCGGCGCATTACCTCTGTAAAGACCCCAGATATCGTCGAAACAAGTGTGGAATAGCCCTTCAGCCGGCGGGAGCGCCCCAATCCTACGCTGCCATGACATACCCCAAGCAACTGACCTGCAATGGCCCCCACGGAGTCGGCGTCTCCGGGATGATTGGCGGCCTGAACGATCCCCGTCTCGGTATCCGGCGCCGTCAGCCCAAGATAGACGGCGATAGCGAGAATCTCCTCCGCCACCCAGCCGGAACCCAGTTCGAGTACTGCTTGCTCCCAGGGAACGCTTCTTTTTGCGAGATCTCGCGCCTGACTGAGTGCGTTACGGATGGGTACACCAGTCTCCTCAAGTTTCTCCTGGAACGTCAGTGTGGTGGCCAGAGCCTCTGCCAATTCGGCGCCCAGACAGACCTCTCGGACTAGTACCGCGAAACATCCTGCCGAGAGATAGCCGCATGGATGTCCGTGCGTCAACTGCGCGGCTTGGCTGGCAACGGTGAAGGTTCGTCGGATATCCCATTGCTCCGGGCACAGGGCCGCCCAGAAACCAATGGGTGCTACCCGCATCAAGCCACCACAGCCCTTGCTGTCGTTGACTACGGGCATTCCGAGATCGGTGGCTCCCATCAGTGCCCTGAGGCAGGTACGTCCTGGTCCCATACGTCGGTGGAGGACGGCTTCGTCCAGCAAGGAGCCCTCGTTGATGTAGACTTCCGCCGGAATCCGACTCGGCAATTGCTGGGTGACCAGCCAGCGCAGGTACGCCTTGTGGAGGGCCGGCAGCAAGGGCTCTCCGGTCCGAGCGTGCAGAATCAGGGCTTCGGCAGTGAACAGGGTCATCTGCGTGTCGTCGGTGAATCGACCCAGGCCATCCGGGTGGACGAACTCCCGCACGCCGGCTGGTCCCCAGCGCTCGAGTCGTTCTTGTTGCGATAGGAACTCAATGGGTTCGCCCAAAGCATCGCCCACAGCACCGCCCAGAAAGCCGCCCCGGATTCGATCGATGATGTCTTGGCTCATGCCGATTCCTTTTGCGGTGTCTTGGGCTTTGCCGACGAGGCAATTCTTGGCCTCCGGGCATAAAGCTTGGCCATCTCTATCGTGGTGCCGCGCAGAGTCTCCACCAATTCCGGAGGGCTCAATACCTGCAACGCGGCCCCCCAGCTCAGTATCCACCAACGCAGGGCGGCGGAATTTTCAACTTCTGCCCGAAAGGTCACCCAGACTCGCCCTCGAGATTCGACCGTCTGATGACTTCCGATGGGGCGCTCTTCCACCAGACGGGCCATATCCTGCCGCACCCGGAAGCGGAGGACGATACTTGCCCCAGGTTCGGCAAATCGCAGGTTGGCTTGCGCAAAATCTCTGAGGGAAAAGCCTGGAGGCATGCCTTCGGCCGGCACTTGCAGTAGCCGCACGCGCTGCATGCGCTGACTGGCATAGAGCAGTGGGGTGCCCCGGCCAGGGTGGTATGCCACCAGATACAAAATACCCTCCTGCAGGACAACACCCCAGGGGCTTACACGATGGTCTTTTGCTTCCTTGCGCCACGGTGTTTGGTAGATGAAGGCGATTTGACGACCACTTTCCAGGGCCTCCAGAATCTGCGTGAGCGTCCAATCCGGCAATCTCGGCGGCGCTTGCACGCTTGATGTGAGAACGGCCACATGGCGGCGCCAGTCACGCAATGACGAGTCCATCAGTGTGCGCTCGGCTTGCTGTCGGTAGTGTTCCCAATTCTCCAGTAGGGCGGGCGGAAAGATGGAGCGCAAAGACTCGTGGGCCAGCAAGAGGACGAGTGCTGTGAGGCTGTCGAGTCGGGGAATCTGGATGCTCTGCCGGCCCTCTGCCCAGAACCATCCTCGCGGTCGGCTATCGTCACAATGCAGAGGAAAGAAACGCGCGAGCCATAGAAGATCCCGTTCGATGGTGCGTGTCGTGGTCTCGATACCCTGCTGGGCGAGATCCCGGCGCAATTGCGCCACACTGCGTCTGCTGCGCTGGCTGCCGGGAAGCTGCAGCAGCACAAAAAGTCTCCGAAAAAACTGGGTTTCTTCCCGCATCGTGCCGAGTTCTCCTGACTGACGGCATGCGACCGTTATGGTCGCGTTCTTCCCCTAGAATAGCACTCAGACAGCACAGGAGAGCAAATCGTGGCCAGAAAACCCGCATCACTACACACCGTGCAAGACGAGGATTGGGACCTTGATGACGACGTTGCCCTGTGGTCAACGTGGCTGGAGGAGGACCCTCTGGAAGACTGGGTTCGCTACTGGAGTTTACGCATTCTGCGGCTTCGCGGGCGGCAGATGGGCTCCCACTGGTGGATGTTGCAAGACCGCCAGATCATGGCCCTACTGAACTGGGGCGAAGAGGAATACAACAACGCCTCCGTGGCCCGCAAACTGCGCCGCGCGATCGACGTGCTTCGTGCCCTGCCCAAGCCCCAGGAGGAGGGAGTGCCAGTCTTTTTGAACATCGTGCGTCTCGCCAATCGCCTGGAGCTGAACGTCGCGGAGCAGCGGATCCTGCTCTTGGCCACCCTGGCGGAGACCTACGAAAATCTGTCTGCGGTATTGGACGAACTCAGCGAGTGGACCGTCGATCGGATTGCGGTGCTGCTGGCTGAAGCCTTGGAGCTCGATACCATCCTCGTTCATCAGTCCTTGCTTCCCCACTCGGTATTGCGCAGCTGCGGCCTGCTGCAAGATGTACACAAGGAGGATATGCGCCTGATGCCAGGCATGGCCTCGCTCCTCCTGCAGGAGCACGAAAACGAAGATGCGCTTTTTGCGCCGCTCTTCCATCCCCTGGCCACCACGGCCCTGAGCGTCGAGGATTTCCCCCACCTGAAAGCACACAGTGAACGTTTGATGGCCATCCTGGAAGGCGCGTGGCAAGCGCAGGAGCCCGGGGTCCATGTGCTTCTGTATGGAGCACCCGGTACGGGCAAGACCGAATATGCTCTGGCGCTGGCAAAAGCGTTGCGCACCGCCACCGTCGAGGTGCGCGGTCAAGATGCGGAACAGAATCCCATCGAGGGCGACGATCGCTTCAAGGCCTATGCCCTTAGCCAACGGGCTCTGGCCCGACAGCCCCGCAGCCTGATTCTCTTCGATGAGGTGGAGGACGTCTTTGTGCCCTCGCTCTTTCCCTGGGCTCCGCGCGTGGGCGCGCACAAGGGCTGGACCAACCGCTTACTGGAGCAATCGAAGGTTCCGACCCTCTGGATATCCAACTCCATAGAAGGCATAGATCCCGCGTACCGCCGGCGCATGATCTATGAGCTGGAGTTCACAGCCCCACCGAAATCCGTTCGCCAACGCATCATCTCCCAACAGGTGGAGGACCTGGCCATACCCGGGGGCACCATTACCCGCTGGGCAGCGATGTCGCAGATGACGCCTGGGGCCATCCAGCAAGCGGCGCGGGCTGTACGCCTCATGGGCAAGCATGCCGCGGTCGATGCAAGAGAATCATTGGAATCCTTGCTCGAGTTGAGGGGATTAACACCACCAGTCGCGCCTGCCATGGATTTCGACCTCGATCTCCTCGAATGTGATCAGGACTTATCTGCGGTTCTGCAACAGCTTCCCGACCTGGCAGATGCGCGCATCTTACTCCACGGTCCTTCGGGGACCGGTAAGACGGCATTCGCCCAGCATTGTGCCGAGGCACTGGGAGTGGAATTGCACTGCTTCTTGCCCTCGGATATCTTGGGAAAGTACGTTGGCGAGACGGAGCAGAACCTTGCCTCTGCATTTCGCCGCGCTCGTGGAGGGATTCTGTTCTTGGACGAGGCCGACAGCTACCTGCAGTCCCGGGAGGGTGCAACGCATTCCTGGGAAATCTCGGCGGTCAATGAACTCCTGCAACAGGTGGATACCTTCCGAGGGAGACTCATCATGGCCACCAACTTCGTCCAATCTCTCGATGGCGCAGCGTTTCGGCGCTTTGACTGGGTCTTGGAGTTCCAACTCCCAAACCGGCAACGACGACTACTGCTTCTGGAAAAACTGTCTGCACACCTCTGGTGGAATCCATCGCCCCCGGAGCGGGATGCATGGGCCGATCAGTTGCACGGACTTACTGTATCGGATGTCGCAACGCTCTGCCGGCGGTTCGAGCGGGGACAAGCTTCGCCTTTCGAGGGTGTTATTGCAAAACTTAAGACCGCGATCCGCCTGAGGCAGCGGCTCCCCCAGGGCGTTTTCGGGTTTTGCGGCGTATAGCAGCCAGGGCCTTTTCTTTACATCGTGCACTCAGGGAGACCTTATGCTACACGCTATCGAAAATAAAAAGAGCCGTCTACCGTTCGAGCGTTACGTTTCCGCTGCCGAGCGAACAGGGGAGCGTCGCACCCAGGAAGATGAGATCACTTCAACGATTTTTGGTCCCCTCGACTTTTTCTCCGAAGAAACTGTCCGCTCGATCATTGGGGAAATTTTTGGTTTTTTCTTTAAATCGAGCGATAGCAAGTTGTCTCTTTCTTTCTGGCCGCGCTATAACAACGTCGAGCCAGATCTCGTATTTACCGAAGAGCATTCGGATGGAAGCGGAGACGCCTACGTCATCGAGATAAAATGGAACGCGCCCTTGGGTGACGAACAAGTAGAGCGTCAGATTCAGGCCATCGAGGCTGAAGACCACTTACGTCTGGCGGGACATATTGTCTTGAGCCGCTACGCGATAGACGTCGCAAAGCCCTCCAGGAACCTCACCTGGATGGACTTTAAAGATCGCTGCCTTGAACTATCTGAAAAGAACGCGATAGACCCCATTGCCAAAAAATGGGCGAAGCTTGTTGGCGCCTTTTTGGAGGCTTGCGACGTATGCCATTTCAACGGGTTCGATACGATAATGTCATTTGCCATGGATGGGATTCGAGACAGGGAATATTTATTCTGGTTGGGGCGGCAATTTGACTGGAATACCATTGAGCTCCCCAGCGAATCATTCTTATCCAGGTGTGAGAGAGGAACGATTTTTTACCGCAGCGCCGCTGCACTCTAACGGAGAGTCGAGCATGGAAAATCTAAAAGGCAAAAATCTGGTTAGTTGTTTTGATGTGGTCAACCAGACATGGAAAGAAGTGGGGTTGATGTCGGACAGGCTTACAGCTATGCTGTCAAAAGAAATTGTTGAGAATAAACTTCGCATAGCTGATGACGAGGTAAGTGATGAAGATGACTTGGCAGAATTTTTTAAAGATTACAGCAATGTAAAAATAGGTCTAGCAAAATGTATCCCAGTAAAAACTCGGGGCGCACGGAAACCTGATCTCTACTTCGGCTTTCAGATATCGCTCGCTGGAAATCTCATAGATTTTCATGGGAATGAAGATCCGATTGTCTACATGATAAGATTTTCTCATGAGTTCGGCTTTGGCCATTGGTATTTTAAATTTCCGTTAGCCAAAGATGAAGATGACCTCGATTTTAACGTAGAGAATGAGGTTGTTCTTCGCTGGAAGAATGATGGAAGTATAGCCTATGGAGTCAAGCTGTTATCCCTCAAGAACGAGCACGATCTTCTTGATCTCTGCGTGAAACCGCTCATGTCGTTGCATAACGGTAATAGTACCAAAAGCATTTTTGGGGACGACCCCGAACAGCCATTTGTGCGATTTCCTGACAAAAGCAAGTTAATCGCGTAATATGTCGTAAAACCAAAAAATCCAAGATAACGCCTGTCGTCATCTTGGATTTTGTTTTTTTGCATCACGAAGTTTTTAAATAATTTAGATATTAATCAATCAGATCTCGATGAATGTCTGCTCACAGTTTTACCGCCCTTAGAGATCACGTCAACCTCACGACGTCGTCCCCCCCCCCCGCTCAGCATTAAGCACAGTTTAACCTTTCAGCGTCCGCAATATCTTGTGGTCGGTAATTGTCGCATGCTTACGCTTGCCGGCGGCCAATTACTGTGTCGGCCGGGATACGAAAAACCCGGCAGAGAACCAGGCCTAGCCGAAGAGGGTTGAACGGGATGGTACCCGCTCAAGATTCCGGTGGCGCCTTGGTGAGCACGCACACGTAGTCCTGGCCGGATTGGTGGCAATACCGCTTGCCATTGGTGTACTGCTGGATGGGTTCTGGTGCGATCCGGTCGGTAGCATGCAGGTAGATGTCATTGGCGATCCAGCCGGTCACGATCAGCGCTAGAATCACCGCCCCAGTAGCTGCGTACGACCAGTTGAGGTCTACTCGCACGGCAGCTTGGGCAGCTCTCCTCGCCTCGTCGGTGAAGGTGGCCAGCGCCTCCTGCTTTGCACCCTGTATGTAGTGTTGTACGGCCTCTCCCGAGAGCTGGGACGCAAGCGTCTGTTCTGCTTTCTCCAGCTTGAGGCTACCGCTCTGCAAGGCCTTTTCCAGGGTTTCCCCGCCTTTCTTCATCGACTGGTCGAGGAGGGGCTCCACCTCCGCATAAAAGTTCCGGGCGAACTTGCTCCCGCCCGCTTCGAGCCGTGATACAAACGCATCGGACTGCCCGGCAATGCTTGCCGACACCTCGTTGGCCGCCCGTTTCGCTCCCAGGTAGATGACTTCTGGGATTTTTGCCACCTGGGCGGAGAGGTCGGTCGCTGCCTCCATGGATACTGCCGCTGCCTGGTAGGAGATCTTCGTCGCAAGTACAGCGCCCCACATCGGGTCGTCCGGGCCGATCCGAAAGCGCGTTGACCAGCCGATGAATCCACTGAGATCCTCCGCACTGATCCCCTTCAGTACCTGAGACATGGGTCCCGTGTTCGCCGTTTCTTTTTGGGTCTCATCGCGCATGATTCATTCCCCCTCCAGCAAGGGGATCACCGACCATTGCCAGGATTTTTGGAGCCAGTGCTTGATGATCTGCCGCTCGACGATGAAGAGCGGACTTTCCGGACCCGCCAGCGAGGCAAAAGACTGGCCTTGGTATTCCTTTACCCTGGCCCCGACCCGCGAGGCCAGCTCCGGGATTTCCCCGGTCAAACCACCGGATGCGACCCACTCCTCCCGATACTGCGGAGCCGTGAACCAGTAGTAATCTCGGTCAAAATCGGATTCGTGGCGATTGACCACGGCCATTTTGCGATCCGCCAGCTGGCAGATGGCGGACTCGTTCGCCAAGGTCGCGCTGCTGGACTCCCGCCCGATCATCCACGCCACACAGATCTGCAGTCCCAGCTCCTGCGCAACGGGTGCGATAATCTCCGCGTAAGCGTCAATCGCCTTGTGGGAATTGGCAGGGAGGTTCATGACTACGAAATCACTCTGCAGGGCTTCCAAGTGGCTAAAGAGGGTGGCTATCGCGTTCTCGGCGTCCTTGCCGCTTTTATCCAAATTTACCGACAAGACCGAAACCACGTCCTCATACCGCGCCTTCACATCACCGATTTTGGTATCGCCCTCCACAATCGCAACGTTCCGTCCAGAGAAAAGTCCGAACTCGACTGCCAGCATGGAGAAGATGCTTTTCCCCACGCCCCCCTTATCGCCATGGCTGATGACCAGATGTTTCATGAGACCTCCTTTACGGTGTATCCAGATCGATGGAAAGCGATTTCCGTGGTTCCTGTGGAACCGGTGTTTTGTGGATTTGGGATAGACCCACAGGCTTGTGCGCCATACCGGGCAGGGGCCGTTGCTCGACCCATAGGCGCCCATCGTCCACCCCTTTGCGGGCGCGCCGAACCGCATTGCCGAAACAAACGGGCGATCCGAATTGCACGTCTATGGCCGCTTCCACCAGTGCACCAATATCCCTCCACGATTCGCCGGCCCGGTGCGCCGCCTCGATGGCTTCGAGGTAGGGGAGCACCTTTGCGGTGAGCGTTCGTGCCATGCCATGTCCTCCTGAAAGCGGCATCTGCGCCCCGTGCCAGATTGGCGCCGCTCACCCATAGCTGGCGGAATGTCAACCCAAAACACGGTTTGATTTTGGGTTGACACGGAGTGGCACGGGAATGCTTCACATGGAGCGGCGATTCACACGCTTTGCCGTGCACCTACGGTATCCTTCCATGTGTTCACGTTGGTTTACGCCCACCCTGCGGGTAGGCTTTTATCCGCACAAACGCACCCTGGCGGGATGTGAAGTTTGTGCTGTCGAAGGTGTCTGTCGGTCGAGCGGGTTCATGCTCGTTGCCGCCAGCATTTTGGTAGGATCGCAGGGTTCGGCCAGCGCTTGCGTCACCAAACAATGCCCTGGTCGTAGGCAGGGCTGCGTTGCTTGTGGGCGGTGAGGGTGTCTCGTGCCTTTTCTCGTTTTGGGGTTTTGCGTTGAGTTCTCTCTTCAGCACGAGCATGGGCCATCTGGTACGCGATAACCTCCCGTGCTTGGTCTCTGGCAGTTTGCAGCGTGCCGCGCATCGCTGCCTCCCGCGCGGATTCTTGCTGGACGTATTTTCCCCAACTCTCGGCGAGCTTGTCCTTGTCGTCAGTCAGGATTTCCAGGTGGTGTTTCTCTCGGCTCAGGGCGACGTAGCCGAGGTTCGCCCCAGCGCGGCTACTCTCGGCGATGACGATTGCCCGATCCACCGTGGCACCCTGGGAGGCATGAACGGTGCGGCAGTAGCCATAATCCATGACTTCACTGGTTTTCAGCTCTATCGACTTTCCATCGCGCAGCGTTGCAAACGCTTTTCCATTCTGGATGGCAATGACGGCATCGTCGCCGTTGCGCAGATCGAGGTCTCGGCTCTTGTCGTTCTGTCGGAATAAGACTTGGTCACCCTCGCGCAATTCCATCGGACGCACGTCGTACAATTGCAGTTGTGTCGAAGGCCTGAGGTTTACGGGCACTTTCGCCTCTGCCTGCAAGGGGACGACTTGCAGCTTGCCATTTTCAATGCCCACGATCTTCCAGCGAGTGCCGCGTTCCCCAACGCCGGACTCCGCGCGGCCAAGTTCCACCACTTGTCCCGGCCGATAGAATGCCGCTTGGCCCTGATGGGTGACGCTCAGGCTGACCTTGTCGAGGGCGGTGATCCGCACGGATTCCCGGCCTAATTCCCCCCGCTCGATTAGACCCCTGCGGATCTCGGCATTGGCGACTCGCCTGGTGCCATTGCTGGCCGCGAGAACCAGGGTTTGCCCGCGCTCCTCGGAGGACAGCCGAAGGTAGGATGCCGCAGCGGCTCTCGCCAACACTTCCTGCTTGGCGGGTTTGTCGAGCTTCTTTTGGCCTGGTGCCGGATCGGGCAGGGGAACTTCCCGCAGATAGGGATCGGCCAGCCGCAGCCCTTCTTTGGCATCCCCCCTGGCGAAGGCTTCGGCAATGGCCAATAGTGCCTTGTCCTTCTGCCGGTTGATCTGGGTGATGCTGGCCTGGCGGAAACCGTTACAACGTAACAGTTGCTCGAAGGGATTACCGGCCTGCACGGCCAGCAATTGCCGGGGGTCGCCCACGGCCAGGGTCCGTGCCCGATCCTGCTGTGCCCGCCGATAGAAGCGCAGCAAATCCCGACGCGAGACCATACCCGCTTCGTCGACGATATAGAGCACCTTACGGGAGGCCTCCGTCGGTTTGCTGCGCAGGAAGGACTCCAGGGTCTGAGTCTGGCAACCCGCCGACTGCAGTTCAGCGGCCGCCTTGGCCGAGGGAGCGAGGCCGATGACCTCGTATCCGACCTGTCGGTAGTGTTCCACGATGACAGCCATGCTGGTGGTTTTCCCCGCCCCGGCGGCACCGACGATGCCCTGATGTTGCTCTTTGCCGGTCAGCGCCATCTGTATGGCCTCGATCTGTCCGTCGGAATAGTTCCAGCCTTGCGCCTGCTGTCGTTGTGCCAGGAGCGCCGACACGACTTCCGGGGATCGTAGGGCCTTAACCTTGCCCTCTGTGGCGATCGCCTGTATCGCCAGCTCTTCCGCTACCGCCTGTGTGGTCGTGTACAGCTTGCGCCGCTTGCCGGTCCCATCCCGATCCACTACGCCACCGTCTAGCAACTCGCGAGCTGAATGCAGGGCCGCGTCGATCGTCTCGATGGAGAGGCCTTCTGCCATACCCTGCCGCAATGCCTCCGCGCGGACAGCTGAGAGCGAGAATACCGTGTCGTGTTCGCTGCAATGCTCCAGCGCCCGCTGTACGGCAAGGGTTGCGCGGTCTGGGTGCTGTATTTCCCGCCGCTTCGCGCGCTCCAGGCTCTTCACCAATAGGTCATTGGTGGGAACCTTGGCCTCCCGCAGGCGTCGTCGCCACTCCCACCGTTGCTCTGACTGGCTCAGTTGCCGTTTCTCGGCGCGTGTGGCGGACCAGGCCGCGTCCCGTTGCGCCACACTGGCGGCCTCGATGCCGCCCTTGTCGCTCAGATCCGCCTGGATTTGCCCGCGCCGGCGGCTGAAAGCCTCGATCTGGTCGCGGGTAATGCCCGCCACTTCGAAACCGGTAGCGCTTTGCTCCAATTCGTAGCCGTGCTCGACGGCCAATCGGGCCATGGTAGCCAAGTAAATGGCATCGGCTTCTTTCTGGAGTTCACAATCGACACCCTGGTCGTTGTTGATGCTGGTCCATTGCCCGTCGGACCGCCGCATCGCGTTGATCACCGTCACGTGGCTGTGCAGGTCCATATCCACCAGCCCATCGACGGGGCGGGCGTCTTCGTGCCGGTGCACGGCGGCGATAATGTCCCCGTCGTACTCCGATATCCGACCCCCTTTGCCAAGACGCGCGTAGACCATGCGCTCCTGCATAAACGCTACGGCCGCCTTGACCCCCTCGTCGTGCCATGCTTTCCAGCGTTCGTCCTCGCAGGCCATCATGGATACCGACTTGGGAGCACTGAGGACATAGCCGTCGCCCATGCGGCGACTCTGGTGCCGGCCAGCCAAATCCGTTCCATCCGGCAGATTACCTTCGAGCAGCGCCTGGAACTGGTCGGTATCCACGGCACCCGAAAGACCCAAGACCTCTGCGCCACGGCCCGCCCAGAAGGAAGGTGCTCCGCCGCCCTCGCTGTAATAGCCAACCGCTTGCTCAGCCGATATGTCCTTGCGCTCGTTGCGCAGGTAGTTGGCAACCCCTGTTGCCCCGCCACTGCTCTTGATAGGTTTGACCCGAATCATTTTCCACCCCAACCATCCGATGTTTCCCATGGATAGCTGGTGTGGTGTCAACGGCGAACGCGTGCCAATACTGCAGCACATCAAGGCTATTTACCGCTTAGGCATTTTCGATTCACCCGCGTTGGGCGGCTGAAAAACTGTTGGCCCATGATGGATCTCGCATGCCCCACTCCTATTGCCCAATTAGCCTTATGCATCCAACGCTGCAGTCATGTAGACTGAGCAGAAATATCGGGAGACGTTGTGCTGAAACTCGAACAGATCCAGAAGAATGCCGCCATATCGGGTATCGAGCCCGGGCAGGTGGTCCGCGTCGTCACCACGGAGCCGGTAGGCGATACCGCGCTCACCGTCTACTATAAGACTGCAGACGGCAAGCTACTGGAGCGGATGCTGTTTCGCACGGACGAGGCCAAGCTTTCTTTCGCCGAGTCTGGTCGACCCTGGGCATTCGACGCACCAGGCGAGGATTTCAAGCTCGCCGCAGAAGCCTACCGGATTCATCTGGCGCATTTGTTCGATCCGATGATGGCGGTGCATACCTCCAACGTCGAGCCACTGCCACACCAGATCACGGCGGTCTACGAATCCATGCTGCCGCGCCAACCCCTGCGCTATGTCCTGGCCGACGATCCAGGTGCGGGCAAGACCATCATGGCAGGTCTCTTGATCCGCGAGCTGCTGATGCGGGCAGACGCCAAGCGCGTGCTCATCGTCGCGCCGGGTAGCCTGGTCGAGCAGTGGCAGGACGAAATGTTCGAGAAATTCGGCCTCTCTTTCGCGCTGTTTTCCCGCGAGCAGGTCGAGCAGTCGCGCAGCGGCAATCCATTTGATGACATCGATCTGATGGTTGCCCGCGTCGATCAACTGGCGCGCGCCGAAGAAATGCAGGAGAAGCTGCGCCTGTCGCACTGGGACCTGGTGGTGGTCGATGAAGCCCACAAGCTCTCGGCCAATTACTTCGGCAACAAGGTCAACAAGACCAAGCGCTTTCAGCTTGGTGAGTTGCTGGGCTCGATTACCCGCCACTTTTTGTTGATGACGGCAACCCCCCATAACGGCAAGGAAGAGGACTTCCAGCTGTTCCTCTCCCTGCTGGACGCTGACCGGTTCTATGGCAAGTTCCGGGATGGCGCCCACAAGGTCGATGTCTCCGATCTGATGCGCCGCATGGTCAAGGAAGACATGCTGCGCTTTGATGGCACACGCCTGTTTCCGGAACGTCGTGCTTACACCACCAACTACCAACTCTCCGATCTTGAAGCCGCGCTCTACGCCGCTGTTACCGATTACGTGAAGGAAGAAATGAACCGGGCCGATCAACTCGATGGTCAGCGCAAAGGCACCGTGGGCTTCGCCCTCACGGCCTTGCAGCGCCGTCTAGCCTCCAGCCCCGAGGCAATCTACCAGTCGCTCAAGCGTCGGCGCATCAAACTCACCCGCCGGGTCGAGGAAGAAAAGCTGCGGAGCCGTGGCCAGGCGTTGGCCGAGACCCTTCCCGCAATCGGCTTCAACCACCCTCCTGAGGATATCTGGGAGTCTGACGATGCGCTCTCGCCCGACGATTACGAGAATTTTGAGGAGGCCGTCGTCGATCAGGCCACCGCTGCGCAGACCATCCAGGAGCTTGAAGCCGAGATCCTCATCCTCGAGGGCCTGGAGGAGCGAGCCAGGCAGGTCGTCCATTCTGGTCAGGATCGCAAATGGGACGAGCTATCCAAGCTGTTGCAGAATACGCCGGAGATGCGCGATGCCGATGGCCGACAGCGCAAACTGATCATCTTCACCGAGCACCGCGACACGCTGAACTACCTCGCAGTCAAGATTCGCGGGTTGATTGGCAGCGAGGAGGCCGTGGTGGTAATCCACGGGGGCGTCAAGCGCGAGGAACGGCGCAAAGTGCAGGAGATGTTTCGCAACGATCCTGCCGTGCGCGTGCTGGTTGCCACCGATGCCGCAGGGGAAGGCGTCAACCTGCAGAATGCCAACCTGATGGTCAATTACGACCTGCCCTGGAACCCCAACCGTCTGGAGCAGCGCTTCGGCCGCATCCACCGTATCGGCCAAACCGAGGTCTGCCACCTGTGGAACATGGTAGCCAACGAGACCCGAGAGGGTGACGTTTTCCAACGATTGTTCGAAAAGCTGGAAGTCGAGCGCGCCGCACTAGGCGGCCGCGTATTCGACATTCTCGGCGAGGTATTCGAGGACAAGAGTCTCAAAGACCTGCTGCTCGAGGCGATCCGCTACGGAGCCGATCCCGAAGTCCGCGCCCGTCTCCACCGCAAGGTCGAAGGTGCACTCGATACCCAGCACCTCGAAACCATCATCCGGCGCAATGCCCTTTGCGAAGAGGTGATGGATGAGCAACGGCTGTTTGCCGTCAAGGAGGAAATGGAAAAGGCAGAAGCGCGGAAGCTTCAACCCTACTTCATTCGTTCTTTCTTTAGCCAAGCCTTCCAGCAACTGGGCGGGGAACTGCGCCCACGCGAACCTGGTCGCTACGAGATTACCCACGTTCCGGCCAACATCCGCGAGCGCGACCGAAGAATTGCCGGGCGGGATCGCCGCAACCTCGATCCCGTGCTGCGCAAATACGAGCGCGTATGTTTTGAGAAGCAATATGTCCGCCTCACCGAGCGGATCGGCGTACCGATGGCCAGCCTGATCCACCCAGGGCATCCGCTGATGCAAGCGGTTACCGACCTGGTGCTGGAATCGCACCGCAACCAGCTCAAGCAAGGCGCGGTACTGGTCGATCCCAGTGACCTGGGTCTCATCCCCAGGGTAATGTTTCTCATCGACCATTCCGTGAAGGAAGGGGGCGACCCGGCCCATGTCGTTTCCCGTCGCATGCAGTTTGTGGAGATCGACCCGCAGGGGGGCGCGATCAATGCCGGCTGGGCGCCGCACCTCGACCTGGAGCCCATCGACAAAGCCGACATGGGCCTGATCGAAGATGTGCTGGGCGCGCCGTGGATTACGCAGAATCTTGAGCAGGAGGCCTTGGCGCACGCTTCCACGCATCTGGTGCCGGAGCACTTTGACGAGGTGCGTGCCCGCCGCGAGAAGATGGTCGACAAGACCCTTGCCGCGGTCAACGAGCGTCTGGTCAAGGAGATCAACTTCTGGGGTGATCGTTACATCAAGCTGCAGGACGACATCGCCGCTGGCAAAGATGTACGCCTGACGCTGGAGAACGTACGCCGGACCATTGATGACCTGACCGTCCGGCGTGAGACGCGCGAGAAGGAACTGCAGGCCATGCGCCATGTGATCTCGGCAACACCAGTGGTAGTCGGCGGAGCGCTGGTGATCCCTGCCGGCCTGCTGGCACAGCGCAAGGGGCAATCCGGATGGACGGCAGACGCGAACGCCCGTGCCCACGTGGAATGGGTCGCCATGAAGGCCGTCATGGATGCCGAGCGTGCCCTTGGTCATGAGGTTATCGATGTCTCAGCGCAGAAATGCGGCTGGGATGTGACCAGTCTGCCGAAAGCTGTCGATGGCAAGCTCCCACCCTCCCGGCATATCGAGGTGAAGGGGCGCGCCAAGGGGCAAAGCACGATTACCGTCACCCGCAGCGAAATCCTCTACGGGTTGAACCAGCAGGACAAATTCATCCTGGCCATCGTTCTGGTCGACGGCGAGCAGCACGAAGGGCCGTTCTACGTGACCAAACCCTTCACACAGGAACCGGATTGGGCGGTGACCAGCATCAACCTCAACCTTGACGAGTTGCTTGCGCGGGCTGTGCGTGTGGAGAGAATGCAGTGATGTGCTGGAGTAACCTCAAAAAGAAACGCCTCCGTGAGGGAGGCCTCGGGCCGGAGATGCGATTCCCGGCGGGGCCAGGGGCAACCCCCAAAAAAGAAACGCCCCTTTCGGGGCGTCGGGCCGGAGATGCTATCTCCGGGGGGTTCGCAGGTTGTATGGTATCACCTTTGCCACGCATGGCAAGGGGTCGGAAACACGTCCATGACCCGCGTCGCTGCCTACATCGACGGTTTCAACCTGTACTTCGGCCTGAAGCAGGCCCGGTTCAAACGCTACTTTTGGCTGGATGTGGCCGCGCTGGCCCGCACCTTGCTCAAACCAGACCAGCAACTGGTCGCCACCCATTACTTCTCCGCCCGTATTTGTGACAATGGCCGCAATGCGGCGGACCAGAAGCGGCAGAACGATTATCTGGAGGCGCTGGCGGTTCAAGGGGTGCAGAGTCAGTTCGGTCATTACCTGGAAAAGAAGCGCGAGTGCCGGGCTTGTCACGCCACTTGGCTGGACTACGAAGAAAAGATGACCGATGTGAACATCGCTATCCAGTTGATGACGGATGCTTTCGACGATGCTTTCGACGTGGCCCTGGTCATCTCTGGCGACAGTGACCTCACCACGCCCATCCGCCGAGTGCGCGAACGCTTTCCGCCCAAGCGCGTCATCGTTGCCTTTCCGCCACATCGCCATTCCAAAGCCCTCAAGCAATACGCCAGTGGCCACCTTGCCATCAGCGAAAACAAGCTGCGCGCCAGCCAGTTACCCGAACAGGTCGTCAAACCCGACGGCTTTGTGCTCCAACGTCCAGCGCACTGGAAATAAGGCCAAACATGACCGTTCCCATCAAAACCCCAAAAAAATCATTGAAGTTGCCCTGCCGCTCGATGCCATCAATGTTGCTGCGGCACGCGAGAAGAGTATCCGCCACGGCCATCCCTCCACGCTGCACCTGTGGTGGGCGCGCCGTCCGTTGGCGGCTGCTCGCGCAGTCCTCTTCGCGCAGATGGTCAACGATCCCGGTTATCAGCAAGGGGGCGGATTCAAGTACGGGATTAACAAGGAAAAGGCGGCCATTGAGCGCGAACGCCTGTTCAAGATCATCGAAGACCTGGTGCAGTGGGAGAACACCAACAACGAGGAAGTCTTGTCTCGTGCCCGCGCGGAGATCGTGCGCAGTTGGCGCGAAACCTGTGAACTGAACAAAGGCCATCCGCAGGCAGCCGAGCTGTTCAACCCAAATAAACTGCCCGCCTTTCACGACCCCTTTGCCGGCGGCGGCGCGCTGCCCCTGGAAGCCCAGCGCCTGGGTCTGGAAAGCTACGCCAGCGACCTCAACCCCGTGGCGGTGACCATCAACAAGGCGATGATCGAAATCCCGCCGCGTTTTGCCGGACGTGCGCCCGTGGGGCCGCGTCTACCCAGCGACCGGCAAGGCCATCTGAGCGAGGACTGGACCGGAGCCAAAGGGCTGGCCGAAGACGTGCGCCGCTACGGCGCCTGGATGCGCGAAGCAGCCCAGCGGCGCATCGGTGCTCTGTACCCGCCCGTCGAAATCACCCCGGCGCTGGCCGCCGCGCGCTCCGACTTGCAGCCACTCCTGGGCCAGAAGCTCACGGTGATTGCCTGGCTCTGGGCGCGTACGGTCAAAAGCCCCAATCCCGTCTTTAGCCATGTGGACGTGCCGCTCGCCTCCACCTTCGTGCTCTCCAGCAAGGCGGGCAAGGAGGCCTATGTACAGCCGGTGGTCGAAGGCGATGCCTACCGCTTTACCGTCAAGGTGGCGGGCAACCCCGATTTCGACCCGGCGGCCTATGCGCGGGCAAAGGAAGGAACTGCGGCAGGCAAGCGGGGCGGCTTCTACTGCCTGCTATCGGGCTCACCCATCGATTACAAATATATTCGCAGCGAGGGCCAGGCCGGACGCATGGGTGCGCGTCTGATGGCCATCGTGGCGGAAGGGTCGCGCGGGCGGGTTTATTTACTGCCTACCGAGGAACACGAGGCCATTGCACGACAGGCGGAGCCGCAATGGAAACCGGATATGGATTTGCCAACCAACCCCCGCGACTTCAAAACGCCGAATTACGGGCTCATGAAGTTCGGCGACCTCTTCACCCCCCGCCAACTGGTGGCGCTGACCACCTTTTCCGATCTGGTCGCCGAGGCCATCGAAAAATGCCGCCAGGATGCCCTGGCCGCCGGCCTGCCCGACGACGGCGTGGGCCTAGACCAAGGCGGCACCGGCGCCACCGCCTACGCCCAGGCGGTGGGGGTGTATTTGGCTTTTGCGATTAGCAAGGTGGCCAACATCGGATCGTCAATTGCTTCTTGGATGAATGATCGAGGTGCATTTCGTGAGACTTTTGCCCGGCAAGCAATCCCAATGGTTTGGGATTTTGCTGAATCAAATCCGTTTGCTGATGCGGGTGGTAGCTTGGCAGCTGCTATCGACAAGGGAGCAATGTCGGTTCGCGATCTACCGAAACAAGGTGTCGGTTTCGCACTTCAATTTGATGCGCAAACTCAGTCTGTCAGTACCAATAAGGTGGTATCGACCGACCCGCCGTACTACGACAACATTGGATACGCCGACCTGTCGGATTTCTTTTATGTCTGGCTGCGTCGTTCGCTGCGCCAAATTTACCCCAATCAGTTCGCCACCGTTGCCGTGCCCAAGGCTGAAGAACTGGTCGCCACGCCCTACCGCCACGGCGGCAAGGAAGAGGCCGAGAAATTCTTTCTTGACGGCATGACTATGGCGCTGCATAACCTGGCGCAGCAGGCGCACCCGGCGTTTCCCGTCACTATCTACTACGCCTTCAAGCAGTCCGAGACGACGGGCGAATCCGGCACTTCCAGCACCGGCTGGGAAACCTTCCTTGAAGCCGTGTTGAAAGCTGGGTTTGCGCTGACCGGCACTTGGCCTGTTCGAACTGAAGGTGCAGGACGCATGATTGCTAGTGGAACCAACGCCCTGGCCTCCAGCATCGTACTGGTCTGCCGCCAGCGCGCTCCCGATGCCCCAGTCGCCAGCCGCCGCGAGTTCCTGCGCGAGCTCAACGCGACGCTGCCCGAGGCGCTAGAGGCCATGACCCACGGCGAGGTCCATTCGCCCGTAGCGCCGGTGGACTTGTCGCAGGCCATCATCGGCCCCGGCATGGCGATCTTCAGCCAATACGCTGCGGTGCTGGAAGCCGACGGCACATCTATGGGCGTACGTACCGCACTGCAACTCATCAACCGCTTCCTCGCCGAAGACGACTTCGACCACGATACCCAGTTCTGCCTGCACTGGTTCGAGGGTCAGGGTTGGGCGGAAGGCAAGTTTGGCGACGCAGATGTTCTGGCGCGCGCCAAGGGAACCAGCGTCGGCGGATTACAGGCTGCAGGTGTCGTCGAAAGCGGTGCAGGCAAACTGCGCCTGTTGCGGTGGGCCGAGCTACCCAAGGACTGGTCACCGGAAACCGATACCCGCTCGCCAGTGTGGGAGGCTCTGCACCAGATGATCCGCGCACTCAACCAGGATGGCGAAACTGCTGCAGGCGTGCTGCTTGCGCGCATGCCCGCCCAGGCGGAGCCCATCCGCGCACTGGCCTATCGCCTCTATACCCTCTGCGAGCGTAAAGGTTGGGCTGAGGAGGCACGTGCCTATAATGAGCTGGTGGCCGCGTGGTCAGGCATTGAACAGGCATCGGCAGATACCGGCATCGTGGGTTCGCAGGTGCAATTGGGAATTTGATTGGGGGGAAGTACAATGAGTCTAAAACCGTGGCGTGAAATTGCCGTCCCACATGAAGATGTTCTCAAGGGCACCTTCCTGCAATCCGAGTTTGCCGCGGATCTATCGCGCGTCCACGCAGGCACGGCGACGCCTGAGTATCAGGATCCTACGCTGTTCTTTCAGCGCACCTTCATCACCGAAGGCATGCGTCTGCTGCTTGACTCTGTGGTCAAACGACTGACCGGTAAAGGGGGAGACCCGGTCATTCAACTGCAAACGGCATTCGGTGGAGGTAAGACGCATACGATGCTGGCGGTCTACCACCTCGCCAAAGGGGCGACTGACACCAGCGACCTGCCGGGGGTTCCCGCCATTCTCGATGCGGCTGGCGTGACGGAATTGCCCAAGGCGCGTGTCGCCGTGCTCGATGGCATCAAGTCCTCACCCAACCAGCCGGTGGTGCGTGATGGCCAGGCGATCCGCACCCTGTGGGGAGATTTGGCGTGGCAGTTAGGCGGGGCCGAGGGCTACGCGCTGGTGGCGCAAGCAGACGCTTCGGGCACCTCGCCAGGTAAGGAGGTGCTGGCCAACCTGCTGGGCCGCTACGCGCCCTGTGTCATTCTGATCGACGAGCTGGTGGCCTATGTGCGCCAATTCGAGGAGGGCATGACCCTTGCGGGCGGCACCTTTGATTCCAACCTGAGTTTTGTTCAGGCGCTAACCGAGGCGCTCAAGGCTGTGCCCACAGCGGTGCTGCTGGCGTCGCTACCCGAATCGGACAAGGAAGCCGGCAGCCAACGTGGGGTGAGGGCATTGGAAGCGCTGGCACACGCCTTTGGCCGGATACAGGCGCTGTGGAAGCCGGTGGGCACCGAGGAGGCGTTCGAGATCGTCCGTCGCCGCCTGTTTTCCAGTATCAACGACAAGCTGGCGGCTGAATCGGTATGCCGGGCATTTGCCGATTACTATACGGAGAATAGCGAAGATTTCCCCCACGAGACACTGGAAAGCCGGTATTTTGACCGACTGATGGACGCCTATCCCATCCACCCGGAGGTGTTCGATCGACTCTACGAGGACTGGTCGTCACTCGACAACTTCCAGCGCACCCGTGGTGTGCTGAAGTTGATGGCCAAGGTCATTCACCGACTCTGGAAGGACAACGACAAAGACCCGTTGATCATGCCCGGCAGTTTTCCGCTGCAGGATGCGGATACCCGCAATGAGATGATCTACTACCTGCCGCAGGGTTGGGATCCGGTCGTTGAGCGCGACGTAGACGGCGAGCGTGCGGAAACCACTGAGATTGAGAGCGCTGATCCTCGCCTGGGCAGCTTACAAGCCTGCCGCCGTTCCGCACGGACAATTTTTCTCGGCAGTGCACCGAGCACGCTGAACCAGATGGTGCGCGGCATCGAACTGGAACGCATCGCGCTGGGTGTGGCGCAACCGGGCCAACAGGTTGGCCTCTACAAAGATGCGCTGCGCCGTTTGAGTGACCGCCTGCATTACCTGAACAGTGGCAACAACCGCTTCTGGTTCGATACGCGGCCCAACCTGCGCCGCGAAATGGAGGAGCGGAAACGCCGCTTCCAGGACAAGGAGGACGTGTTTCCCGCTATCCGTGGCCAAATTCAGAGGTCCTTTGCTTCCAGTGTGTTTGGCGGTATCCACATCTTCACGGCCAGTGGCGATGTCCCGGATGACTGGCAATTACGCCTGGTCGTGCTGCCGCCCGATGCAGCATTCAGCCGCAATGGCCACAGCCCAGCCCTCAATCGCGCAACCGAGATTCTGAAAAACCGTGCCGACCAGCCCCGCTTCAAGCAGAATCGTTTGATCTTCCTCGCTGCCGACTACGACAGCGTGAGCCGTCTGAAGGATCAGGTGCGATCGACCCTTGCGTGGCAGTCCATTGTGAGCGACATCAAGGAGATGAAGCTCAACCTTGATCAGTTCCAGGCGCGGCAGGCGAGCAAGAGTCAGGAGGATGCAAACGATGCGCTTCGCCGGATGATCCGTGAGACCTACAAGTGGATGCTTGCGCCCATGCAGGAGGCTCGCCCTGGCAAAGGGCTATCCGACATTCAGTGGGAGCACCTCCAGGTCAATCCGGGCGCACCTAATTTGTCACAGGAAATCGAACGTGTGCTCAAAGAGAACGAACTCCTCATCTGCGAATGGGCGCCAATCCATCTGGCCAAAGTGTTGAAGGACTGGTTCTGGAAGGCTGATATCGCGGAAGCCAACGCGCTCAACGTGTGGCAGCAGACTTGCCAGCAACTCTACCTGCCGCGCCTGAAGGACGACGCAGTATTCCAGCGCACGCTGGCAGCGGGAGCGGAGAGCCGGGACTTTTTTGGGTTTGCCCAAGGGAAGGAGGATGGCCAGTATGTTGGTTTCAGCTACGGCAAGCGCACGGCACTGTTCATGGATTCGTCGCTGTTACTGATCGAGCCATCCGCTGCAGCAGCCTATTTGGATGCGTTGCGTGCAGCGGAGGAAGAGTCTCGGGACAAGGCCGCCGAGGCAAGCGGCGGTGCAGCCACGACAACTGTCCCGGTCGGTGGGGATACCTCCCGCGTGGAGGACTCGACCAATGGCGGCCATGCCTCGAACGGCACTACCGCGGGGAAGACGGTCAAAAAGCGGTTCTACGGCAGCATCGAGCTCGACCCGTTTCTGGCGAAGAAGCAGTTCGCCGACTTGGTCGACGAGGTCGTCCAGCAGTTCACCATGCGCCCCGACGTGAAGGTAAAGATCGCCATCGAGATCCAGGCCGAGTCACCTACCGGCTTTGACGACGGGCTTCAGCGCGCCGTGAAGGAGAACTGCAACGTACTGAAGTTTAGGAACGCCGAGTTCGAAAACGAGGACTGAAGAAATGGGAAGGGATGGGTGGCAAAAAATATTACGGGCTCTCCGCCGCTGATATCTGAGGCCGATAAGGCCATTTGGCTTCTGTTGAGTGGCGATATCGCTACAATCGCCTTGTTGCTGACAGGTTTCGCGTTCACCCAGGCGTCACTCTTAGAGCTTGCGCAATTGGCATTCGTTCGAAGGCTGCTCTTTGCCGCCGCCAGACCGCAGATCGCGGTCTTCCTGAATAACCTGTTGTCGTCTAAAGCCAGGGACCAGAGTAGATGCTGGTGTAGGGTGTTCCCAAAGTACCAGTCAAAGATTATTCCCAATGACGCGCATAAGCGATTTCTTATCTTCTGGCCTTTTTTATCGTCGTCGGACCAAAAATCTGCGAGTACGCGGTTCTGGCAATGGACTTCCAGAACCGCACTGTGGGATCGGTCGGCAATTGGTGGAGCCGGTATTCCCAACTGGCGTATCCAGAATCTCGCCGCGAGTCGATTACCAGACGCGCTCTTCCCAGTATGTGTTGGCCGCTGCACCAAACACGCCGGACAGATCTGCCTATATATGACTCTCTTCCATGTAGCACAGGAAAAATTGGAGCGCGGGATTGACAACATCCGTCAGGGGTTACAGACCGTTCGGCGGACTGCGGAGCGGTTTCTGGCATGAGACTTCTGGAATCTGCTTGCCTTCGCCAAAATCGCTCGATTTCCGTGGTCCCCTCTCACAACCATTTTGAGTTTTTCTGGCCAAAAATAATTTTCTAGGACTGAGGGAAAGAGTATGGCACAGCGCAATATTGAGTTCTGGTCAGACTTATCTTTAACCGAGCTTTTCTATGCCTTCAGGAAGGCAAAGGCAGACTGCTATTTTGAACGCTCGCTCTTTGTCGCCCGCGAATTCGTCGATTACGAATCAACTCTGCCGACACGCTTGACGGGCTTGCTGGAGCGTCTCCAAACGGGTCAGATTATCGATGTGCTTACAGAAAACTTGGGCGAGCCCCACCTAGTCGCAAAGAAGTTGTCTGCGAAGCCAAAAACAGACAAGAAAATACCGAATGGGCATGGATTCTTCTCCAATCCTGATCGCGCCTTCCAGCACCTATGTGTCACGCATGACCTAACACCGGAATTCCGATTGGTTGGTAACTTCCCTGTAGAAATGCACATCCTGTCCGCGCTTTGGATCAACCTGGTCGGACACAAGTTCGATGCTGCATTGACCAAATCGGCTTACGGGAACCGTTTACGGAGGTATCGCCCTGAATTGGGCTCACCTGAAGGAACGCTCGGCCCCTATCACACCGAAGCAATCGGATCATTCTACCCTTATTTTGTCCCCTATCGGCAATGGCGGGAACGGGGTCTCAAGGCAATCCGCCAAGAACTGGAGGCCGATAGATCTGTTATTGCCATCACGATGGACTTGAACAGTTACTACCATCGGATTGCACCAGCGTTCATGAAGGGGAAGTGCTTCCATGATTACGCCAAGATCGAATTAACGCCATGGGAGAAGGCGTTCACCTCCGATTTCGCAGATGCCCTTGTGGCTTGGTCCGACCGGGCTTTGGCAAAGCTTGTCGAACTGGGGTGCGAGCCCAAACAATCGGATGTGCCACTTGTTGGCGGCTTGCCTATTGGTCTCTCAATTTCCCGTGTGGTATCGAATGCCCTACTGATTGGTCTAGACCGTGAAATTGAGCAACAACTGAGTCCTGTCTACTACGGCAGATATGTGGACGATATTTTCATTGTGCTGCGTGACCCAGGGGATGTGGTTGATTTTCCAAAATTACAGAAGTTCATCGCCAAACGGACGTCGAGCTTCCCCCCACCGCGAAAAGATCAAGAGAATATCTATCTGCAATTACCGGGAGCCTATCAAGGTGAGACCACGCTTTTGCTGCAACAGTCAAAGCAGAAGGTCTTCTTTCTGGACGGGCAAGGCGGTCTGGATTTGCTGGATAGCATTGAGTCCCAGATTCGGAGCGTGTCGAGCGAACGCCGCCTGATGCCAAACCCTGACAATCTGGAGTCCATGGCAGCTGCCAAGGTATTAGCCGCCGCAGGGCAGGCATCCGAAGAAGCAGACACATTGCGCAAGGCTGACGGACTGTCCGTCAGGCGGCTAGGGTGGTCCGTTTTATTACGTGCCGTGGAGATCCTTTCGCGGGACTTGCGTCCAGATGACTGGAAGACCGAACGCCGCAAGTTTTACCAATTCGCCTTGAACCACATTCTTCGGCCAGACAAGATTTTTGATCACTTAGATTACCTGCCACGATTGCTGTCGCTGGCGGTGGCGTTGAAAGACTGGCCGGATGCTAAACGCCTGTTCGATGCGGCGCTGGCTGCGCTGACACAGGTTGAGAGGGTAACCATTGAATGTATCCGTGTGAACGGACATGACATAAAAGTACCGGAAAGAGGTCTACAGACCGAATGGGAGTCTGTACGAGATGGCGTGAGAAAATCTGCTGCTGATGCCATATCTAGATCGCTGCGCTGGGGGAAACGGAAGGGTGGTCTGCAGCCCTTACCTAAGGTCGCTTTCGAATTATGTGAGGCTGTCGGGTTGCTGGGTAAGGAAGATGACTTGGAATCGGTCTCACTCGCAATTCGCGAAGCGGATTGGGCGAAAGTCTCTTACAAAGATCATCTGCATAGGGATGCGACTCGTCAGCGCCCAGCAGTTAGTGGTGAAGACTATCTCGCCAAGTGTTACGATTGCCTGGATGACCTTTCTGACTTCCTTCGGAGATCGAAAACTAACGGCGACCTTAGCACATTCAGAGTGCATCCCAGAGCAGGGCTGTCGGCGACAGGGAGCGAGGCCATTTCATTCCTGCCTTATTTGTTTCCAACGCGCCCTTATTCGACAGAGGAGGTTTCTCTGTTCCTACCTCAGGAGTGTGTTTTGCTCGGCAAAGATGGCGACAAGCACGCTCCAACTAGGAATTGGGCGCGCTATGTGCGAGCGCTTCGGGGAGTATGGGTTTGGGAATCGCTTCTTGATCCTGGTACACAGGAGCCCAGTGAAGCCAACCCGAATGACATCAATCTGGCCATCCTGGGTGGCAAGAGTCATAAGCCGGTGTTGCTTGGCATCAGCAGCCTGTTGACCTCGGATGACACGTGGAAAGCGGCCGCTAGTGGTCGGTCAGACCTGTCCAGATCACGGTATAAGCGTATTGAAGATGTAGTGAATCAGGCAATTAAGGCAAGTCCAAAGCCCACACACCTACTGTTACCGGAATTATCTTTGCCCGAACGGTGGCTTGGCACCGTCACGGGTCTGCTTCGGGACTCAGGAATCAGTCTGATTGCTGGTCTGGACTATCATGTCGCGGAACGCACCATTCACAGCGAAGCCGTCCTCGTTCTTGCCGATGATCGCCTTGGCTTCCCCGCATTTGTCCGGGTACACCAGCCCAAGACACTGCCAGCCCCAGGGGAAGATTTCCTCTTGCAAAGGGATTTCGGTAAGCGTTG
Source organism: Acidithiobacillus sp. AMEEHan (assembly GCF_030996345.1). Taxonomy (NCBI): domain Bacteria; kingdom Pseudomonadati; phylum Pseudomonadota; class Acidithiobacillia; order Acidithiobacillales; family Acidithiobacillaceae; genus Acidithiobacillus; species Acidithiobacillus sp. AMEEHan. The sequence goes on along the minus strand of NZ_CP118747.1, from coordinate 2,101,399 downwards.
GACCTTGTTCCCTGGGGATCGCAGCGCCAAGCCTGTTTACCTCCACAAAGGTTTTGCCTTTGGTGTACTGGTCTGCTCCGAGCTCCAGAATGTTCAGCATCGACTGAATTTTCAGGGGGCGGTAGACTGCATGATGGTTCTGTCTTGGAACCAAGACCTTGAGACATTCTCGGCGCTGGTGGAATCCGCTAGCTTGGATGTTCATGCGTATGTGGCCTTGGTCAACAACAGGCGATTTGGCGACAGCCGTGTGCGGGCGCCCGAAAAGACTAATCACAAGCGGGACGTCTGTCGGTTACGCGGCGGCGAGAACGAGCATGTGGTAGTGGTCAATGTAGATATCCATAATCTGCGGGAATTCCAAAGTCGGGCTAATCGTTGGCCGGATGAAGATGATCCATTCAAGCCCGTGCCTGAGGGGTTCAGAATCCATGCTTATCGAATGTCCATTCCCTCATAGCGCGGAGTAGCAGCCCATGATCCTGCGCGTTTACGGCCACGGAGATGCCCTTGATCCCGCCCGCTGGGATAGCTTGTTTTTACTTTAAGGTTGGACATAAGTTGGATGACAAAAAACAAGGCACCTAGAAAATATTCCTAAGTGCCTGTTTTATATGGTGGGTTGTGAGGGGATCGAACCCACGACCCGCTGATTAAGAGTCAGCTGCTCTACCAACTGAGCTAACAACCCGATCCGCGAGATGATAGCAAAATCCCCGGACAAAGCAAGGCCGACTTCCGCCCATCACCCAGGAGAAGCGCTGGAATTCCCCCGATTTCGTCTGTGAGCTCTCAGGCGGCAGACGATTGATGCAGAAGGTGATAGCTATGAGCGGCAATCATGCGATCTTCATCGGTAGGGATGCAGAGGATCTCGGTGGGACTGTCGGGCTGGGAGATTCGTCTTTGCCCGGCCTGATTGGCGGCGCGGTCCAAAACAAATCCCAGGCTAGCGAGGGGCATGCAGATCAGCTCGCGTACCAGCGCGGCATGCTCGCCGATACCGCCCGTAAAAATCAAGCGATCCGCACCTCCCAGGACCGCCAGAAAGCTGCCGATCATCTTGCGCACGCTGTAGGCAAAGGCATCGATGGCGAAAGCTGCGTGTGGCTCTTTGTCCCGGGCCGCCAGCAGGACCTGCATGTCGCCACTGGTACCAGATAGACCCAAGAGACCCGAGAGATGGTTGAGAACGCGTTCGAGCTGATTGGCGGTGTAGCCCTTTTCTTCGAGGAGAAAAAGAAGTACCCCGGGGTCGAGATCGCCGCAACGGGTCCCCATGACTACGCCGCCCGTGGGGCTGAGCCCCATACTGGTATCCACGCACACACCGTCCCGCACTGCCGCCAGACTGGCGCCATTGCCCAGGTGGGCGATGATGCTCCGTCCGGATTTGTCGATCTGCGTGCAGATGTATTCGTAAGAGAGTCCGTGAAAGCCATACTTCCGTATCCCTTCCTGCCACAGATTGCGGGGCAGGGAATAGCGCGCCGCCAGTTCCGGAATGCTGCGATGAAAGGCGGTGTCGAAGCAGGCAAACTGCGGGGTTTGCGGCCAATGCTTACTGGCCGCCTCCATGACGGCGATCTCGGCAGGAAGATGTAATGGGGCAAAGCGCAGGGATGCCCGGAGAATTTGTAACACCTGGGCGTCGATGATGCAGTGCTCACGCAGCTCCGGCCCACCGGAAACGACACGGTGCCCAATGGCGGCGAGCTGCTGTAAGCCCAGCTCCTGAAAACAGTCCAGCAGAGCACGCAGGGCGCCGGAATGATCGGGAAAAACGGCATTGCGATCGATGTTGGCATTATTCGCCCGCCACCACAGCCGGCCGACACTCTGGCCAATCCGCTCAATCGCGCCTTCTCCCGCCCTTTGCCCGAACTCGCCGCTATATTCGTAAAGAGCAAATTTGAGGGAAGATGAGCCGCTATTCAGAGCGAGAACCAGTTCAGCCATGCGCGCTTCTCAGGTATCCAGCCAGGCTGGATTGGCGATGCGCTCGCGAAGGCGCTGCAGAAAGCGGGCGGCATCGGCGCCAAAGATCACTCGGTGGTCACAACTCAAGGTACAGTCACCGCTGCCATCGGCCTGGGTTGCCGCTACCGCCAAGATGGCTGCAGCACCGAGAGGGACGATGGCGTCGAAGCTTTGCACCACGTCAAAGACCCCGAGATTGGAAAGGTAGAAAGTACCCCCCCGATAATCCTCGGGAGCCAAGCGACCTCTTTTGATCTTGCCAAGTAGAATGCGCCAGTCTTCCGCCAGTTCCTTGAGCGGACGCCGGGCCGCATCACGCAGGACCGGCGTCAGCAGGGCATCGCCGGTATCCACGGCAATCGCCACATCCACCCGTTCGCGCTTTGCCAGTCCCCGCGGCGTCCAGAGATGGTTGAACCAGGGGTCTTCAGCGACCGTCAGGGCACATGCGCGTGCCAGAACGAGGGTGAAACTCTGTTTCGCGGCTTTGGCCTGCGCTTGCAGCGTGCTGATGGGCAGGCGTGCGCTAATCTGAAAGGCCGGCGTCTGCACGGCAGACTGCATATTCCGGGCCGCCGCGGCACGTACTTCGGCGAGGCGCTCGATCTGGTAGTTCGGGCCGGCACTGAGATCTGGCAGCGGGCCGCGCAGTGCCGCCGCCAGCACGCGAGGGCTGTCGATGGGGCCGGTGCCCAAAGTGCTCAGGTCTATTCCCAGTTCCTGAGCCAGAGCACGGGCATACGGGCTAGCAAGAACGCCATCTGACACTGTGTGTGGGGGGTAAGGCTCGGCCACAGTAGTGGTCGAGACCGTCTCTTGCGCGGCTGCATGCGGCGCTGTTTCGTGAGAACTCTCCGGAACGGGCGGCGCAGGGTTGGCGGCTTGGGCGCCGGTGCCAGGGGCTGCAGTCTTGCTCGAAGACGCGGTGTCTAGCTCCTCTCTGCTATCCACCAGCCAGGCGATCACCGAGCGCACCGGGATATCCGTATCCACTGGCGCCAGTGGGCCAGCCAGGAAGCCATCCTGGAAGGCCTCCACATCCAGTATCGCCTTGTCGGTTTCGACTTCGGCGAGGGCATCTCCCTTATTTACCGCATCGCCGACGGCCTTGTTCCAGCGAACCAAGCGTCCAGTCTGCATGGTATCCGACAGGACGGGCATAATGACTTCCTGTTTCATGCGTTTGCTCCTGACATTTGGACGAGGTCTCTGGCTGCCTGACAGGTCCGCTCGACATTGGGGATAGTGGCGGACTCCAGCTCCGCGGCAAAGGGCGTGGGAAGATCGAGACCGGCTGTGCGTTGGATGGGGCGGTCCAGAAAATAGAAACAGCGCTCTTGCATAGTCGCAACGATTTCAGCGCCGGCACCGGCAAAGCGGCAATCTTCTTCCAAGACCAAAGCACGATGGGTCCTGGCAATCGACTGCACACAGGGCTCCCAGTCAACGGGAGAGAGACTGCGGAGATCGATGACCTCCATTTCGATGCCATCCCTTGCGAGCTCCTCCGCCGCCGCCAAGGCTACTTCCACCATACGCGAATAGGCGATACAAGTCAGATCGCGTCCCGGACGACGGATCACTGCTGCATGTATGGGTAAGGGACTACCACTCGTTACCACTTCTCCTTTGCGGAAGTACAGGAGTTCGTGTTCGAGGACGATGATCGGGTCATCTGAGCGGATGGCCTGCCGAAGTTGCCAGTAGGCATCCTGAGGAGTTGCAGGAACGACGATACGCAGGCCGGGAACATTCATCAGGGTATGTTCGAGGCGCTGCGAGTGCTGTGCCCCCAACTGTTTGGCGACCCCGCCTGGCATTCGCACCGTCAAGGCCATGGGAAACTGACCACCAGACATGAACGGGATCTTGCTCGCCATATTGACCAAAGCATCGAGGGCGAGGAGGGCGAAATTGATGGTCATGATCTCCACCACTGGCCGCAGTCCCAACATCGCAGCGCCGACACCGAGTCCGGTAAAGCTGTTTTCAGAGATCGGGGTATCGCGCACCCGCCACTCGCCATACTTGGCCAGGAGCCCTTCGCTGACGCGATAGGTGCCCCCATAGAGGCCGACATCCTCACCCAAGAGAAACACCTTATCGTCCTGCGCCATCTCTTCGTCCAGGGCGCGGTTCAGGGCCTGCCAGTACAGCAACTCCGTCATGCTACACCCCTCCCAAAGAAATTCTCGAAGCGATGGTTTTTCTGAAAGATTGCCTGCGCCTCCGTAAGGCTTGGCATTGGCGCAGCCTGCGCGTCGGCGAGGGCCGTCCGCATTTCCGCGGCGATTTCTTCCTGCAGCTGTCGCAGTCCCTCACTACTGAGATGACCAGCGGCACAGCATTGCTCTTGAAATTGTCGTACGCAATCACCTGCGGGACAATTGGCCTGGGTGAACAACTCGCCTTCCAGTTCCTTGATGGGATCTTGGCTTTGATAGGCTTGTACCTCGCTGGCCGGGCGATATGCGCCAGGATCGGCCATGGAATGGCCGCGGTAGCGGTAGGTCTCGAACTCGAGAAACTGCGGACCCTGACCAGCGCGAATGAGTGCCAGGGCCTGCTCGGCGGCCTGCTGCACCGCAAGGACGTCCATGCCATTGATCCGCTCGGCAGGGATATTGTAGGCGCAGGCGCGGCGATAGACCTCAACCACAGCAGAGTGGCGATGGATTTCCGTACCGATCTGATAGTGATTGTTTTCGCAGACAAAAAGGATGGGTAGACGCCATAGGGCTGCCATGTTCAGGGATTCATGGAAGGTTCCTTGATTGACCGCACCGTCGCCAAAGAAGCAAATGACTGCCTCGGGTAGCTGACGATAGGCGACGGCATAGCCAGCCCCCAGGGCAATGGGAAAGGTCTCACCGACTATGGCGTAGCCCCCGAGAAAGCGCCTCTGCGCATCGAAGAGGTGCATGGAACCGCCCATTCCCCCGCTTACTCCGGTCTTTTTCCCAAGGAGTTCTGCGAGAATGGCCGCCGCCGGAATGCCACGCAGGAGGGCGTGTACGTGCTCGCGGTAGGTGCTGACGATATAGTCACCGGGTTCGGCGCAACTGAGCACTCCGGCTGCCACTGCCTCCTCCCCAGGGTAGAGATGTAAAAAACCTGCAATCCTGCCAGCGGCGTACTCTTCTGCCGCGGTCTCCTCCAGGGCGCGGGCGCGTAGCATCTGGCGCAGCAAAAAAACGGGATCCGCACTATGCATGGCCCGCCTCCGGGAGAAACTCATCGAGAGCCTTGGTAAGCGGCACCAAATACATCAGGGCCGGACCACCATGCATGAGCACTGCCTGGAAGGCAGCACTCATGATCTCATCGCGGCTCGCGCCCGCCTTGACGGCACCATGCACATGCAGGGCGATACACCACTCGCATTGTGCTGCGACGGCCAACCCCACATTGATCAGTTCCTTTTGCGCCTTGCTCAGTGCCGGACTGCCTTCCGCTTTTCCCATAAAGGCGAGAAAGCTATTGATTTCTGAAGGATATTGCTCCTTGAGACGTTGGGTGAGTTCTTCAATTTGCGTGATGCGATCCTGCATTTCCGGCATGACGACCTCCCTGAACCATTGGCAATTCCGATCTTGCCCTCGGAATTTAGCGTAGACAGTCTATCGGGAATGGGCAAGTCTCTTTTTACAGCTCGGCATGCAGGAGCAGGCTGCGCCCCGTCATCGCTGCAGGTTTCTCCACTCCCAACAGATCCAGTATGGTAGGCGCGACGTCGGCCAAACCAGCACCAATGCCGAGGCGCGCTCCGGGCTCGCCCAGCAGCAAGAAGGGCACCGGGTAGACGGTATGCTGGGTGTGCGGCTCGCCACTGACGGGGTCGACCATTTCATCGCAGTTACCATGATCGGCGGTGAGAATGACCCGATACCCGTGCGCCAAGGCCACCTGCGTAACCCGATGAAATTGCAGGTCCAAGGTCTCGACGGCGCGGAGGATGGCGGGAATCTTGGCGGTATGGCCGACCATGTCGCCATTGGCGAAATTGACCAATACAAAAGCGTAGTTGTCCGACCGTAATGCGGCCATGACGCGATCCGCCACTGCCGGCGCGCTCATCTCCGGTTGCAGGTCATAAGTGGCGACGGCGGGGGAGGGGATGATCTCACGCTCCTCCAGAGGGAAAACCTCCTCGCGGCCGCCATTGAAGAAATAGGTCACATGAGCGTACTTTTCAGTTTCTGCACAGTGGAACTGTGCCAAGCCGGCATCGGCAAGGACCTCTGCCAACACCTGCGTGGGGATTTCGGTCGGAAACAATACCGGTAGATCGAAGCTCTCGTCATAGGCGGTCATGCAGGTACTGATACGCGCGCTTTCACTGCCGCGATCAAACTCGGCAAAATGGGGCAGGGCGATAGCGGCACAGAGCTGGCGCATGCGGTCGGAGCGGAAGTTGAAGAAAAGCACCGGATCATCGGCGGCAATGCGCGCCTTTTGCGGATCGCCAATCACCGTGGGTTGAATGAACTCATCCCCGCCATCTCGTTGCCAGCCCGCCTGCACAGCACTCATGGCATCCTCTGCCGATTGCCCATCACCCAACAGCATGGCTCGCCAAGCCTTTTCCGTGCGCTCCCAGTGCCGAGCCCGGTCCATGGCATAGTAGCGGCCGGACAAAGTAGCGATACGGCCCGTGCCGAGCTGCTGCAAGGCCTCCTGCAGGCGCTTCACGAAGCGATCGGCGCTGCGCGGGGGCGTATCTCGACCATCGCTGATGAAATGAACGACCGGTTCCATACCGGCCCGCACCAACAAGGGCAGCATTGCCAAGAGATGCTCGATATGCGAATGCACGCCGCCATCGGAGACCATGCCGATCAGATGAATGCGTTTGCTTTTCTGCAGTATTTTCTGCCAGTTGGGCAACTGCTCCAAGCTGCCATCGGCAATGGCATCAGCAATGCGCAGCAGATCCTGTTTGAGGATGCGTCCGGAACCCAGGGTCAGGTGCCCCACCTCGGAATTACCAAACTGCCCATCCGGCAAGCCCACCGCCCGCCCGGAGGCCTGCAGGGCACTGTGCGGGTTGCTGGCAAAGTAATGATCGAGATGTGGGGTCCGCGCCTGCGCCCAGCCATTGAAGGCGCGATTGGGGTTGAGCCCAAAGCCATCAAAAATCACCAGCAGAACCTTTTTATCGGGCATCCCGAGCTCCTCATCCAGCAAAAAATTGACCTTATCGATGCAGAGATTTCTCCAGCTCCAGAACCTGACGGGTAGTGGAAAGAATGGTATCCGGATTGAGGCTAATGGAATCAATGCCCAGCCGTACCAGAAATTCCGCCATTTCCGGATAATCCGAGGGCGCCTGGCCACAGAGACCGGAGTGGATGTGGTTACGCCGGCAGCCATCTATGGCCTGTTGGATGAGCACCTTCACCGCGGGATCGCGCTCGTCGTAGTCGAAGGCAACAATGGCGGAGTCCCGATCGACCCCTAGCGCAAGCTGGGTCAGGTCGTTGCTGCCAATGGAAAAGCCATCGAAGCGTTTGGCAAAGTCATCGATCAGTAAGACGTTGCTGGGTACTTCACACATGGCGTAGACCTGCAAACCATTTTCGCCCCGACGTAGGCCAAATTCGGCCATCTTTGCCAACACGGCGTCGGCCTCCTCTACCCGGCGGACGAAAGGCAGCATGACGATGACATTGTCCAGCCCCATTTCCTCACGCACGCGCAGAATCGCGCGACATTCGAGGCGAAATCCCTCTTCATAATTGGGGTGGGCGTAACGCGAGGCACCGCGGAAACCCAACATGGGATTGGCCTCTTCGGGCTCAAAATCCGTACCGCCGATCAGCGCGGCATACTCGTTGCTTTTGAAGTCCGAGGTACGCAGCACGACGGGCTTCGGGTAAAAGGCGGCGGCAATGGTCCCGACCCCCTCGGACAGACGTTGCACGAAATATTCTTCCGGGCTCGAATATTCGGCGGTCAGTCGCTTGATCTCCCGACGCACCTGCGCGTCACTGAGCCGTTCGGGGTGTAGCAGAGCCAAGGGATGGACCTTGATGGCATTGGCAATGATGAATTCCATCCGCGCCAGTCCGACACCATCATTGGGCAAGGCCTGCAATTGAAAGGCCAGCTCAGGGTCACCCAGATTCATCATGATTTCCGTTTTGGGCCGGGGCAATCCGGACAGATCAGTTTCCACCACCTCAAAATGCAGGGCGTCAGCATAGACATTGCCAACTTCCCCCTCCGCGCAGGAGATGGTTACCGGCTTTCCATCTGGGATCTTGCTCATGGCGTGCTCAGCACCCACCACTGCCGGAATGCCCAATTCCCGCGCGATGATGGCAGCATGACAGGTACGGCCACCACGCTCGGTGACAATACCGGCGGCAAGTTTCATCACCGGCTCCCAATCGGGAGTGGTGTTATCGGCCACCAGAATTTCCCCTGGCTGGAAGAAATGCAGTTCCCCCAAAGTCGCAATGTGTCGCGCCTGACCCGCAGCGATCTTACTCCCTACGGCGCGGCCGCTGACGAGTACCGTGCCCCGCTCGCGCAGATAATATTCCTGCAACACCGTGCCCTTGCGCTGGGAGGCGACGGTCTCCGGGCGCGCCTGCACGACGTACAGTTGACCGTCTTCGCCGTCCTTGGCCCACTCCATATCCATGGGGCGCTCTTCACCGATCGCCTTGCTGTAGTGTTCTTCAATCTGGATGGCGTAGCCGGCGAGGGTGAGAACATCTTCGTCCGCCAAGGAAAAGCGCTGCTGTTCAGCGGCCGTGGTCGCGATATTACGCACCCCATGACGGGTGCTGTCGGCAGCGTAGACCATTTTGAGTTTTTTGCTACCGAGAACACGCCGCAGCACCGCCCGCTTTCCCCGCCGAAATCCGGACTTGAAGACATAGAATTCGTCGGGGTTGACCGATCCCTGCACGACGTTTTCTCCCAGTCCGTACGAGGAGGTAATGAAAATGACATCGCGAAAACCGGTTTCCGTATCAAGAGAGAACATCACCCCACTGCTCGCGAGGTCCGAGCGCACCATTTTCATGACACCAATGGAGAGCGCGACCTGAAAGTGGTCGAAGCCCTCGTCGATACGATAATGGATGGCGCGATCGGTGAAGAGGCTGGCAAAACAGCGCCGGCAGGCGTCGAGTAGATCCGCTTCACCACTGACGTTGAGAAAGGTATCCTGCTGACCGGCGAAACTCGCGGTGGGCAGGTCTTCAGCAGTGGCAGAGGAGCGGATGGCGAGCGAGAGGTTTTCGCCATATTCGTCGCGCAGGCGGGCGTAGGCGGCGAGAATCTCGTCCTGCAGTTGCTCGGGCAACTCCAGACTGTAAATCAGCTCCCGCGCTGCCTTGCCGCGTCGCGCAAGATCCTCGACCTCATGCGCCTGTAAGCCGTCGAGGATTTCGTGTAGCCTGGGCCAAGCCCGGTGGTGGTCGAGCAGATCCCGGTAAGCGTGGGCGGTAATGGCGAAGCCGTTGGGTACCCGTACCCCCAGCGGGCGCAGGGCCCGATACATTTCCCCGAGGGAAGCGTTCTTCCCGCCCACTAGAGCGATGTCATCGATCCCGATTTCGGCAAAGAAGCGGATGTATTCCACGGTAGGCCCCTCCAAAACGGACATGCTCCTTTGAAGATAGACCCCACCCCTGGCTACCGCAAGCGCGACTCCGTCGACAGCGGATAGTCGGACGTATTGAGCGGGCCAGTTTCCGACCAACTTCGTCGCAGTTCGGGAAGAGGCCGCTGCAGCAATCTTTCGAGCCGCGTCATTTCCGGCTGGAAACGCTCGATCAACCAGTCTCGGGCTTGCGGATCCATGGCAGGTTTTTTCTCCTCCCGCAAGAAAAGGTTGCGCCAGATATATTCCCCCCAGCGTTGCGGAAAAAAAATATTCGCCAATGGTCCGGCTGACAGGATTTCCAGCCAGTCGCCGGGCCCAGTTGCCGCGGGGGCGAGCGTAGTGATTATGCGCCCGACGGAAATCGATCCGCTGCAACGGCAAGGGGGAAATTTGCAGAAATTCTGCCAGATTATGGAGAACCTGCAGCGGCTTGCGTTGCAGATCCTCTAACAGAAGAATTTTCACCTGATCACGGTCAAATAGCGAAAAATAGCGCTGAATCTGATCATGGTACAAACCTAGCTCGACATATAACTGGGATACGCCCCAACCTTTGTCTGGACGCGTCCAGTCCCGTTGCAAGGCGAGATAAAAGTCGAGATCGGTAACCCCCTCATTGAAATCCATCAGATATTGCGCATAGGCCCGCTGTACCGGATCACGCAGGATGATGATGATCTTGCTGTCAGGACAATATTGCGCGATCTCTTGCGCAGCGATTTCCGACCACAGGTAGGAAGGGCTGGCATCGCCCCGATAAGTCACCCCGCCAGCATCTTGGTACAGACGCAGGTAACGCTCTTCGGAATCGATATAACGAATACAGTGACGTTGCTCCGGAACCGGATGCGGATGCGTGAAATAATGCGGCTCTTTCATCTCCGGAAAATAGATCTCAGGATGCTGCTTGAGATACGCCCATAGGGAGGTAGTACCACTTTTTACCGCACCTACGATAAAGAGATTAGGCCAGTTTTGCATCTTACTCATTTTCTGATGTATGAAACGGGAATCCGGCGTGGCGCAGGGTTTGCGCCAGGATGCTGGGAGAAAGATTGCTCGGCAGCGGACCCAAGCGCAAACGATAGGCCCAAGATCCATGATCAATGCCGGGGGCGATCTGGGTTTTCGCGATACCGGCGCGCTGCATCTTTTCCCACAGCACTTGCGCCACACGGGCGCTGGAATATGCCGCGGACCAAAGATAATGCTGGTCAGATGTCACTGGCAATTCTGGTACCGAGGCATCCGCGGCGGCAGCCAAGCCTGTCACCTCGATCGGGGTCGCAGCGAAGATGTCCAATGCCCGTGCTGCGCCAGACCCCAACTGCAGCAAGCCAAAACTGCCCGACGGGCTCTTTTCGTCGATCAGCACCGCTACGCGGCGATGATTGGTAAGATTTTCAACCAGCGCACAAGAGGGGGAGGGAAGCACGCTACTGGCAGCCGTCAGCTCCTTTTCCGAGCTGGCTTGCATTCCCGATCCGTCGTCCTGCCAAGCAAGCCAGGTCGCCATGCCCCGAAGTGACGGAGGGGTGATGGCAATGGAATTGGTCAATTGACAATCGCTTTGCAGGATTGGGGTGTTGGCCATGGCAAGGGGTGTATAGACCAGCAGAAGTGCTATCGCCGGGCGCAACACGGACACTACAGCGCTCCCTTGCCAAACATGGCGCGGAGGGTAGCGAGGTAAATCTGCGGCAAGCGCTCCAGATCCGCGAGCGCCACATGCTCGTCGATTTTGTGGATACTGGCATTGCAGGGGCCAAGCTCCACCACCTCGCCGCCCAGCCGGGCAATGAAGCGGCCATCGGAGGTACCGCCGCCGGTGGACAGCTTTGCCGGCCGTCCCATGACCTCGGTGATGCCCGTTTGCACCGCATCCAATAACTTGCCCGGCGCGGTATAAAATGGCGGCCCGGAGAACTGCCAGTCGAGCTCGTAGCGGAGTTGGTAACGATCCAGAATCTCCTGTACGGCCGCCTGCAGGCCTTCCACAGTGGATGCTGGCGAAAAGCGGAAATTGAATTGCAGTTCGAGTACACCGGGAATGACATTGGTAGCTCCGGTGCCAGAATGAATATTCGAGATCTGCAGGCGCGTCGGAGGAAAGTCGGGGCTACCGGCATCCCATTCGCGCCCGACGATCTCCTGCAAAGCTGGCAAGGCCCGATGAATGGGGTTTTCCGCCTTCTCCGGGTAGGCTACATGGCCCTGCACACCCAGGATACGTAGGCTGGCATTGAGAGAGCCACGGCGGCCATTCTTGACCACATCGGCCAGACTCTCCTCGGAAGAAGGCTCGCCCACCAAGCAGTAGTCGATGCGTTGCCCACGGGTCCGAAGTTGCTCGACCACGTGGCGGGTGCCATGGGTAGCCACGCCCTCCTCATCGGAGGTGATCAGAAAAGCGATGCGCCCCCGATGCTTGGGCGACTCGCGCAGGAAATCCTCGACTGCCACCAGCATTGCCGCAAGGCTACCCTTCATGTCGGCAGCCCCCCGACCATAAAGCTTGCCATCGCGGATACTCGGCACAAAGGGATCGCTGTGCCAGGCATCGAGCGGTCCGGGCGGGACGACATCGGTGTGCCCAGCAAAGCAAAATAACGGACCATCGTCACCGTGTAGCGCCCAGAAATTCTCCACGCCGCCGGCAGGCATACGCTCGATGGCAAATCCGAGTTCTCGGAGCTTTGCGATCATCCACTCCTGACAACCTGCATCCGCCGGCGTTACCGAGCGGCGCGCAATCAGTTCCCGGCTATATTCGAGAACACGCATCAGAGATCGCGCAGGATTTCGTTGATGCCGACCTTGCCCAAGGTTTTGGCATCGACCTTTTTGACGATCACGGCACAGTAGAGGCTGTAGCTGCCGTCCTTGGCGGGGAGGTTGCCGGACACTACCACCGAGCCGGCGGGGACCCGGCCGTAGCTGATCTCTCCCGTGCTGCGATCGAAGATCCGGGTGCTGGCACCCAAAAACACCCCCATGGAAATCACCGAGCCCTCCTCGACGACCACTCCTTCCACCACTTCGGAGCGGGCGCCAATGAAGCAATTGTCCTCGATGATGGTGGGATTGGCCTGGAGTGGCTCCAGCACGCCGCCAATACCGACGCCACCGGAAAGATGTACGTTCTTGCCGATCTGCGCGCAGGAGCCAACCGTTGCCCAGGTATCAACCATCGTACCCTCATCGACATAGGCGCCGATGTTGACGAAGGAGGGCATAAGCACGCAATTGCGGCCAATGAACGCACCCTTGCGCACGGTAGCCGGGGGTACCACACGGAAGCCGCCGGTGCGGAAGTCGTTACTGTTATAATCGCTGAACTTGCCCGGCACCTTGTCGTAGTACTGCGTCTCACCGCCATTCATGCGGAAATTGTCCTGCAAACGAAAGGAGAGCAGCACAGCCTTCTTGATCCACTGATGCGTGTGCCACTGCCCATTGATCTTTTCGGCCACGCGCAGCACGCCCTTGTCCAGCCCCTCGAGTACTTGGTGTACGGCCTCGCGCAATTCAACGAGCGCCTGTTTAGGAGAGATTTCAGCCCGTTGTTCCCAGGCGGTATCGATGATTTCCTGTAATGCAGTCACGAGAGGATTCCTTTGTCGATCAAGAGGTTTTTAGAAATTCACGGATTCTGTTCAGTCCCTCACGGCAAATATCCAGAGGGCCAACCAAGGCAATGCGCACGCGGTCGGCGCCGGGATGGACACCGTGCGCCGTGCGCGCCAGATAGCTGCCGGGCAGGCAGCGCACATGCTGTGCTGCGTAGAGGTCACGAGTAAAGGCCTCGTCATCGCCAACCTGCAGCCAGAGATAAAAGCCCCCATCCGGGCGCTCGATGGGGCGGATATCTCCCAGGATTTCCGCCGCCGCCGCAAATTTCTCCGAGTAGTCTTTGCGCATGGCTGCAACGTGTTTTTCGTCGTCCCAGGCAGCTGCCGATGCGGCTTGAATGAAGGGCGGCATGGCATTGCCGAGGTAGGTGCGATAGAGACGGAAAGCCGCCAACAGATCTGCGTCACCGGCGATGAAACCGCTACGCGCCCCGGGGACGCTGGAGCGCTTGGAAAGGCTGTGAAATGCCAAAACGTTGGCCAAAGAGCCACTGCGGGCTGCGGCGCTCAGCACTCCGGCCGGAGGCCCCGCGAAGTAAATCTCGCTGTAGCATTCATCTGCCGCCAGAATGAAATCGTATTGCCGGGCCGTGGCAATCAGGAAATCCCAATCTTCTCCTTGCAAGGCAGCCCCGGTGGGATTGTGCGGGCTGTTCACATAAAGTAGGGCACAACGCTGCCAGATCTCCGGTGTTACTGCCCGGTAGTCCGGTTGGCCGCTTGCCTCGCAATTGAGATAGTACGGCTGCGCTCCGGCGAGGATCGCCGCCCCCTCGTAGATCTGATAGAACGGATTGGGCAACAGGATCAGATCCTTGCCTGAGCTGACATCCACCAGTGCCTGAGCAGCGCTGAACAGCGCCTCGCGACTGCCGTTGGCAGGCAAGACGTGCTTTTCGGGATCGAGGAAGCCTGCAGACAGGGCGAAACGTCGGGATGCCCAGGCGACAATCGCCTCGCGCAAGGTGTCCGAGCCAAGGACTTTGGGGTACTCCGCAAGCCCATGCAGATGCTCGATGATGCTCTCCACTACCAAGGCGGGGGCGGGATGCCGTGGTTCGCCGATGGAAAAGTCGATCAGGGACAGTGCCGGCGGATGTATACCGGCCAGTAAATCGCGAAGACGTTCAAAGGGGTAGGCTTGCAGTGACGACAGTCGCGGGTTCATTTTACAATCGCCTCCCCATCAGCGCGTCACGGGATCTGAGTGAATATGGTTCATCCGCAAAATTCTGGGCCAAGCAGGCAGCGCTGACAAGTGTCCCACGGTCCCTCACGACATTCTGTAGAGCTATTGCCGGTTTTAAGTCTGGTTTTGGGCGCTGGCTTATGGGGCACCTACTGGTGGCCCTTGCGCTTTTTTACCGCGCAGGGCTTTGGCGGTCCATGGTTGATTGCCATGACCTACCTGTTTCTGGCAGGAGGAGGAAGTCTCCTGGCGGGATGGCGGGGCGCCCAGAAAATCCAGCGCGGCGATTGGCAAAGTCTGGTCTGGCTGGCATTGTTCGGTGGCTGGACCAATGTGGCGTTCATGATGGCCCTGTTTCACGGGCAAGTCGTCATTGTCCTGTTACTCTTCTACCTGTCGCCCGTCTGGGCGGTTTTGCTTGCCCGCATCTTTCTGCACGAAGCGATCGGTTGGCGCGGTGCCTTGGCCGTGTTCCTCGCGGTATTCGGCACTGTCCTGGTGGTGGTACAGGGAAATGTGAATCTGCGCGCGGCAGGATTGCTCACGCTGTTTTTTGCGGTGAGCAGTGGCTTTGCCTTTGCCGTGAGCAATGTGGTGCTGCGTGCTGCCCCCGCGACATCCGATCTGCTTCGCGCCGTCGCCATCTGGTGGGGCTGCGCCATCATTGCACTGGCCTTTGCTGGCAATGAGGCATGGCCAGCCGCATTCCACTGGCCGGTGCTGTTCATTCCCCTTTTTGCCTGGTTCTGGGTCGGTTTCGCCACTGCCGCCACCATTTACGGGGTCAGCCGTTTACCGATCCGCATTTCGGCAGTGATTATGCCGATCGAGGTCATCGTGGGTGCCGTCTCTGCCTGGATCTGGGCAAATCAGTCCATGAGCCTCATCGAAATCATGGGAGCGGCGCTGATACTATCCGCCTCTCTGGTGCAGTTAATTGGCCAGAAGGCGAGCACGTAAGTCATCGACGTCGGCGAGAACCGCGTTGGCTCCCCAGGTGCTCGGCGGATCCAACTCCTGCCAATAGCCCCAGGCGGCAGCCCAGGCGCAGCAACCTGCCGCTCGCCCAGCTTCGATGTCACGGCGATCATCGCCCAGGAACACGGCTGCCTCGGCATGGATACCGAGATGCCGCAGCGCATACTGCACGGGTAGGGGCGACGGCTTGGGCTGCTCGGTGGTGTCGCCCCCAACCACGATGGCGGGAGGATAGGGCAGGGCGAGGGTGGCCAACAAATCATGAGTCAATTCCTCGCTTTTGTTGGTGACGATGGCCCAGGGAGTTTGCTCTTTCGAGAGATACCGGAGAATTTCCGGAATTCCAGGAAACAGGACACTATCGCGATGCGCCCGGGCGCGATACAGACGTAAAAAATCCAGCCGCAACTGAGCATAGTCGGGATCAGCAGGGCCGATGTCAAAAGCCGCCCCGAGCAACCCCGGCGCCCCGTGAGAGGCCATCCGACGGAGTGTGGCGAAGGCTGGAACCGGCAGGTTTCGCTCCCGCGCCAGATCCTGCACAGCACCGACCAGATCCGGCGCAGTGTCCACCAGGGTACCATCGAGATCAAAGAGCAGGGCCTGCCAGCGCATCATCCAGGCTTCTGACAATGACAAAGATAATTGACGCTCACATCACCGGTCAGCCGCGCCGTGCGCCGCCAGGGATCGTAATGCATACCCTGCAAGTCGCGCAGACGCAGCCCACCGTCGCGAACCATGTCCAGCAACTCGCTAGGCCGTAGAAATTTTTCATAGTCATGGGTGCCACGTGGCAACAGACCCAAGAGATATTCCGCACCAACAATGGCATAGAGATAACTTTTCGGGTTACGGTTGAGGGTAGAGAAAAATGCATCCCCACCCGCTTTCACGAGCTTCGCGCAGGCGGCAATGATCGCCGCGGGATCCGGAACATGTTCGAGCATCTCCATACAGGTCACGACATCGAAGCTCTCGGGCTCGGCCGCCGCGAGATCCTCCACGGCGACGCTTCGATACTGAATTTCGACTCCCTGTTCCGCAGCATGCTGCTTACCCGCCCGAAGCGCGTCCTCGGCCAGATCGATACCCAGCACCTGCGCGCCTTGCCGGGCCATCGATTCGCTCAGGATACCGGCACCACAGCCGACATCCAGAACGCGCTTGCCGCACAATCCTCCGGGTACTTTTTCGTTGATATAGTGCAGACGCACCGGATTGATTTCATGCAGAGTGTGCAAGGGACCCTGACTGTCCCACCAAGTATTTGCGAGAGACTGAAACTTGTCGATCTCCGCTGGATCCAGATTGCTCATCAACGATTCTCCCGTGCAATGCGCAGAGCCCAATCCTGTGCTTCCCGACCCAGTTCGGCAGCATCCCAATGCAGGGCCAGACCATCCCGGATCTTTTGCTCACCCGCAACCCAGACGTTGCGCACCTGGTCGCGACCGGCACAGTAAACGAGCTGCGAGACAGGGTCATAGACCGGGCTGGTGGCAGGATGATCGAGGCTCACCGCAATGCAGTCGGCCGCTTTGCCGACCTCCAGGCTACCAATTTCTTCTTCCCAACCCAGAGCCCGCGCTCCCCCCAGAGTCGCCATGTACAGCGCCTGCGTGGCAGGCAGGGCAGTGGGATCGCCTTCCCGCCCTTTGGCCAGAAGGGCTGCCATGCGCAACTCGCCAAGCATGTCGAGATCATTGTTGCTTGCCGCGCCATCGGTACCCAGGCCAACCCCCTGGCCTTGCGCCAGGAGAGAGGCGATGGGCGCAATCCCGGAACCGAGTTTGAGATTGGATTCCGGGCAGTGCGCAATCTGCAAGGCGGTCTCTTTGCAGATGGCCAGGTCATCTTCGTTCAACTGGGTCATGTGTACGGCAAGAAACCGCTCATTCAGCAAGCCCAAATCGTGCAGGCGCCGTAGTGGACGGCGGTCATCTCGCGCCAAGGCATCGCGCACTTCTCCGGCTGTTTCATGCACATGCATATGCAGAAAGCTTCCACTCTCGCGTGCCAACGCAGCAGCTTCGCGCAAAGGCCCATCACTCACCGTATACGGTGCGTGCGGCGCGATACTGTGCCGCAGCAGCGCGGGGTTGCCTAGGCTCGTGATTTGCAGGGCGGCCAGACGCAGGGCATCTTCGGCATTGCGGGTGTACGTCGTGGGGAAGTCGATGATGACGTGGCCGAGGACCAGGCGCATGCCCATCTCTTGCGCGACTTCCGCCGCATCCTGCGGGAAAAAATACATATCATTGAAGCAGGTAGTTCCGCCGCGCAGCATCTCGGCAATGGCCAGGCGAGTGCCAGCACGCACGAACTCTGGGGCGACGAAGCGCCCCTCGGCTGGCCAAATGTGCTCCTGCAGCCAGACCATCAACGGCAAGTCATCGGCCAAGCCGCGCAAGAGCGTCATTGCCGCATGAGTGTGAACATTCACAAAGCCTGGCAGCAAAACCTGGCCGGGGAGAGGTATGGACTGCGCCGCGGGGAACTGCTCCCGCAACACAGAATGGGGACCTGTCGCGACAATTCTGCCATCCTGAATGGCCATGCCATGGGCGGGAAGGGCGCCATCCGGAACGATCGGAATCAGCCACTCTGGCAGCAGCAGTTCTACGTCAGAAAGCGCTTTCATCGTCACGAAATACCTCGGAAATCGGAATCGTCCGAGTCTATCACGTCGTCAGGAAAGTCTCAGCCCAAGCGAGCCCGCAGCGCCCGCGCATAAGCCCAGACCGTGGCAGAGTAATAGGTGCTCGGATTGTAGCCCATGATGGCATAAAAATTGGGGTAGGCGATAAAAAATCGCGGTCCCCGTTCGGTAGCGAGCTGCAGCAGCCCCACTTGGGTGTCGGCTGGCATCGGTGTTGGGGAGCGTGGCCGAATGCCGGCGCGCTCAATCTCCCGCAAGGGATAGCGGCCATGCAGAAATGCAGTCGCCTGGGTTGGGTCAGGAACATTCGCCTCGCGCAGAACCGGCTGTCCACGCTGCCAGCCATGGGCAAGGAAAAATTTCGAGGTCGAGGCCAACACATCTGGCACGGAACGCCACAGATCGGGTAATCCATCCCCCGGCGGATCATTCCAGACGGTCCCGTATTTCAGATAACTGCTCGCAAGGAACTGCGACATTCCCATGGCGCCGGCCTCGGATCCTCGCAAGGAAGATAGGGGCTGACCCAATTGATGTGCCAGCCGAATCGTCTCTGCCGTTTCGTATAAGAAGAATGAGCGACGCGCTGGCAAGCCCAGGGCAAGCGACAGGTTCGCATCAAGTACCGGGAAATTTCCCTGAAAGGTACCAAACCCCGTCTCTATGTTAAGAATTCCCAGGAGAATTTCCGGCGATACCCCGTATTTCTGCGCAACCTGCTCGATAATGGCCTGGTGGGAGCGCCAGAAGTCCATCCCCCGCTGGAGACGATCGCTGCGCACAAAGCGATCCCGATAACGCCACCATGGGTACGGCTGGAGGGGTTTGGCAGAGGGAGGAGGTGGAGTCATCAGGGCAAGGGCGCGCTGATTGAAACGCGCATTATAGAGCGCGGGCAGGACCCACTGCTCGGGCAACTGATACTTGGTCTGTAAGACACAGGCGAAATCCCGCAACTGTGCTTGGTACTCCTGTGGAAATCCGGGGAAGAACAAGTTCTGCGAGCAATCCACCCGCCGCGTCGGCGCAGCTTGCGCCGGTGCACTGGCCGGTGCTGGAGCCATCGGCTGCCGCGCGGTGGCAGGAATTGGCTGCCGTGGGTAGGTCTGGCTGTTGTACGCGACAGGGCTCACCTGATTGGCACAAGCGCTGAGGAGTAGAGTGCAGCCGAGCAGGACTGCGCCGACAACAGCTCTCGGTGGAAATGCCCTAGATGGCTGATTCTTATTGATTGAGTACATGGTCATTGAGGGACTGCATGGCAAGCAGTTCCGGAGGCATTGGGCGCCTGACGCCATCCAAACGCTGCGCCCAGTAGGGATTATGCAGGCTCTGCACGGTAATCCCGGCATGACGATTGAGAGCACTGACAAATTGGCCGCCACCGATATAAATCCCAACATGGGTATAGGGAGCACCCATGGTGTCGAAAAAGACTAAGTCGCCTTTTCGAATTTGGGAGAACGGAATTGCCGGAAGGGCCAGCGCCTGCGCCCGCGCAGTACGCGGCACGATTACTCCCGCCTCATGGAGAACGTATTGAATCAGCCCGCTGCAATCAAAGCCGTGATGCCGGCTTTCGCCACCCCAGACGTAAGGCTTGCCGATTTGCGCAATGGCGTTCACCAGCACTGCATCCAGGACCGTTGCTTCGCGATGGGAGTTGTAATAGGAATAACTGTCTTGTGGAGTCGTTGCCGGGGCTTGCGTCGCAACCGGTGCCTGCCAGCCGTTACCTCCCCCATATTCTGCACAACCAGAGAGGATCAGTGATGAAACGGCGAAGAGTACGCCCGCGAATCGGGCATAAGGACTGATGTTTTTTACTGTACGCATGCATTCATCCCGTTATTCTTTCCGATCTTTAACGGTTTATAGAACAAAACATTTTTTTTGGCAAGGGGTACTTGCTAACAGAAAAGCTTACGAAATTTCACTTGCAATCCATGCTGAAGTTATCGTTTTACTATAAGGCCGTTGCCAATGATTCTTGAACTTTTTCGCTACCTATATCGGCCCTATCTGCGTAAAACCTGAAGGCGATATGGGATCATGATTCTTACTAATCCTCGTGAAGAGGAAGGGGTGGGGGAAGCGACAGGGTCAGCACTTCGAGCGCCTCTGCCGGGTCAACGGCGCAGAATCTACAATTTAACATAATCTATATTATGCGACATTGAAGGCTGGAGAAAAAAGCTGCACAACCCTGACTTCCGCCGGGGCCGGTGCTCTATGCGCTGATGCGCTCCGCTCCAGGGGCTTGATTCTCCAGACTGTCCCGACTCAGCGCACAATGGGCACAGAAACCGGTGCGGGCTCCAAGCGGAAACACACATAACGGCATGACTTCCAGACGTTCGCTGCTTGGGTACTCTTCGGGGAAAATGCACAGCTGCTGCTTGATGACAAAGTTCAGGTAGTGCTCGATGGTGCTCGGTGATAGATCCGCCACCTCCCGCAGCCGGGCTTGCAACCACTGACGGGCCTTGTCCTTGCCGGCGTGCAACTCTACCAGACGCTGAAACAAGTCAGTACCTAGAGAGATGGATAAAGCCTGACCACCTGACTCGCTCCGGTATTCCAGAATGACACGAGACGGCAACATCTTCCCTACCGCATCTAGGGTCGCCTCGCGCAGTTCATAAGATAACAACGACTTTTCCATGACCCAACTCCGCCTATATTTTATCTCGCCTTTTCGAAGTGTAGCACCAAATCAGATGAACGCGCCGGCCATCGAGATAGAGAAAGGCATTTTGCCCCATGATGGAAGCCAGACGAGCAGCGCGCGGGAGGCTCAGGCCCGGCACCCAGAAATGCCGCTCCCACCAGGTGTTGGTTCCACCCCAAACGGGCTGATGATGTCCACCGCCAAGTTGACGCAACATACGCCGATCCCGTCTGCGATTGCTATATTCCGACTGCCAACGCGAACCCGGATTCCAGGCACCCAAAACTGCGCCTCGCCAGTGGGTGAAGCCATCAATCACGAATTCCTGCTTTGAATTTGTCATCCTATAACGACAGGCTCTATAGACTTCTTCCAGTTCTGGTAAAAGACAACCTTGACGTTGAGGTAGAGGATGAAAACGCGGCGGTACACGCTTGCGTCGCGCGAACTTTGTCCTGGCCCCACCGGAAGCTAAAATAAACTTTTTATAAATCAAAATACTATACTGTGATTCTCGCGTTCTTGTAACGCTTCTGTTCCTGGTGAAAAAGCCCTGAAGGCATGAAGAATGCCAAAAAGAGGCTGGGAATCGCGGCAGCAAAACTAAGCAGGAAAAAGTGGAAATAGCCCAGGTCACGAACCAGAAACCCGCTGAAACTGCCAGCGACGGTAGAGGCAAGAGACATCAAGGCGGAACCAATCGCAAAATGCGTGGCTTCAAAACCCTTCTGACAACGTTGCATCAGAAAGACCATGAGAACTGCCGTACCCAGCCCTCCGGCAAATTGCTCGAAGGCGGCAACGGCGGCAACGGAAAACACATCTGGCCGAGCCCAGGCAAGCCAAGCGTAGGCGAGTATGGCAAAGGATTGAATGAAGGTCAGAGTAAAAATGCTTCGTTGCAAGCTCCAGCGCGCGATGATCAGGCCGCCGAGAATGGAGCCAGCAATCCCGGTGATGGTGCCTATGGCACCGGTAAGTACACCCCGTGCCACCAACCCATAGCCCAGGCTGTGCAAAAACGGGGTGACCATGGCGAAGAGAAAGGCGTCGCCCGCCCGAAAGAGAAGAATGAACAGCAATGCCCAGACGATGTTTGGCTGTGCAAGGTAATTGTGGACTGACTCAAGCACTTGCTGCCAGCGCCTGTCTCCAGGCTTGGCACCCCTTTCGGGAGTTGGCATCGCGGCCCGATGCCAGAAGGCGAGAACAATCAGCATCAGCGCCGCAAGGGCGAAGCAAGCTACCCAGGACACCCAACCTGCAATGATCACCAACGCGCCATTGCCAACCAGCATGGCCACCCGGTAGGCCGCAACCCGCAAGCCGGAGTATCTGGCCTGCTCGCTTTCCGGCAAGGTCTGGATATAAAAGCCATCGACGGACATATCGTGGGTAGCGGACATCACCGCCATGAGCGCAAAAATCTTGAAGGCCAGAGACAGGTTCATGGCCTGCGCAGGCCAGATGAGCAGCATCGCCACCCCCGCTAGGATCAGCTCCATGACAAAGATCCAACGCTTTTTGTTGCCAAAGAGATCGATCAGCGGACTCCAAAACAGCTTGAAATTCCAAGGCAGACCCAGCAGAGAAAGCAAGCCGATCAGGGGGGTTCCAGCCCCAGCAGCGGTAAAAAATTGTACAGATACCTGCTGCACCAGAGAGAAAGGCAACCCTTCGGCATAATAGCTACTGGCAATCCAGAATACTTTTCGCATAAAAAACCCCGCATGAAGCGGGGGTTGTATCACGAAACCAGTGAGTTTAAGAAGCCTTGGGCGGTGCGATAGGCTTTTGCGCCAATACCCAGGAGGCAAGCTCTTTGGCTTGCGCGGGAGTAACATCCTGCGCCGGCATGGGCATACCACCCCATACACCGCTGATACCATGCTGAATGGCGTCCGCCAATTTTCCTTCTGCCTTCGGATTGCCCTTGTACTTGTAGGCAACCCAGGCAAAAGCCGGTCCCACGACCTTGGCATCGACCTGATGGCAGGCAAAACAACCCTTTGCTTCCGCCAGGGATTTGGCCTTGGCCATCTGATCTGTGCTCATCGCTACGGGAATCAAATGGGCTGCAGGCGATTCCTGATAACCAGCAGGGGAGCTGGTCGCCGCGCTGTCGCTGGACTGCGTTGCCGCACTGCCACCGCTTTCGCTGGAGGACACTGCGCTGCTGTCGCTCCCACTTCCGGATGATGCTGCCACATTGCTGCTCTCATTACCTTTGCCACAAGCTGCGGCGAGACCGACGATGCCCAGCATCAACAGCGTTCTCGCCAGCGGATGAATACGCTTCCCTTCCGTAACCATTGCGAAACCTCCCTTTGATTTGTTGCCGTGAGATCTTTCTCGCCCAAGCTAAAGTATTTTACTCGAAAGGATAAAACAAAATGGGTCGGTGGAAAAGAATCCACCAACCCATTTCAAGACAACCCTGCAGCAAGAATCAATCGGTAGAGGTGCTTGAGTTCCCGCTACTATCATCGCTGCTAGAACTGGCAGCATCCGCAGAATCCGAAGACTCGGTGCTGGCGGCGCCACTCATGCCACTCATGTCAGAGGCCGTCGCCGCGGAACTCTCCGGCGCGGTGCTGGCTGCAGCGGCAGAACTCGTATCGGAGCTAGCGGCGGCAGAAGATTCGGTGGTGGCGCTGGAAGAAGCGGCGGCAGTGCTCTCCTCTTTCTTCGCGCAGGCACTGGCCAGGGCAATGACGCCAGCCAGCAGGACCAATCGGGTAACAGGCTTGATTTTGCTCATATCCAACATGTTCACATTCTCCCTGAATGAATGAGGACGCAATCCCCGTCAGGCAATCTAGCATCATCATCTCCAAGCCTGCAAGAGAGCGAAAATCGGGATAGAGGGAAGCAGAGCGTGTAGGATCCATGCTTGCTCTCCCCTCGTATTGCGGATATATATATACTAATACTCTATGATGTCAGGGGGTTTATGATGCTTCAAAAATCTCTGCAACGGGATCTGGCGCAATTGCGTCACATCCGTCTTCAGGAACTGCGTGCGGCGATCCGGCCGGAACGCTATCAACAATCCATCACCCGGGCGCTGCTGGCTTACTTTTTTGACGCCCTCCTCTACCTGAGCGCGATCGCTGGCACCCTGCTCGCTCCGTACTGGTGGCTCAAGCTGGTGTTTGGTTTGTTGGCAGGCGCAGCAGTCGCCTTCATGTTCGTTTGGGCCCATGATGCCGCACACGGTGCCCTCTTCCGCAGTCAGCGTATATCGCGCTGGTTGGGGACGATCTTCATGCTACCCTCTTTCAATATGTACCGCCTCTGGGCCTTCGGCCATAACCGCGTGCATCACGGCTTTACCAGCCTGAGTTCGGTCGACTGGATCTGGCGTCCCTGGACTCCTGCCGAATACCGCAAAAGCTCTTGGCCACGACGCCTGCTCTACCGACTGGAGCGCACCCCCTATGCCTGCGCCCTGCACTACATTCTACGGGTCTGGTGGCCGGGCATGCTGCGCTTCCGTGGGGATGAGAAAAATCGGGCGGCGTTCCGCAATGATAAGGCCATCACTCTCTTCTTTTTCCTGGGATTTTCGGCAGTTGCCTGGTGGATTGGGGGGATTTCGTCATGGATCTCGGCAGTACTCCTGCCTTTCATCGTTTTCAACTACTTCATAGCGCTTTTTGTCTTCCTGCATCATACCCATCCAGACCTTCCCTTTTTCGCGGAGAAAGAAGATTGGGCGCCAGCGCTGGGCCAGCTCTATTGCAGCAGTATCGTGCGTTGTTCGCGCATCAGCGAGCTATTGATTCACAACATCCTCATCCACACCCCGCACCATGTCGATGCCCGGATCCCGTTCTATCACCTGAAAGGGGCCTATGCCGACCTGCGCGAGCAGTATGGGCAGTACATCCACGAAATGCGCTTCAGCTTTCGCGCGGTAAGGCGGATTTTTGCCCAGTGCCAGCTCTATGATTACGAACAGCATTGCTGGCTACGTTTTCGTCAAGCGCGCTCCTGGCTTAGCACGCAGGAGCAGAATGGCCTGCTGACGCGGGTGATGGATGTCGCTCCGGTAGTCAGCAGGCAAGGGACTGCACAGGGCTAGAGAGGATCTACTGGCCGCCGAAATAGTCCCGGTACCAGGCAACAAAACGTCGAAGCCCCGTCGCCAGGTCCGTGCGCGGGGCGAAGTCCACCGTCCGCTGTAATTCGCTGACCTCGGCAAAGGTGGCGTGCACATCGCCATCCTGCATCGGCAGGAGCTCCAGTTCCGCGCTACGTCCCAACGCCTCTTCCAGTAGTCGAATAAATTCCAGCAACGCCACGGGTTGGTGATTGCCGATGTTATGAATCCGGAATGGGGCTGCACTGCTTGCCGGGTCGCGCGGCCAATTCTCCTGTGGCACCGGCGCAAGCGGTAGCAGGCGCGTCACGGCCTCGACGATGTCATCGATATAGGTGAAGTCGCGCTGCATCCGCCCGTGATTGAATACCGGGATCTTTTCTCCGGCCAAAATTTTCTGGGTGAAACTGAAGTAGGCCATATCTGGCCGCCCCCAGGGGCCATAGACCGTAAAGAAGCGCAAACCGGTGCAGGGAATGCGATACAGATGGGCGTAACTGTGCGCCATCAACTCGCCAGCCCGCTTGGTCGCTGCGTAAAGACTGACCGGGTGATCGACGGGATCGTGGGTACTGTAGGGCAGCTGGCTGTTGGCCCCATAGACAGAGCTGGAGGAGGCGAAGAGCAGATGTTGCACTTGCTGCTGCCGACAACCCTCCAAAACATTCAGAAAGCCTTGCAGGTTACTGTCCACGTATTCGTGCGGTGCCTTCAATGAATAGCGAACTCCCGCCTGGGCAGCCAGATTGACCACTGCTGCGAAAGGCAAACGCGAAAACAAGGCCTCCATAGCCACCCGATCTGCCAGATCAAGGCGTTGAAACTGAAAGGCGGGGTGACTTTCCAGCTGGGCCAGACGGGCGCGCTTCAGAGCCGGGTCGTAGTAGGCATTGAGGTTGTCGATGCCATAGACCGAATATCCCTCGGCGAGCAGACGACGACTGAGATGAAAGCCGATGAACCCTGCCGCTCCGGTTACCAGAATCCTGCCATCCATGCTCACTCCCTCTCGCCCAACCAGGCCAGATAGCGTCTCACACCGGCCTCCACATCCAGAAAAGGAGCGCTATACCCAGCCGCACGCAATTTTTCGATATCGGCCTGGGTGTAACTCTGGTACTTACCGTGCAGCGCTTCCGGCATAGGGCTATACGTAATCACTCCATCCCGTTGCAGCTCGGCGAGAGAGCGGGGCGCTTTGCCCGTTTCTGTGTCGATGGTCTGGATGACAGCCAAGGCGACATCATTGAAACTCTGCGCCCGACCCGTTCCGACGTTATAGATGCCGGACTGCGGATGCTCGAGAAAATGAAAATGGACGGCGACCACGTCATCCACATGGATGAAATCGCGGCGTTGCTCGCCATCGGCATAGCCGTCACTGCCGGCGAAGAGGCGCACCTTGCCCTCCTGACGATATTGGCGGGAAAAATGCAGAGCTACCGACGCCATGCGCCCCTTGTGGAATTCCCGCGGACCGTAGACGTTGAAGAAGCGAAAGCCATGCACCGGCGCCTGTAACGCGTGCCATTGGGCCCGCACATATTGATCGAACTGAAATTTGCTGAATGCGTAGACATTGAGAGGGTCTTCCGCCGCGCGTTCCTCCCGAAAACGACCCGTCATGCCGTACACTGAGGCGCTCGAGGCATACAGAAAGGGTACCCGATTCTCCTGACACCAGTGAAACAGGGCCTTACTGTGCGCGTAGTTGTTATCCATGACGTAGCGGCCATCACTGGCCATGGTGTCGGAACAGGCTCCTTGGTGAAAAATGGCATCGATCTTTCCCAAATGCCCAGCCAACAACTCTGGGAGAAATGCCTCCGCTTCAAAATAATCACGAATGTTCAGGTCGGCGAGGTTGCGAAACTTGTCAGCGCGCTGCAAATGATCACTGACCAGAATGTCAGAGATCCCGCGCTGATTGAGGGCGTGTATGAGATTGGCACCGATAAATCCGGCGCCGCCAGTGACGATATACATGGGATTGGCCACCTCCTTTGCGCTATGATAGCAAAAACCCTGCTGGAAGGAGCCATGCCTGATCATTCTCTGCTGACGGTCGTCGTTCTGCTCGCCGCCGCGGTGCTCACGGTAGCCATGGCCCGCAAGGTGCGCTTGCCCCCCATCATCTCTTATCTACTGGTGGGGATGCTCCTCGGCCCACATGCCCTAGCCTTGGTGCCAGACGAGGAACGTATGCGGCACTTGGCGGAATTCGGGGTCGTCTTCCTGATGTTCAGTATTGGGCTAGAGTTCAGTCTGGCGCAATTCATTCGCATGCGTCGCTTGGTCTTTGGCCTGGGCAGTGCGCAGGTGGTGCTGACCGTCCTCGCCTTCCTCGGTGTTGCCCTGCTCATTCCCCTATCGTGGCGTACTGGTGTCGTGCTCGGCGGCATCCTGGCGATGTCGTCCACGGCGATGGTGGTGCGGGCCCTGGCGGAGCGTCTGGAGACCCAGAGCCGTCACGGTCGCATCGCCATCAGTGTGCTGCTTTTTCAAGATCTCGCGGTCATCCCTCTGCTCATCCTCATCCCAGCTCTCGCCGGTTCGCCCAAGGCCTTACCCCACGATTTGGCCATTGCCGGCGGTAAAGCGGTTCTGGCATTGCTGCTGCTGGTGGTCCTCGGCCGCCCACTCGTCAGCCCCTGGTTTGAGTGGGTAGCCGCGCGCAAGTCAAATGAGCTTTTCATGCTCAATCTCTTGCTCGTCACCCTTGGGCTGGCCTGGATCACCGAGGCGGCCGGGCTGTCTTTGGCCTTGGGCGCCTTCATCGCCGGCATGCTGCTTGCCGAAACGGCCTATCGCTACCAGGTGGAGGCCGACATCGCTTCCTTCCGGGACATCCTGCTCGGACTTTTTTTCGTAACCATCGGCATGATGGTCGATGTTCCTGTACTGATCGAGTATTTACCCTGGGTCTTGCTGGTTCTGGCACTGATCTTCTTTCTCAAGGGCGGGCTGGTGTGGATCATTTGTCGTGTGACTGGCTTCGAGAACGGGGTGGCGCTGCGCAGCGCAGTGGTCCTGGCGCAAGCAGGGGAGTTCGGCTTCGTCCTCATTTCGCTTGCCAGCCAGAAAAATCTGCTGCCGCCCGGCGTATTGCAGCCGGTGCTGGGGCGATGCTCCTGTCCATGCTCTTCGCGCCGTTGCTGGTGCAGTACAACGGAGCCATTGCACGTCTCCTGGCTCCGGGTTACCGCAACCGCCGACAGCAGGCTCTAGAAGACGTGCGGCAGCAGGATCTGCGGGAACACGTCATCATCTGTGGCTATGGTCGCGTGGGCCAGAGCATCGCTCGCGTCCTCGAGGATGAGGGGGTCCCCTACCTGGCCCTTGATCTCGACCCCACCCGGGTACGCCAGGCCCAGGCGGCAGGTGAAACCATTTTCTATGGTGACGCCAGTCGCCGCGATATGCTGGAGGCTGCTGGTATCGGCCATGCTCGCGCGATTGTCATCACCTACGGCAATGTGCAGGAAAGCGCTCGCGTGCTTGCCGTCGCCAAGGAGCTGCGACCGCAGATCCCCAGTGTGGTAAGGGCGCACGACGACAGTCAGATGGCAGCCTTGGAGGGCGCCGGCGCCGATGAGGTCGTCCCGGAAGTCACCGAGGGGGCACTCATGCTGGCCTCCCAAACCTTGCTGCAAATCGGCTTTCCGCTAAGTACGGTATTGCGACGAGTGCGGCGTTTCCGGCAGGAACGCTACAGTCTCTTTCGCGGGAATTTTTGGGGTGGGTCGGCACCGGGAGAGGACCAGACATCGCCCCGCCTCTACTCCATCGCTTTGGGCGAGACCGCCTATGCCCTCGGACGCCGCCTAGGTGACTTGGAGCTGGAAAAGCGCGGGGTGCAAGTCGCCGCCGTGCGCCGCTTTGGGATTCGTGGGCGGGAACCATCGCCAGAAACCAGACTCCGCCGCGGGGACGTTCTGGTACTTTTTGGCTCGCCAGAATCACTGACGGAGGCCGAGCGCTTCGTGTTGCATGGTGAGCAGGAGGAGAAAGATGTGAAGGGTGTGGAGGCAGTGTAGGCGGGAAATCACGCGATCGAGAGGAGATAGCGCTATGCGTTGGAGTTTGTTGGAAGTTGCTGGTCACACGGAAATCGCCGTCTGGGTCGGAGAAAGTGCCTTTCTGCTGCGGGAATTGGACGAGAATCTAAGCGCACGCGATGTATTGACCAGGAGTTCCCGCCTGTACGAGCGGCTGGATTACGTTTCACAACGATGCGCGCCCATCGATCAGCGCCAGATGCATTTTCTTCCCCCCCTGCTCGGCCAGAAGATTCTTTGTGCCGGACTCAACTATCGCGACCATATTGCCGAGACCGGGAGTGCTGCACCACAGTATCCAAATCTTTTTATTCGTTTTCCTGACTCGCTGGTGGGGCACGAGCAGGCTCTGGAGATTCCAGATGTTTCCCCAGAACTCGATTACGAAGTAGAGCTGGCGGTGGTACTCGCGCAGCCTCTCTCTGGCCGAGTCAGCCGGGATCAGGCGTTGGCGGCGGTATCCGGCTATACCATTTTCAACGATGGCAGTCTGCGTGACCTGCAATTTCGCAGTAGTCAATGGACCTTGGGGAAAAACGTAGCGCGCAGTGGCGCCATGGGCCCCTGGGTGGTAAGTGCCGACGAGTTGCCCTTGGGTGGTACAGGACTACGCCTGCAAACTTGGATAGGCGAAAACTGCCTGCAGGATGGCAATACCAGTGATCTCCTGTTCGATGTAGCCGATTTGCTGGTCGCTACCGTTGCCGCCGTGCCCTTGCGTGCGGGCGATGTGTTGGCGACGGGAACGCCAGCGGGAGTGGGATTCAGCCGCAAGCCGCCGCGCTTTCTGCAGGCCGGCGAAAGCTGCGAATTGCGCATCGAGGGCATTGGCACGTTACGTAACCCGATTCGGCATGCGCGGTAATCCAGCACTACTCCAGATAGGTATAGCCTTGCAGGCCGTCGCGGAAATCTCGTAGAAAGCCCTCTCGCTCTGCGGCTGGAATACTGCCGGTGCCCGCGAGTTTCTGCTCGAACTGACGCACCAGCTCTTCCGCCGAAAACTGCACATACTGCAGCACCTCGGCCACCGAATCCCCCGGTACCGCGCCTTCCAGACGTAGGGCACCATCTTCTTCACAAATCACATTCACCGCATCGGTATCGCCGAAAAGATTGTGCATATCGCCGAGGATTTCCTGATAAGCGCCAACCAGAAACACGGCCAGATAATAAGGCTCACCAGTGCGCAAGGCGTGAACTGGCAGCGTCGGTCCCAGACCATCGGCGGTGACGTAGGCATCAATGCGACCGTCAGAATCGCAGGTGATATCTTCCAGGCGCGCGTGCCGGTCGGGGCACTCGTCCAGGCGATGTACGGGCATGATCGGGAAGACCTGATCGATCGCCCATACATCCGGCAGCGACTGAAACAAAGAAAAATTGGCAAAATATTTGTCTACCAACTTTTCTTCGAGTTCATCAAGAACTTCACGATGGGCACGTTTAGCAGGATCCAAGAGCGCTCGGCAGCGCCACATCAGATGCGCGTATAGGCGCTCGGCCTGGGCACGCTGGGCGAGGGTAAGCAAACCGAGCTTGAACTCCTGTTGCTCCTCACCAATCCGGAACATTGCCTCCTGATAGACCTCAAGGGCAGTGCTGGCATCGGGATGTTGCTGCAGACGATCAAGAAGGCGTCGCCAGGGATGGTTGGCATCTTCGGGAAGGTCATCGGCGGCCAGGGTCTCGCCCGCGGCACGCTCGACATCGACCACATTGAACAGCAATACCGCATGATGAGCAGTAAGGGCTCGGCCGGATTCAGAGATAATCCTTGGCTGGGGCAACTTTTCCTGCTGACAAATCTCCGCCAGACCACCCACCACTGCCTGGGCGTAGTCCTCGAGACGATAGTTGGTGGAACAGTAGGCACGCGAGTGGGTCCCCTCGTAATCCACCCCCAGCCCACCGCCGACATCCACCACCTGCACATCGGCGCCAAGATGACGCAATTCCGCGTACAACCGCGCGCACTCGCGCATCCCCCCATGAATGAACTGAATATTGGGGATCTGCGAACCGAGATGAAAATGCAGTAGTTGCAGACAATCCAAGGCGTTGGCGGCGGCGAGCTCGGCAACCAGCTGCAGGATCTCCGTAGAGGAGAGCCCGAACTTGGATTTTTCTCCCCCCGTATTCTGCCATTTTCCCGCACCTGCCGAGGCCAAACGGGCGCGCACCCCGATGCGGGGGCGCACCCGCAATTCCTCGGCGATGCGCAAAATCAGTGGCAACTCGGCACTTTTCTCGATCACCAGATAGACCCGCAGGCCCAGACGTTCCCCAATCAACGCCAAGCGGATGTATTCCGCATCTTTATAGCCATTGCAGATGACGGTACCACCCGCCGGCATCAACGCCAGTACGGTCAGGAGCTCTGGTTTGCTGCCGGCTTCCAGACCCAGCTGACCCTGCCCCGCGCGCAGGATCTCCTCCACCACGCGTCGTTGCTGGTTGACCTTGATAGGGTAGACCGGCGTATAGGCTGCAACGTAGTTCTCCCGCTGCATCGCCTCGCTGAAAGCACCTTGCAGTGCTTTTACACGCTGCTGCAGTATTTGCGGGAAACGCAGAAGACAAGGCAAACCCAGATTCTGGCCGGCAAGGCGCTTGATGACGTCTATCAGGCCGGCACGGCTGCGGGCCTGAGGACCATCAGGCGTGACCCAGAGCTGGCCGTCCTCGCCAACCTGAAAGAATCCCTCGGCCCAATGATCCAGATTGTAAAGATTGCTCGAGTCTTCCGGCTTCCAGCCCATCGTCCTTTCCTTCGTTTGGCGCGCTCAGTCTAGAAGTTGACCGCCTACGACTCAAGTTCTGCTAAAGCGCCTCATTGGCATAGTCCGCGAGACGCGAGCGTTCACCGCGGCGCAGGGTGATGTGGCCGCTGTGATCCCAATTCTTGAAACGATCAACGACATAGGTCAGGCCCGAAGTGGTCTCCGTCAGATAGGGCGTGTCGATCTGGGCGATGTTGCCCAAGCAGACAACCTTGCTACCAGGACCTGCGCGGGTGATGAGGGTTTTCATTTCCTTGGGGGTAAGGTTCTGCGCCTCGTCGACGATGATGAACTTTTCCAGAAAGGTGCGTCCGCGCATGAAGCTCATGGATTTGATGCGCAGACGTTTGCTGATGAGATCCTGGGTAGCGCTGCGCCCCCAGCTGCCTGCGCCTTCGGGGCCGCGCGAGAGGATTTCGAGATTATCCTCGATCGCCCCCATCCAAGGCTGCATTTTTTCCTCTTCCGTGCCCGGCAGAAAGCCGATCTCATCGCCAACGGGAACCGTTGCGCGGGTGATGATGGCTTCCGCGTAGCGCTTTTCCTCGAAAATCTGCTGCAGTGCTGCAGCCAAAGTCAACAGGGTCTTGCCGGTACCCGCCGGCCCTAGAATACTGACGAAGTCGATTTCAGGATCAAGCAGCAGGGCCAGAGCAAAATTCTGCTCGCGGTTGCGTGCGCGAATGCCCCAGACCGCGTTCCGTTCCGAGCCGTAATCGGTGATCCTCTCGATGATTGCATGATCGGCAGCGACTTTGCGGACGATGGCAGAAAAGTCTTCGCGCTGTTCACCACCCGGGTCCAACTGAATGAACTCGTTGGGATGCCAGTACTCCACGGCCGGCCCACGCAACCGGTAGAAACTGCGACCATTTTCCTGCCAGGCATCGAGGTCGCGACTGTGACGCTCCCAGAAGTCCTGGGGCAGGACATCAACGCCCGTATAGAGCAGATCGGCATCCTCGAGGGCGCGGTCGTTGTGATAATCCTCCACTCGAATACCGAGGGTGCGACCCTTGATGCGCAGGTTGATATCCTTACTAACGAGAATGACCTCGCGATCCGGATGCATTCCCTGCAACGCCAGGGTAACGGCGAGGATTTCGTGATCCGCTTTGCCACCCGCCAGGTCTTCGGGCAGTTTCGCCTGATAGGCGGCGGTCTGGAAATAAAGTCGCCCCTGCGCGTAAGGCAACGGCAGGCCCAGTTCGAGATCGGCATCACTACCCAGCATCTCATCGAGATGCCGGCTCACCTGGCGGACGTTACGCGCCTGTTCGCTCAAACCCTTTTTGTGCTGGTCCAGCTCCTCCAGCACGATCATCGGCAGAAGGATATCGTGTTCCTGAAAGCGGAACAGCGAAGCAGGATCGTGCATCAGGACGTTGGTATCCAGCACATAGAGCCGCCGGGCTGCCACCACCGACTTTGCCGTCATCAGCGCAGTTTCTCGACGACGGCGAAGATTTTTTCGGCGTGGCCAGCGGCCTTCACCTTCCGTTCGATGTAGGCGAGCTTCCCCGCGCGATCAATGACAAAGGTGCTGCGTTCGATTCCCAGATAGACCTTGCCGTAGTTCTTCTTTTCCTTGATGACATCGTACGCCTTACACAAGATTTCGTCCGGGTCGGCAAGCAGGGAGAACGGGAACTCGTATTTGCAGGAAAATTTCAGATGACTGGCGACACTATCCCGGGACACCCCCAGTATTTCAGCGCCAGCCGCCTGAAACTTGGGGTACAGGGCGGCGAATTCCTGACCCTCGGTGGTGCATCCAGGCGTATCATCTTTTGGGTAGAAATAGAGGACGACGATCTTACCCCGCAGGGAGGCCAGCACGATGTTCTCCCCCCGCTGGTTTTTGGCAGTGAATTCGGGCGCAATTTGACCAATTTCGAGGCATTCGGTCACAGGTTTTTCTCCCATTATGATGTCCCTGTGAATCTAACGCGCCCTCGACGTTGCTGTCCAGTTGCTTTCCTGACAGGTGCTGCGCGGGGTACCATGCGGGAATGCGACGAACACTCGATATTGCAGCGCAAACGGCAGAGGCGGAACGGCGGGTCCGCGCTGCAGGCCAGCGCCCGACCCGTGCCCGCCTGCAAATTCTGCAGTCTCTACTCGATCTGGCACAACCCGTCAGCCACAGCGAAATTCAGGAACACATCCTGATGCGCTGGGCGGAGACCATCGACCGCGTGACCCTCTATCGTGGCTTGGACTGGCTGGTGCAACACCACTTGACGCATCGCATCACCGCCGATGATCGAGTCTGGCGCTTCAGCGCCATCAACCCGGAGCATCCCTCCCATCCCCATTTTCACTGTCTGCGCTGCGGCCAGGTGCTCTGTCTCCCAGAGAGTCAGCTCCCCGCGCCGCAGCTGCCCGCCGAATACCGCGTGGAAGAGGTCGAGATGGTGGTCAATGGTATCTGCCCACACTGCCAAAAAAAGGATTAGTCGTCTCAGCACATGGACGAGCATCCCTGCCCTACTGCCGTCATGCAGGTTCAGCCTGCGGCGAGCCAATGCTCCAGCGTGTCAAGGTCGACGACGACGGATTCGCTAGCGTCCCGACCCTGCAGAACCTTCCCAGGCTGCCCCGGCTCGCCGAGCTGATCGAGCACGCGCAATGCCCCAGAAAAGTCCTGTCCCTGGGTATATTCCGTCTGCGTGATCAACACCGCCAGTTCGGCCCCGAGCGCCGAGCGCAAACCGTTCTCGGAGTCCTCCAGAGCCAGGCAATCGGCGGCCGCCAGACCCAAGCGCTGCAAGACATGCTGATAGATGTCCGCCGCCGGTTTTTTCTGTGGGACGATATCGCCGGCACCGATGTAGTCAAAACGATTCCAGCCGCCTTCCCCCAGATTGCTTTGCAACAACGCCGCGACATTATCGGGGGTCGTGGTGGTGGCGATGGCCAGGCGTAATCCTGCCGCAGCTGCGCTATCCAGCAGGCGTTTCACCCCAGGACGCAACGGCGCGATACCCTCAGCAATGATTTCTCCGTAGAGGGCGGTCTTGCGCCGGTGAATCTCGCGGATCTCGCTGTCACTCAGCTGCGGATATTGGGGATGATCCTGCAGATAGCCACGCAAACGCTCCTTGCCACCGGTAATCTTGAGATACTTGCCATAGGTCGGCACATCCCACTCAAAAGGCAAGGCGAATTCGGAAAATGCCCGATTGAAGGCGACGCGATGGGCATCTCGCTCGGTATCAGCCAAAGTTCCATCGACATCAAAAATGAGGGCACGCAGGCGGGACATAGGTATTATCTCCAGGAGGATCGGATATTCCGGGTTCAGGCAGCACGCGACTGATCGGTCGGTAGGATATACCGAAATGCGCAGCGTTTGCCAAAGGGAAAAATCTCTGCTACACCATGCGCGATTTTCTCCACAGCAAGACAGGAAGACAGACCATGACGGACAGCGCTGCGGCTATCAAAACCAGCAACCCGCAAGAGCTTCAGGCTTTCACTCCATACCAGCCGGCGGCTGACGAAGCGTACATGAGTGCAGGCCAGATCGCCCATTTTCGCAAAATTCTGGAGAACTGGCGCACGGAACTGATGGCGGAAGTCGATCGGACTGTCCAGAATTTGCAGATCGAAAACGTCAACTACTCCGACCCGAATGACCGCGCCAGCCTGGAAACCGATATGGGTCTCGAGCTGCGCGCCCGCGACCGCGAGCGCAAACTGATTCGCAAGATCAACCAGGCCCTGGCACGGATCGATGCTGGCGAATACGGGTACTGCGAGGCGTGCGGCGTAGAAATTGGCCTGCGACGGCTGGAAGCCCGCCCCACCGCCACCCTCTGTATCGACTGCAAGACACTGGAAGAAAAGCGTGAGCGGCAAATGGCCCAGGACTGATTTGTAGCCACGGCGGCTATTCCTTGGATTAGCGGGCTTTGGCGCAGATGACGGAGAATTCGATGGCGGAGATACAACGGCTGTTGACCGAGGAAGATGCTGCCGAATTGCGCAGAGCCCGTGATCTTCTGGAAAATCCCGGCTTGGCGGCACGTCTCGTGGACCGGCTGGGGGCTCCCATCGAACAGGGTCTGCAACGACTGCCGCAAAAATGGCACCGCGAGATTGCTCGAATCAGCGAACAGGCGCTGGGCAAGGCGACCGAGGCAGCCCTCTTCACCCTGGATGACGCGCCCTTCCGCAAGCCGTCCCCACGTTGGCACCAGGCAGCCGTCGCGGCCTCTGGCGCAGTGGGGGGATTTTTTGGTCTTTCCGCTCTTGCTGTGGAGCTGCCGATCTCGACCACGATCATCTTGCGTTCCATCATCGACATCGCCCGCAGTCAGGGAGAAATCATCAGCAGCCCCGCCACCAAAGCCGCCTGTCTGGAGGTCTTCGCCCTGGGGAGTACCAGACAGGACACAGACGATGCGGCAGAAACCGGCTACTACGCTGCGCGCGTGGCCCTGAGTGGACTCGTCAGCGAAGTTGGCCGGGCGGGCGCCAGCGGCGCCGGATCCTCCTCCAGCACCGCCCTGTTGGCCTTGCTGCGCAAGGTGGCCGAACGCTTTGGCGTAGCGGTAACCGACAAGGCTCTAGCACAGCTGGTGCCTGCCTTGGGCGCCATCGGCGGCGCCACGATCAATAGCATTTTCATAACGCATTTTCAGGACATGGCGACCGGCCATTTCCTCATCCGCAAGCTGGAACGCAAATATGGCCGGACCTTGATAGCAGAAGCATATCAGGCCCTCAGTTGAGGGAGGTCCATTATCGCGCTACGAGACCATCGTGCTCGCCTCTTGTGAGGCCTTCTGCGGACGCTCACAGGCCATCGGCAAGCCAGTCTCCTCCGATAGGCAGGGGGCTCGAAACAGCCTTCCCGTCCACATGCCCAGAAAGCTCTTACGGGTAACGATCGTCCAGAAAAACGCCAGTAGGATAGTAAAGGCCGCGCCCAGGGGCTGAAAAACCCAGAAGCCGGTTTTGTCGGCCAGTAGGTACGTGGCCGCGTTGAACACTCCCAAAGGGAAGGTGAATCCCCACCAACCCATATTGAAAGGCAACCCTTCGCGCAAATAACGCAGGGTGAAGAAAATGGCCATGCTCATCCACCACAGGCCGAAGCCCCACAATAGCAAGGCGATCATGAGACCCGCCAGCTGCGCGAAATGTGCCATTTCCGTCAGCGCACCGTGAAAACTGGCGAAATCTGCATTGCCGAGGGTAATCATGGCCATCGCGCCGGTACCGAGGGGTCCCAGGGTCAACCAGCTCGATACGGCCATGTCCTGATGCGGCAGCTTGTGCAAGGTCAAACGCAGCAGCAGAATGGCCAGGATCCCCATGGCCAACAACACCGAAATGGCCCACAGTACATAGCTCGTATAGATCACATTCTCGGCTGCGGCGGGGGCCAGATGGGGCGCCAGCAGACCACCACTGGCCGCGGCAACCTCCGGCGGCACAATGGGTAGTAGCCAGGCTGCGGTCATTCGCTCCATGCTGTGCCCTTGGCTGGTGAACATCAGATATGGCACCAGCAGCACGGAAATAAGGGCGAGAATGACATCAATCCACCAGAAGGCCGTCGCGACCACCAGACTTTCAGGACGCAAGGGCCAGATAATGAAAAAGCCATTGACGATGGTGGCGAATCCCATGGGAATGGCACCAATGAAGAGCGACTGGACGGGATGATCGAGGAGTTTTCGAAGATCCTGAAAGTAAAATACCGCCCGACTGAGGAAAAGGATACTGAATAAGGCAAAGAAAAGGCTGTTGATGCACCACAGACCCTTGGCAATATCCACTTGCCCCCAGTGGCCGTACGGAAAGAGGGCCAACATCAGAGCCAGGATGCCGGTTCCCATATTGGCGGTGAACCAGTTGGGGGTAAAGTGACGAATCACCTGCCGGATGTCACCGTTCGGTACATGTGAGAGGAAACCCATGACTAACAGCTCCATTGCAGATTGGACCACGACATGTTATGCGCGTTAGAATATCAAATCCAATGCATTATATTAATTTTGATGATTATAAAATCTAATTTCATGGAGAGTGCTGCATGGAGCGACGCATCGATCCTAGCCTGCTTCTAATCTGGGCACAAGCCGCACGTGCCGGCAATCTGCATCAGGCAGCAGAACGCCTTTTTCTGACGCAACCCGCCATATCTCATCGTCTCAAACAGTTGCAGGAGCGCGTGGGCGAGCCTCTCTATCGTCGCACCCATCGCGGTATCAGCCCTACGCCCATCGGCATTGCCCTGTGGCGTATCGGCGAGCGCATCGAAGCTGCATTGGCCGAGGTCGACTCCCTGTGCACCGACAGCCAAGGTCTATTGACCGGTACGGTGCACATGGCAGCCAGTCAAAGCAACGCCGAAGTGCTGTTACCGCGCCTACTGGCGGAGTTCCACCGCGACTATCCCGGAATCCATTTGCAGGTTTGCGCGCTCAACAGCCGCCAGGCGCGGCAAAACAAGGATGAGTATGATCTGGTCTTTGTCGAAGACGACCTCCAACTCGGAGAGCAAGGCAGCTGGCGATCCGAAACCCTCGTCGAAACCGAAGTCGGTCTGATCCTACCTATGGATCATCCTTGGGCGCGGGAAGACTCGGCGATCCCGTTGCAGGTCTTGGAGGGTAATGATCTGATCTGGCGAGAACCCGGTTCCGGCATTCGCGAGGCGGTGCAGCAGACCGCCAAGCGCCTCGGCATCGACTTGGCCATTCGCTATGAGTTCAGTGGCCACGCGGCCATCCGCGAAGGCGTTCGCAGCGGCTTGGGCTTCGGCTTTTCCTCCTTTTATCGGAGTAACCTGCCGGATGATCTGCGTCTGTTGCACTTTGACCCACCCATTCCGCATCGTCTCGCAGTCTTGTTTCGAGAGGATGCCAATCCGGCCACGCAGACCTTGCTGCAAACCTTGCGCATCCATCTGCAGGGTACCGACGTATGAAACTGCCCCTCCTTACCCCGGCCAAGCTACTGCGGCGCTATAAGCGTTTTCTTGCCGACTGCGAGTTGAGCGACGGTGAGGTGGTACAGGTGCATTGTCCCAACCCGGGCAGCATGCGCAGCTGCGCCGAAGCAGGCCAGCCCGTCTTGTTGTCTTGGCATGCGGACCAAAAGCGTAAGCTCCCTTGGACTTGGGAACTCTACTGGAGCGGCGCGAGCTGGGTAACGATCAATACCCAGAGACCCAATGCCGTGGTGGCCGAAGCGCTGCGCAAGCAGCAGATCGTGGAACTCGCCGGGTACCGCGAGCTACGCCGCGAAGTTGCCTTCGGCGAGCGCGAACGGGTGGATTTCTGGCTAGGCGACCCCGAGCGCGGCGAGGCCTTCGTCGAAGTCAAATCCTGCACCCTGCTGGACGAGGATGGCGTACTGCGCTTTCCGGACGCACCTAGCAGTCGAGCGCTGCGTCATCTGCAGGCACTGGAGCGCGAGCGATCGCGCGGACACCGCGCGGTCCTACTGTTTTTGCTGGGGCGGGAGGACGGTCATGGTTTTGCACCCGCCGACGCGATCGACTCCAACTACGGAGCCGCACTGCGCCGCGCCCGCGAGCGGGGTGTCGAGGTGCTTGCCTACCGAAGCCGAGTCAGGCCTGATAATATAGAACTCTGTGACGCGGAGCCTCTACTATTTTGAATGGACCGCGCGAAGGAGCCTACATGTTACGCCGAGCCCAAGCCCGTCCCCCGGTGGTTGTCCACAACGCCGCAGAAATCGAAAAAATGCGCGTTGCCGGGCAACTGACCGCCATGGTCCTGAAAATGATTGCCGAGCATGTGCGTCCCGGCATCAGCACGGGTGAACTCGATAAGATCTGTCACGACTATATCGTCAACGACTTGCAGGGGATCCCGGCTCCCCTCAATTACCAGCCCAGCCCGGAATATCCACCCTTCCCTAAGTCCGTTTGCATATCGGTCAATCACGTCATCTGCCACGGTATTCCTGGTGACCGCATTCTCAAGGACGGCGATATTCTCAATATCGATGTCACCGTCATCAAAGATGGCTTTCATGGCGACAGCAGCAAGATGTTTCTGGTAGGTAATGTGCCCCTGAAAGCGCGGCGTGTCGTCGAAGTGGCGCACGAGAGCATGGTGCGCGGCATCGAAGTCGTGCGCCCCGGGGCGACTCTTGGAGATATCGGTCACGCCATTCAGAGCTATGCCGAAGCGCAGCATTGTTCGGTCGTGCGCGAATTCTGTGGTCACGGTATTGGCCGCAAATTTCATGACGAACCGCAGATCCTGCATTACGGCGAGCCAGGCAAGGGACTGGCATTGCAGGTTGGGCAAACCTTCACCATCGAGCCCATGATCAACGCCGGCAAGCGTCATATTAAGGCCCTGCCCGATGGTTGGACCATCGTCACCAAAGATCACAGCCCCTCGGCGCAGTGGGAACACACGGTTCTGGTGACGGAGACCGGTCATGAAGTACTCACCCAGTTACCGGGAGATCCCCTCTGAGAGTAGCGGCGTTGGCCTCTGACAGCGAGTCGGTGATTCTTCCCTCCAGTGCATCGTTGCAGCCTCCTTTTCCCACTGAGGGCAGCATCACTCAGCGTCTGCGCGGTTTCGCGCAGGCCACCGACGATGCTCTGCGGATGCTGTGGCGACAGCTGGCAGCGCCAGCGGGGCTGGCCCTGATTGCTGTTGGTGGCTACGGCCGCGGCGTCCTCTTTCCTTTCTCGGACCTCGATCTCCTGCTATTGCGCACCCCGGACTGCGCTGCAGAAGATTTTGTCAGCCAATTTTTGACCTCTCTTTGGGACCGGGGGCAGCAAGTCGGTGCTGCCTTGCGCACGGTAACAGAGACCCTGGAGGCAGCCCGTGGCGACCTGAGCATTGCCACCACCCTGCTGGAACTCCGCTTCCTCGCCGGCGATGCAGGCCTCTGGCAGGACCTGCGAAGGCAACTGCGGAACAACCCCCCGTGGTCGATCAATGCT
Organism: Acidithiobacillus sp. AMEEHan; assembly: GCF_030996345.1. Classification (NCBI taxonomy): domain Bacteria; kingdom Pseudomonadati; phylum Pseudomonadota; class Acidithiobacillia; order Acidithiobacillales; family Acidithiobacillaceae; genus Acidithiobacillus; species Acidithiobacillus sp. AMEEHan. Next base: position 2,060,764 of record NZ_CP118747.1, on the reverse strand, counting down.
TTTTTTGCCGCCAAGGTAGCCGAACAGGAGGCGCGTCATCGCCGTTTCCGCGATACCGCGTATCATCTGGAGCCACAGACCAAGGATGGCCCGGGGGGCTTGCGCGATGTGCACCAGCTTCTCTGGTTTGCCGGGCGCATTTGGCAACGGCCAGAACTTGCGGTATTCAAGCGCGTCGACATCCTGGATGCGGCGGACTTGCGCCAGTTGCGCGCGGCCGAGCGCTTCATCGCCCAAGTGCGGGTAGCCATGCATCTGCGTAGCGGACGTGCAGAGGATCGGCTGCGTCTGGAGTTACAGGAAGCCATCGCGAACGATCTAGGCTTCACGGCAAAACGCGGAAGAAGTGCAGCGGAACGGCTGATGCAACGTCTCTACCAGTCGTTTGCCGAAATCCAGGCTTTGACCGCTATTGTCGAAGAGGCGATTGCGCACTATCTGGCCACGGGACAATTCCTCGACAGCTCCTTCGATGCCGAGGAGCATCCGAGCGCGCTGCTGCGCCACTGGGGACAACGAGCCAGTGTCGCAGCGGATTTGCCTGCGCAGATGCTGCGCGCCGCTCGGCGCCAGCAAAAGGATTGGAAGCCCCAACTGTTTTCCGATCCCGCGTTTCGCGCCGCATTTTTACAGGCTATCGTCGAGCCCCTGCGTGCTAGTCGCGTGCTCAACTGGTTGCACCGTACGGGTCTGCTGGGGCGTATCCTGCCCGCCTTTCAGCGCATCAGTGGGCTGATTCAGCGCGATCTTTTCCATGCCTACACCGTCGACCAGCACACCCTCTTCTTGGTCGATCAACTCGCTGAACTCTGGCGGGACACCGATACCCGAGTGTTGCGTACTGCCTGGCGCGAAATTGATCAACCGGCCTACCTGATCCTGGCAGGGCTTTTTCACGACATCGGCAAGGGCCGCGGTGGGGATCATTCTCGCATCGGAGCGCGCGAGTGGCGCACTTTTGCCCGACGCCTGCAACTTCCGGAAAGTGAGCGTGCAGTGGTCGCCTGGCTCATCGAAGAACACCTGCTCATGTCTTCCACCTCGCAGCGACGCGATCTGGATGACCCGGAAATCATTCGCCAGTTTGCGCTATGGGCAGGCACCCGCAAGCGTCTCGCGCACCTGTTTCTGTTGACCGTGGCTGATATGCGGGCCACCAATCCCGATCTCTGGAACGATTGGAAGGCGAGTCTGCTCTACAAGCTCTACGAACGCGCCGATGCCTTCCTGGCTTCCGGGACCGCCGCCGATGATCGACGGGAGATTGCGCGCCAGCGCATCGAAGCCCTTGCCGGGAATTTTTCCGATCTGCAAAGTGTCGAGCTACAGCGTCTGTGGCGCGCACTGCCGGTAGGGTACTTTCTCCGCTACGACAGCGAGGAACTGCTCTGGCAGGCACGACAAATTCTGCAACGAAAGGAAGATTATCGCGTCGCCATCCGACACCATCGCCATCAGGGAGAGCAAATTTTTCTTTTCGGTCCCGATCGGCCAGGCTTGTTTCAAAATATTGCCGCGGTTCTGGATCGCCATTCGCTGGCCGTTCTGGATGCACGGATCGATACCAGCGACAACGGTCTCGCTCTGGATACCTTTCACGTAGTCGACGAAACACGCGCCTTTCAACGTTCGGCGGCGGCCCATGATGAGTTGGCGACGGAGCTGCGCAACATGCTGAATCTGGGCGTCCACAGCGAACCCCATTTTGGGCTGCGCCACCGCGATGCGCGCCATCGTTTTTTCGCCGGCATTCCTCTGCAACTGCATCTGGATAATGATGCATTGCCGGACGATACCTTGCTGGAAGTGCAGGCCTGTGACCAGATGGGATTGCTCTATTCCGTCGGTGCCGTGATTGCGGAGCTCGGGTTCAGTGTCGTTGCCGCAAAGGTCTCTACCTTTGGTGAGCGCGTGGAAGACACCTTTTTCATCCGAAATGAACGGGGAGAGAAATTGCGTCGCCGGGAGCGCCAACTCCTGCTGACGACCTTGGAGCAACGCCTGAACGACAAATTTCCATCAGAAAGGGCGAAAGTTCATTGATTTCCCAGTTCTTACCCGCTCCACAGCGTCTACCTGATCGCTGCCTCGCGCTGGCGGGAATGCTGCGCGCCGCACTCGAGGTACAGGAAGCCGCACGCCGTGGACGCAGTGACAATCATCTGTTGCTTCTCAGCGTGCAGAGCATTCTGGCCATCAATGCGCAGGACAGCATTGCTGCCCTGGCGGGCCTCGACGGATTGCAACGGGGCCTGCAGGCCCTCTGCCCATTGCTACATAGGGGCCCGGCACAGGCGGAGGAAGCAGAAATCTTGCGCTATACCCTCTCGCTGGCCAAGTTGAGCGGCCGCCTTCTGGCGCAGCCAAAAGCCATGGATCGCGTTCAACGGGGCATAGAGCAGGCGCGACGCCAAGTCGATCATTTTGGCGAGCTGCTTCATCCCAGTGTCCTCGCTGGGCTGGCGGACACCTACGCTGAGGGTATCGGCACACTCTCGCCGCGGATCATTGTGTCTGGGGAAAGCCGCTTTCTCACGCGCGACGAGGATACCGCCCGCATTCGCACTCTCCTCCTCGGGGGAATCCGTGCCGGAGTGTTGTGGCGCCAGGCAGGGGGCAGAATCTGGACCACGCTGCTCGAACGGGGAAAACTCTGTGAGTGCAGCCGCGATTATCTGCGTCAGTTGCCCGGCCGCGCCTGATCGACTCCATAGGCGCAGCGCCTGCTCAACGGACATTGGCTGCAAATTGGGCGACGCGGTCGGCAAATGTTTTTGCCCAGTTCCACGAGCAAGGCGTGCAGTTCCTTGCGCAGTTCCACATCGCCGTGCATCAGAGCGGACTCGATGTCACGCTGTATCTCCGCGTAACGGACGCGCTCCTCGCACCAGGCAAGACGGATGGCGATCCGCTTGGTATACGCATCCACCACCATGACTGGCAGTTGGAGTGCATACAGCAGGATGGAATCCGCGGTTTCCTCTCCTATGCCATGCACCCCCAGCAATTTCCTGCGCAGTTCCGGCAAACTGCCTCGCTCGCGCAGGGACTCTGGCCTCTCGGCACAGCCCTCTTCCTGCAGGAAGGCACAGAGGGAACGCAAGCGGCGGGCTTTCACCCGGTAGTAGCCGGAAGGATGCAAACAAGTCTCCAGATTCGCATCATCGCTGTCGAGAATCCTCCCAACATCCAGTAGGTCGGCAGACTCCAGGCGCGCAATCGCCTTCTCCACATTCGTCCAAGCGGTATTTTGCGTGAGAATGGCGCCTACCATCACCTCGAAAGGAGTTTTGGCGGGCCACCAGTGCTGTGCTCCCCACTGCGCCAGCAGCTGCTGGTACACCCAATTCCAGTCACTGACCGACTCCTGCTTCATTGCCGGGGTGGCATCCGCCGTCTCCGTGCCGCGCCAATAGGCTGTCCTGGCCTCCGGTTCGCCGGCAGATCGGGTTGTTCCTGCCAATCGATCTGCGCAAAAAGCGCCGCGCGTTCTTCCTCTGGCAGCTCTTCGAAGTATCCACTTTTTAGATGTCTGGGCATTTCGATGGGGCCATAGCGCACACGGATCAACCTGCTTACCGCCAGGTTCAGGGCACTGAACAAGCGCCGCACCTCGCGATTGCGACCTTCCTCCAGCGTGACATGATACCAGCGGTTTGCCCCTTCCCCACCGGCATCTTCGATCTGCAGAAATTTGGCGGGTCCGTCTTCCAGTTCCACGCCACTGAGCAGTTGTTCGATCTGTTCGTCAGACAGCCGTCCGAGCACCCGAACCGCGTATTCCCGCTGCAGTCCATAGCGCGGGTGCATCAAACGATTGGCCAGATCTCCATCATTGGTGAGGAGGAGCAGACCCTCGGAATTCAGATCCAGCCGGCCGATGGAGACCCAGCGGCTGGCGCGCAGGCGCGGTAAACGGTCGAAAACGGAGGGCCGACCTTCGGGGTCACGACGGCTACAGATCTCACCCGCCGGTTTGTGGTAGCGCAAAATCCGCAGACGCCCTTGGCTCCAGGCGGGAATTTGCAGAGCTTTGCCATCCACCAGAAGTTGCGCGTTTGCGTCTACGCGATCGCCCAGTTTGGCAATTTTTCCATTCACACTGACGCGCCCTGCGGCAATCCATTCCTCCAAGGCTCGGCGCGAGCCCAGGCCGTAGCGCGCCAGCACCTTTTGTAACTTCTCATCCATTCGGCTGCCTCCCGGCAGTAAAAAAAGCCCCACCACTCGGTGGGGCCGATAGAAGAGGCGTCAGAGTGCCTCAGGAAGCCTTGCGCTGCTCGACCTCCGTCTCTTCCTTGAGGCGGGTGATCCCCATCATCTTGAAGAGCACACGCTCGTAGAAGGGCTCGGAAACCCCCATCTTCATCTTGCGGATGAAGTACTTCTCGAAGGCCACCTTGGCCAGATGGACCCAGCGCCCGTAGGCAAAGACGTCCACCTTGCGCGGCTTGATCTGCGGCAGGGCCACGAAGGCAGCTCCACGATCGCCCATGTCGGCAAAGCAGACGGCGTTCCAGGTGCCCATGGTCTTGTCGCCGACGCGGCCTTCGATGTCCGCCTTGATGTTGTGCACCGAGGCACTGACCATGGATTCGATCATGTATCCCGTCTTGGGGGCGCCAGTCGGCACCGGCGTCGCTTCGACCGGCGGAATGGCGATGGCAATTCCCACGGCGTAAATGTTGGGGTACTTCTTGCTGCGCTGATTGTCATCGACGATGACAAAGCCGCCGGGATTGCACAGGCCCTCGACATTGGCAACCGCCGGAACCCCCCGGAATGCGGGAATCATCATGCCGAACTTCACCGGCAGAGTGAATTCCTTGACGGTCTCGCCCTTGTCGTTGACCTGGGTGATGAACATTTCCCCATTTTCGACCTTATTCACCTTGCAGTTGGTGTAGGCCTTGATGCCCTCCTCTTCTAGCCCCTTGCTCAGGATGCCCGTAGAGTCACCAACGCCGGAGATGCCGAGGTGACCAATATAAGGCTCGCTGGTGACAAAGGAGAAGGAGGGAATCTTGTCACGCATGCCGCGCTTCTTGAGATCAGATGCAACGATCATGGCGTACTCGTAAGCAGGACCGAAACAGCTGGCACCGGCCATGGCGCCAATGACGATGGGGCCAGGATTTTCTAGCAGTTCCTGATACTTGCCATAGGCGAGCTCGGCATGGTCGGTGGTGCAGACAGACTGCACCGGCCCTTCGTGCGGGTCAGAGCCCGGAACCAGCTCAAAGGCGAGGCGCGGGCCAGTGGCGATCATCAGGTAATCGTAGTGAACCGAGCTGCCATCTGCCAGAGTGATGGTCTGCGCTTCTGCGTCGATCTTTTCCGCATTTTTGGCAATAAACTTGATGCCACGGCGTTCCACATAGGGACGAATGGGGAAGGTGATGTCCTCGCGCTTGGACCAGCCCACGCCCAGCCAAGGGTTGGATGGCACGAACTGAAAATAGTCGTTGGTGCTGATCAACGTAACTTCATGCCCTGCTCCCAAAGCGTGCTTCATTTCATATGCGGCAGGCATGCCACCTGTTCCTGCACCCAAAATCACCACATGTGCCATGGTCTTGCTCCTCAAATGCTGCCCAATTCAAAAGTCTGTGTCGTCGGCAAAGATTTTTTTCTCTCAGCTTCCGGTGCGAATATCGATCAGCGCGGGGCCACAGTCAAATCAGCAGTTTCTAATCTTTTCATCATATTTCCTTATGATTCCGGCGCAGCATTTTCCAGATTCGCCGCAGGCAATTCGGCGAGCGAGGACAGACCAAAGTGACGCAAAAACTCCGTCGTCGTACCCCACAAGGCCGGCCGTCCTGGACCATCGCGATGCCCCTTGATTTCTATCCAGTCGAAGTCCTGAAGTTGCTGCAAAATGCCGCTACCCAAAGCAACCCCCCGCCAATGTTCGATTTCGGGCCGCGTGATGGGCTGCTGGTAGGCGATGATGGCCAACGTTTCCAAAACCGCCTTACGCAAGGGGCGCGGCTTTTCTAACTGTAACTCTTGGAGAAGATGGAGATAGCGCGGATGCAGGCGTGCCTGCACCTGCCCTCCCTGCAGCACCAACTGCAGGGGCCCCCAGCCGGTCTCCACAAGTTGGGCCAGCATTTCCCGCCACTGCGGGTGATCTACGGCAAGCAGGGCTTCCAGCTCGACCTCCGTTATGCCATCCGTGCGCAACAACAGAATGGCGAGAAAGAGATCGCGCAAGGTATCTTCAGTCATTTTTCTCAGCCTCGATGGCAGCCAGCATCCATGCGCCATCCCGCCAGAGCAGGCGCAGGGCCTGTTGCCGCAGGAGCTCGAGGATGGCCAGCAGACTCAAGCCCAGTTGCAGGCGATCGCGTTGCGGCGGTAGCGTTTCGCGAAAAGACAGGGGGTGCTGGGCGCTGCGACAACGTTGTAGGATCTCGAGAATGCGTTGGCGTAAATCGACAGCGACGCGCGGCCTCGGCGCACGCACCTGCCTACGTCGATGACGCTGCGCGATTTGTTGCAGCAACTCTGGCAGTCGCGACACTGAAAGCGCCGGCGGAACGAGAGGCATCGGATCATGCGCAAGGGGTGCGGGGAGCAAAAAATCCAGACCAGCACGAGGCAAGCGTGCCAATGCCTCCGCCTCCGCCTGCACCTGGGCGAGCTTGGCCAGGCGCTCGGCCAGCTCGGCACGCGGATCCTCCGCCTCCCCCTCTTCTGCGGGGGGCAAAGGGAGGAGCATGCGCGCCTTGATCTCGGCCAGCCAAGCCGCCATCAGCAAATAGTCTGCGGCCAGTTCGAGCTGCCGCCGCCGCGCTTCTTCCAGATAGGCAAGGTACTGACGAGTGACCTCCGCGACAGGGATGTCGCGAATATCCATACGATTGCGGCGAATCAGCCAGAGCAACAGATCCAGCGGCCCCGAAAACTGATCGAGAATGACTTCCAGGGCATCGGGCGGGATGTACAGACCCTCGGGGATGGCAAGCGCGTCCCCCGCAGTGAATGCCCGCTCAGCCAGCATCCAGGCCCATGACCTCGCGGACCCGAATCAGGGTCTGTTCGGCGCGGGTCCGTGCCTTCTCCGCGCCATGCGCGGCGATTTCTCGCAGGCGTTGCGGCTGTGCCGCCCATTCCTCGGCCCGTGCGCGGATAGGCTCCTGCTCTGCCAATACCTTGTCCACCAGAGCGCTTTTGCAGTCCACGCAGCCAATGCTGGCACTGCGACAACCTTCTTGTACCCAGGTGCGGGTCGCCTCACTGGAATAAATCTGGTGCAGGGGCCAGACCGGGCAGCGCTGCGGCTCGCCCGGATCGTGCCGCCCCACCCGCGCCGGATCCGTGGGCATGGTGAGCAGCTTTTTACGCACCGTTTCCGGCTCCTCTCGCAGCGCGATAGCGTTGCCGTAGGATTTGCTCATTTTGCGCCCGTCCAGGCCCGGCATTTTTGCCGCTTCCGTCAGCAGCGGCTGGGGTTCGATGAGGATTGTTCGCCCTTTGCCTTCCAGATTGGCAAGCAGAAGGGCGCGAGTAGCCTCGTTGATACTGGCAGCGCTGTCGAGGAGTTCGCGCGCCTGCGCGATCACACTGCCGTCACCATCCTGTTGAAAACGCTCCTGCAGGCGCTGATATTGCTGTTTTCCCCTTTTGCCCAGGGCACGCAGGCCTGCCTCGATTGCCTCGCTATCCGCAGGGCTGCGGCCATAGAGGTTGTTGAAGCGGCGCGCCAGTTCGCGACAGATCTCCAGGTGTGCCACCTGATCTGCACCGACCGGCACCGAGGCAGCGTCATAGAGCAGGATATCCGCACTCATCAAGGCCGGGTATCCCAGAAACCCGAAAGTTGCCAGATCGCGGTCGCGCAACTGCTCCTGCTGGTCTTTGAAGGTCGGCACCCGCTCCAGCCACGATAGAGGAGTCAACATGCCCAACAAGAGGGCCAATTCGGCATGCTGGGGAACCCAACTCTGCACGAAAAGCGTTGCTTTTTCCGGATCGAGCCCCACCGCCAGCCATTCGACCAGCAAGTCCCAGGTCGACTGTCGAATCCCCTCCGGGCGCTCGTAGTGCGTGGTGAGGGCATGCAGATCGGCGACAAAGAAAAAACTCTCGTGCTGCTCCTGCAAACGTAGCCAGTTTTTCAAGACCCCATGGTAATGGCCGAGATGCAGGCGTCCCGTGGGACGCATGCCGGAAACCACCGTCGCGCTCATGCCAGCCCTCCCAGGCGAAAGAAGAATCCCTGAAACCACTCAAAGGCGGGGCCCAGCACCGCCCATAGGATTCCAGTAAAGAGCAGTACGATCAGAATGATGAAACCGTAAGGCTCGATCCGACTCAGGGCGTTGGATGCGTCGCGGGGCAAGAGACCAACCGCCACCCGCCCGCCATCGAGGGGCGGAATTGGAATGAGATTGAACAGAATCAGTACCCCATTGATGAGGATCCCCGCCTGCCCCATCAGCTGCATCGGCTCAGCAAAATACGGGGCGGTGCCCGCCAACTGGACCCCCAGCCAAAGGATGATCGTCCAGAAGATCGCCATGATGAGATTCGCAGCAGGTCCAGCGATGGCGACCAACACCATATCGCGCTTGGGATCGCGCAGGCCAGCGAAATTGACCGGAACCGGTTTGGCGTAGCCGAACAGAAACGACGAATGGAACAACAGCAACATGGCAGGCAGCAGGATCGTACCAAAGGGATCGATATGTTTGAGAGGGTTCAGGGTCAGGCGGCCCATCAACATGGCTGTGGGATCGCCGCGTTTCCAGGCCATCCAACCATGGGCGACCTCGTGCACCGTAATGGCGAAGAGCACCGGGATCGCCCAGATACTGATCTGCCGAATAATATTTTCAATATCGTTCATCCGACGACTATACCTCTTCTGCGATCGGATTTCCGCTCTCGGCAAGATCGATTCCCAAAGAATCCGGAGCGCCCAGGCCGCGGCGAAGAAGACGCGGTGGCCATTCACAAAGATCAATCACCGTAGAACACTCGGTGCCGCCGTCCTCGGCACGGAGAAACACATCCACACGATTGCCAATCCGATCCGCAATCTCATGCACTTCGTGCAACGGCAGGGGATCGCCAGGAAGTTGCAGGGTGGAGCTCATCAGCGGCTCTCCCAGCTCGGCTAGGAGTCCCTGCACCACCGGGGCATCCGGCACGCGTACCCCGATGCTACGCCGCCGCGGGTCCGCCAAGCGTCGTGGTACGTCGTGGGTCGCTGGTAGGATGAAGGTGAACGGCCCCGGTAAGACTCGCTTGACAATGGCAAAGCTGCGATCGTCCAGCTTGGCGTATTCCGTCAACTGCGAAATACTGGAAAACAGCAGAGACAGATCATGATGGACATCGAGCTGCCGGATCTGCCGCAGGCGCTCCTGCGCCGTCTTGGCACCGATACAGCAACCCAGCGCATAGCAGGTGTCCGTGGGGTACACAAGAAGCCCACCCGCGCGTGCCCGGGCCACGGCCTGTTGTAAGAGGCGCGCTTGGGGATTTTGCGGGTGAACGTCCAATATCAGTGCCAAGGAGTACTCGCAGGCAAGGAGAAAACAGCGGCATGATAGACCAAGTACAGCAGTTGCTACCAGATTTGCCAGCGGGCGAACGCGTCCTTCTTCTGCTGAGTGGCGGAGTGGAAAGCAGTACGCTGTTGCGCCTCCTGCGTCGCGGAGGCCTCGATCCAGAACCCGTTTTTCTGGATTACGCGCAACGCGCTGCGACGCAGGAATGGCAATCGGTAACTGCGCAGTGCCAGCAGCTGGGGATCGCTGCCCGGCGCATTCCCATGCGAGAATTGGGCGAGGCGCTTGGCAAACTTCGACCGCATCGCTTTCATGTGCCCATGCTGTACCGCAACCTCATCGCCATCAGCGTGGCAGCCAGCGTAGCAGGCGCCTTGGGAATTTGTCATATCTGCATGGGCATCTCTGCCGATGACGCTGCCGTAGACAGCGGATCGCGTGTGGAGGCTCTGGCCCCGCTGCGGAACCATCTCGCAGCGCTGGGGCATTCCCTGCGGTTGCCACTGTTCGAATTGCACAAAGCAGAAATCGTAAAACTGGGTCAAGGCTTGGGAGTCGAGTGGAATTTATCGTACAGTTGCTTGCTTGGGAGGGCGCAACATTGTGGCGCTTGCCCGCAGTGCCTGAAGCGACGGGAAGCATTTCGTAACGCTGGCCTGCAGGCCGCAGACGTCCAGTACGCCCGCGATTACTGATTGACAGAACAGGAGAACTGCATCGAATGGCCAACCAACTCCGCCATCCCCGCTGGTCTCTACAAGACATCCCCTTTGACCGCGTGCAGCGCGGCGCCATCGAAGAGGAAAGTGATTGGTTTTATCTTTTGGCTGGCGCTTCTTTCGTTGAGACCTTATCGGACCTCTACGCCCACAATCTGGCCGAATATTACGGGGGCCACCTGGAGGCCCGCTCGTGGCTGCAGGAGCAGTGGGAACAGGAAGAAGTCCAACACGGGCGGGCCCTACGCGCATACATTTTGACGGTGTGGCCAGATTTCGATTGGGAGGCAGCCTACGCGCGCTTTGTTGCCGAATACGCCCCCCTGTGCCAAACCGAAAGCCTCGGACCCACACCGGCACTGGAAATGGCGGCGCGGTGCGTGGTCGAGACCGGCACCGCCAGTTTTTACACGATGATTCAACAGGCAAGCCCGGAACCCGTGTTACGCGAGCTTGCTGGTCGCATCCGCGCCGACGAGGTACAACACTACAAGTATTTCTTTCGCTTCTTCCGGGAGTACCAGACGCGGGAGGGAATTTCCCGCTGGCGTGTGCTGCGCGGGTTGTGGCAGCGCGCCGCCGAAGCAGACCTCGAGGACAGCTTTTTGGCCATTCGTTGCGCATTTGAACTGCGCAATCCAGGGCAGACTTTTACTCAAAACGACTTCCGTGCCTTCCGCAAACGTCTGAGCGTCTGGATCCGCCGTCACTATCCCTTTGAGATGGCCATCAAGATGTTGATGAAGCCGGTTGCGCTGCCACCGATGGTACAGCGTCTACTCCTTCCCCTACTCATGCGCGGAGCACGGCGCGCACTTACCTGAGTCATTCAACATGTCACTGGGGGTGCTGACGCAATCGCTGCTGAGAGCCTGCCTCGGCTTACTACTGGCGTGGGGGATGCTTTCTACCCTGGCGACAGCCGGCACAACCAGCGATTTCGCCAGTGATGCGCAAGTGCTGCGCCACATACACGACGCGCTGGATGGTACGGTAAGCCTGCAGCAATTGCGTCAATGGCAAAGACAAGCGCAGGCACTGGTTGCCTCCGCCAACGCCTGCACCCAAAGGCAGCAAGCATCTCTCAATACCATTGAAAAATCGCTGCATATTCTGGGTGCTCCCGTAGTGGGAGAACCAGCCGAGCTCAGTCAATTACGACAGAAGCTCGAATCCCAACAAAAGCAGATCAACGGCCAACTCGCCGCGTGCAAGGTGCTGTATGTCGGGGGCAACACCGTTCTTAGCGAGCTGCACGCCAAGGAAGCCCATATACATACCCGGGAACTGCTACAGCGCGGCCCAGATTTTATACAGCAGATTGCACAGGTTCTCAGCACGCCCAAAGAGACATGGGAACAAGAAAGAGATTTCTGGATTCGCAAACATGCTGTCAACGATCCTCACTTTCAAGGCGCCTGGGGCGTCGGCATCGCCGTCTACCTACTGATGATAATTCTGCGCCGCAACTCCAAATCTGCTATTCGTGAGTTATATCCCCTGCTCGCTATTATTGCTTGGTTACTATCAAGTTATCTGTTGGGCGCCTTATTGCCAATCACCGAGCTGGTGCTAGCGACCTTAACTGCGTATGTCCTCAGCACTTGGCTCGCTCGCTCCATGCTGCGACACCTTGCCGAAATTCCCTCCCGCGCGCAGCGCGAGGCCGTATTGCTGCGTGTATTGTGGCGTCCATTGCGCTTCATCATCACGTTCGGCGTCTTTGTGTTGATGTACCAGTCTCTTGATCCTCAAGGGAGCACCATCATCGCCGAGCACACGGCCTTATTGACGGCAATTCATACAGCGATTCTCGGCACTATCATCTGGGTGCTTTGGCGTGCGCGACGCTTCACCTTTCTCAAGGATTGGCGATGGCTGCAACTCCTTCTTTTCGGTTTGGCCAGTGCTCTGATCCTGCTCAATTTCATTGGCTATTCTCAGCTTGCCAACTATCTAACGGATGGCTTCGTCACCACCCTGGTGGCCGTCATCGTTGCGCGGGTAATCGGCTGGTTCCTCGATGATATCTGGGGGGATGACGACGAAGGCGACGGCGCGCTTCCTCGTCTCATTCGGCAACACCTGGGGTTCTCCACCCAGGGCAGTTCTTGGCTATTCTGGTTGCGAACTCTCAGCCACGCCTCCCTTTGGCTGCTGGTGTTGGTCATCAGTCTCTTAGCCTGGGGTCTCACACGTAGCGGCTTCCACTTCTTTTGGAAATATTTTATTCAAGGTTTCACCGTCGGGAACTTTCATATTCAGCCGTTTCGTTGGCTGATCGCTGCCATCTTGTTGATTGTCCTGTTCAATGTCAATCAATGGATACAGAATCGTCTGGCCTCTGCGCGTGGTATTTTTCGTCACTTCGATGTCGGGTCTCGCCATTCCGTCCTGGCTATTTTTCGCTATGTCGGCTTCATCATTGCCATCCTCTTGTCACTATCGACAGCGGGCGTGGCTTTGCACAACCTTGCGATCATCGCCGGCGCGTTATCCGTCGGAATTGGTTTTGGTCTGCAGAATATCGTCAATAATTTTGTTTCGGGAATCATTCTACTGCTGGAACGCCCCATTCGCGTCGGTGACTGGGTCAAGGTAGGAACAACGGAAGGTTATGTTCAGCGGCTCAGCATCCGCTCCACGCTGATCCTGACCTTTGATCGCACAGAAGTTTTTGTGCCGAATTCTGAGCTGATATCCGGTCAGGTCACCAATTGGACGTACAGCAATAACGTGCTAAGGCTCATGATTCCATTACGGGTACGTCATGACTCGGACATTGACGAAGTGCGTGAAATTCTGGAAGAAGTGGGGAAAAATCACCCGGAAGTTCTGCAGGATGATCCACGCGGTATTCCACCCACCGCGCTCCTGCTCGATGTAACCGAAAACTCCCTGGTGTTTTACCTGCGCGTTTACATCGGCGACTGCAACAACAGCTTCACGATTCAGACAGAACTGCGCGCCCGAGCGGTTGAGGCGCTATATCGCCGAGGCATACGCCTTGCGCACCAGCAGCAGGATCTTTACTTTCCGGAGCGTGCACCCGCCGCCGACCGCAATAGCTCAGCTCAGGTCTGACTGCGCACCAGATTGTCGCGGTGAATAGCCACGCGAAAATCATCGGCAACATCGCCCTCCTCGGCCAATTGCGTACGACAGTGCTGGAGGAGATGAGAATCCAGATTGATCAGACCACGAGCAATCTCGCGCCCGCCCGGATCGAGACACCTGACGAGGTCTCCCCGCCGAAATTCGCCTTCCTGTGCCTGGATACCGAAAACCAAGAGGCTCGCCCCTCTGCCCGAACGGCCTCTACCGCTCCAGCATCCAGGTATAACTTACCATGCACACGCAGATGGTCAGACAACCAGCGCTTGCGGGCCGTGAGCACGGGGACTTTCGCTTCGAGCCAGGTACCGACCGGCTCTCCCGCAGCAATACGAAGCAACACCCTACTCTCCAGACCGCCAGCGATGATTGTGGAGGAGCCGGAACGTGCCGCCCGTGCCGCCGCTTTCACCTTCGCCAACATCCCCCCGTACCTACCGAGGAACCACCGGAACCAGCGAGACGCTCCAAGCGAGCCTCACCTGCCTTGGCATGCTGGACCAACTTTGCCTCGGGATGCGTGCGCGGGTCTGCATCGAACAGACCTGACTGGTCTGTGAGCAAGACCAGTAGGTCTGCATCCCATAAATTGGCGACCAACGCCCCCAGAGTGTCGTTGTCGCCAAGCTGTATGGCACGATGCGAAATGGCGTCGTTTTCGTTGACGATGGGCAGCACGCCGTGATCAATCAACGTACGCAAGGTATCTCGGGCATTCAGATAACGCGAGCGATTACGCAGCTCTTCATGAGTGAGAAGGACTTGGCCACAGTGCAAAACAGGATGGTTTTCCCGCTGAATCTGGTGCAGAATTTTCTCGTAGCCATGCATGAGAATAGACTGACCGACGCTGGCCGCGGCCTGGCGATCGGCGAGCTGCGTCGGTCGACATTCCCAGCCCATGCGTCGAGCTCCAACGCCAACGGCTCCAGAGGAGACCAGTACGATCTGATATCCATCATGGATCAGCGCTTGAATCTGCGATAACCAGTCGGAAACACGGTCTTCCGCCAGCCTTCCCATGCCATTCATGAGTAGACTGCTACCAATTTTGACCACCCATTTTCTACCTGCGGAAGGACGCTCCCGCTGGATTTCACTCACGGCGCGCCAACCCCACGTTTACCCAGATTTCGCATGTAGACCCGAATCTCGTGATCGGAAACTGCACTATGCACTGCCCAATAGAAAATCACAAGGCTAACTGTAGCGATGATTGTCATTCCTTCATAGAACCCGATCAGCCCAATGCCCCCCAGAGATTTAGGGCTAATCCAAGACACACACCATATGCCAAGGAAATAAGGAATAATCCACCAGATGTATTGCCAACCCATATCGCGCAGGGGCTCTTTGCGAAAAACCCCCCAGAGGGCATAGAGCGCAAGCAATACAAACAGCGTTCCAAAAATAAAATTGAGGGTGTGCAATCCCGACCAATAGACGATCCAGGTCCCCACAATGAAGGCGATCGGTGCAATCACCTTTGCGCCCGGGAGAGTGAAGGGGCGCTCCAGGCTCGGCATCGCTTTGCGTAGTTGCATCAAAGCAATGGGACCGATGACATAAGACAGTACCGTCATGGAAGCAATATATCCCACCATTTTTTGCCAAGACGGAAAGGGCAGAAAGAAAATGGCACCGACAATGTAGAGCAAAATAAGACTGCTCCAGGGCACGCCATGCCTGTTGATTTTGCCCAGCACCTTAGGGAACGCTCCACTTTCTGCCGTTGCCAAAGTGACACGGGCGGAAGTGGCCGTGTAGATCAATGCTGTCCCAGCCGGCGACACAAAGGCATCCACGTACAGAAGAACAGCAAGCCAGGAAATTCCAATGCTGGCGGCCAGTGCCGCAAACGGCCCGTTGATGCCCGGAAAGTGCAAATGCTCCCAGCCCCCATTGGCCAGATCTTCTGGTCGCACGGCAGCAATGAACGCAACCTGGACAAGGATGTAGATAATGCCCGCGATAAGCACCGAAAGAATTGTCGCCAAGGGCAAATCACGTTTCGGATTTTTACTTTCACCTGCTAAGTCGATGGCGTGGCGAAATCCCAACAAGGAGAAGATGACTCCGCCGGTGGCCACGGCAACGAACATCCCTTGAATGTTGCTGGCCGAATTCCCCGCAACACTGTGGAAATTTCCCGAGTGCCAGCCAAGAGCGATCAGCGCGATTCCAGTGAGCGCTGGAATCGCTATCTTCCACCAAGTCGCACCGTTATTGATTCGAAAAACCCAGCGTACGGAGAGAAAATTCAATGCCACGAAAAATGCCAAAGCAATCAGCGCGTAGAAATACCCCTGGCTGCTCAGCAAGCTACTATGTGGCTGGAGAAAATGGGGGAAATAATTATTTGCGTAGGTAAGCAATGCCGTCACTTCGATAGGCGCAATCGTGGCGTATGACAAGAACAAAATCCAGGTCCACATATTACCCACGATGGGACCATTGCCAATATTTGCCAAATGTACCACAGCGCCAGCTTTCGGAATCAGCGGTGCAAGCTCAGCAAAAACCACTGCAAGCAAAAGAATGGCAATCATGCCGATAACCCAAGAGCCTATCGCGTAAGGACCAGCCATCTTCGCCGTGTATAACGGACCGAAAAGCCAACCGGATCCAATGGATGCGCCAACGCAGGCGAGGATCAGGCCTTGCAGCCCTCCCTCCCGGCGCAAGCCTCCCTTATCATCGTGCAGTGGTTTTTTTGGCAAACCGAGTCCCCAGTTCTTATGATAACAATTTTTACCATGTCATAAAAATAAATCTATGTCAAATCAGATAAATGATCTCTCGGGATCTTCGTGATTATGCACCACGCAATCGTAGTATCTACTATACTAGACAAATCAAATCTGCTTATTAAGATCACCGGAATAAAAAGGGATGGTAAATTGCAAGATAGCCACATTTTCTCTTTGGCATTTTTTTGGGCATCCGGGTACGACTTTTGCTGGGAAATCACGTACCGCTGCCGGAAAAGATAAGGAGCATCAATGCTGGATACCTCAAACGATAGGATTGCGCACGGTGGAGAACTCGATTGCCAGAGCGCTGTGCAAAAGATCACTTTGCCTGCGGCGGTGCGCTCGGAACCGACTTGCGTCATGGCCGCGGAGCACTGTGTTGGCGAACTCTCCTGGGATGCTGTCGTAGAGCGCGCTGCACCCTGGGTGCAGGGCGCGCGTGAGGCGCAACGCCACAATTTTTTGGGTATGGAAGCCCTATTGGCAGAATACCCGTTGGATAGTGCAAGCGGCCTTTCCCTCATGCGACTGTCCGAAGCCTTGCTGCGCGTTCCAGACCGCGCCACTGCAAGTGTTCTTGCCGCAGATCAGCTGCGGCGCGGATTCTCCGAGCCGGATTGGCGCCAGGAAAACACACGCTCGCTCATTACACCGATGCTGCGCATGGCAGCCCAGTGGCTTCCAGACCCGAAGAGTACGACACCCAGGCAGACCTTGGGCGCCCGTAGCGTCCTCCATGCGGCCACCCAGGCGGTGCGCTTCATGGGGCATCAGTTCATCTTGGGAGAGACCATAGAACAGGCGCAAAAACGAGCCGCAAGTCAGCATCGCTTGTCCAGTAACTGGCGATTTTCTTTTGATATGCTCGGGGAAAGTGCTCGCTGTCTGGAGGATGCCGAACGATACTACGAAGCCTATCAGCGCGTCCTGACCCAGTTACGGAGGCAGGAGCAGAAAGGCGGACCGGTGGAGCGCGATGGCCTCTCGATCAAACTCTCTGCCCTCGAGCCACGCCTTGAGGCGGTGCAATTGGATATTCTGCTGCCAAGATTACTCCCCAAGTTGGTGCGACTCACGAAAATGGCCGCCGAGGCGCGGGTCGGTCTGACCATCGATGCGGAGGAAAGCGAGCGCCTGGAGCTGACTCTGCAGATTCTGGCGGCGCTCCTCGCGGCGATTGCGGATGATGCCGACTGCGCTGGGTGGGCTGGACTTGGCATCGCGATCCAGGCCTATCAGACACGCGCTTTGGAAGCCGTAGATGTAGCAATTGTTCTGGCACAGGAATTTCAACGTCCACTGATGCTGCGCCTGGTGAAGGGGGCCTATTGGGATAGCGAAGTCAAACGGGCGCAAGAACTCGGTTTGCCAGGATATCCGGTATACACCCGCAAACGTCATACTGATGTATCCTACCTTGCCTGCGCGCGAAAAATGTTGGCGGCAGCCTCTGCAGGACATATTTTCGCGCAGTTTGCCACGCACAATGCGACGACGATTTCCGCGATCCTCCTCATGGCGGAAGGATTGCCGCAAAGCGCTTTTGAACTGCAGAAGCTACATGGGATGGGAGATGCCGTGTACGCAGAAGTTCTCGCAGCAGAATCCGTTCCGGTGCGGGTCTATGCGCCAGTGGGCACTCATCGCGATCTGCTCGCCTATTTGGTCCGCCGACTCTTGGAAAACGGCGCCAACAGCTCTTTCGTGCACCAATTGGCGCAAAAGCGTGTACCTCTTTCCGCACTTCTCGCCAATCCCTTTTTCGGCGACAACGACTCCCCCCTCCCCTTGCCCGCGGAAATATACGGCGAGATTGCCGGCGTTCAGCGCCGTAATCCTTGCGGGGTGGATGGTTCAGAAGGAAACCAGCGCTCTGCCTTGCTGCAAGCCTGGCGCGACCTGACGCCACGGAAATCGCGAACGGAAGATCCATGCGATGTCATTCCCGAGCGCATGCGCAAACTGCAGGAGGCGCAGCAACGGTGGAATTCCTTGCCCCTCGCCGAGCGCTGCGCCTGCCTGCTGCGTGCAGCAGATTTGCTCGAAACAGAGCGTAATGCCTTCGCCGCTCTGGTGGTCTGGGAAGGACACAAAAGTTGGATCGATGCCGTTGCTGAGGTACGAGAGACCATCGATTATTGCCGCTACTATGGTCTGTTGGCGCAGGAGCAATTGGCGGAGCGCAGTCTGCCGGGGCCGACCGGCGAATCCAATGTTCTGCGCATGGAAGGGCGGGGCAGCATGGTATGCATCAGCCCTTGGAACTTTCCCCTGGCTATCTTTGCCGGACAACTGCTTGCTGCCATCGTTTGCGGTAACACCGTGGCGGTCAAACCAGCGGAACAGACGCCGGCGGTTGCCGAGGCCTTCGTCAGCTTACTGCAGCGCGCCGGTGTCCCTGCGGATGTCGTAGATTTGTTCCACGGTCCGGGACCCAGCCTTGGTGCCGGATTGGTGCGGGCGGCGGGGGTGGCCGGCGTTCTCTTCACCGGTTCTACCGGCGTGGCGAAGCAGATTCAGCGGAGTCTGGCCATGAGCGACGGTCCGATCGTACCTTTGCTTGCTGAAACCGGCGGAATCAACGCCATGATCGTAGACTCCACCGCTCTCCCCGAACAGGTGGTAGATCATGTGCTACTGAGCACCTTTCGGAGCGCCGGACAGCGCTGTTCTGCCTTACGCCTGCTTTTCGTGCAGGACGATATCGCCGACGGACTCCTGCACATGCTGGCCGGCGCAATGGCGCTCTTACGGATCGGTGAGCCCGAAGATTTCGCCAGCGATGTGGGCCCCGTCATCGACATCAATGCCCAAAAACGCATCGTCGCGCAAACTCAACGTCTGGAATCCCAGGGCGGAAAGCTGCTGGCGCGCAGTCCCTGGCCATCCTCGGCTAGCATCAGCGACGATGGCATTGCCGCCGTCATGCGCGATAGTCTGGGCCGAGCACTGCATTTCATTGCGCCCAGCCTCTATGTCGTCACTCCGGAACAGATCCTCGTGGAAGAGATCTTTGGTCCAGTCCTGCAGGTGGTCCGTTGGTCGGGTTCCTGGGAGGACGTTGTGCAGCAGATCAATGCCTTTGGCTATGGTCTGACCCTAGGCATCCAAACCCGGATCGACAGCCGTGCAGAGCGTATCAGTCGCCTCGCCCGGATCGGGAATATTTACATCAATCGCGGCATGACGGGTGCCGTGGTCGGCGTACAACCCTTCGGTGGAGAGGGACTTTCCGGCACCGGACCAAAAGCGGGAGGACCACACTTCCTGAGTCGTTTATGCCAGGAAAAAAGTATCAGCATCAACACGGCGGCAGCGGGGGGAATGCGAGTCTGCTCAGCCAGTCAAGGTGGTGACAAGACTGGGTACTTTGACTGGTTCCCGGTATTACGGAGTAGAGCAGCCGTGCCCCTTTAGTGAAAATCCCGTGAGGCCGTGCGCAGATCAGAAAGGCGCATGGAGTAGTCCTGTACTTCTTCGACGATGATGTTGTGGACGTAAGGACCATTTTTTTCCAGGCGGCCCCGCACCGCCAGGAGTTTGCCGTGCAAAATGGAACGCCGCCACTCCTGCACCCGTTGTGGCCAGACGATGAGGTTAGCGCTGCCCGATTCATCGACGATGGTCAGGAATACCGTACCGTGCGCAGTACCGGGTCGCTGGCGATGGGTCACCAGGCCGGCGACGCACACTTTTGTGCCTGAAGGCCGGCGCAGAGATTGCGCAATGCTACGGTAACCTTCCCGCTCCAACTGGGGCCGCAAAAAAGCCAGGGGATGGGGACCCAGGCTCAAACCCAACTGTTGATAATCGTCGCGACAGAGACTTTGGGCAGACGGCGCAGGCAGCGTAGAAGGTTTATGGGAAACCCCGGGCAGCGCCAGTGCCGTATTCTTGCAAAGCGCCAGAATCTGCCACAGGGCCTCGCGCCGATGTCCGAGGAGAGCATCGAAAGCGCCGGCGCGTGCCAGCTTTTCCAGACTTTGCCGCCCTACTCCGGCGTCCTGAAACAACGTCCCTGGATCGAGATTGCCATCTGCGTCACGCCAGGCAAGGCAGCGCTCGGCATCGCTGCGCGGCAACCCCTTGACTTGATGCAGCCCCAGACGCACGCGCCGACCTTTCGCCCGGGTTTCCCAATGACTGCGGCGGATATCCACGGGCAATACCTGCACGCCCTGACGCTTTGCTTCCTCGACGATCTGTGCCGGCGCATAAAAACCCATCGGCTGACTGTTGAGCAGAGCGGCCGTGAATACTGCCGGATGATGGCACTTGATCCACGCAGAGGCATAAACCAAGAGCGCAAAGCTTGCGGCATGGGATTCGGGAAAGCCATATTCGGCAAAGCCACGAATCTGCTCACAGAGCTGCTGGGCAAAATCCTCCGCATAACCGCGTGCCGCCAGACCATCCAGCAGACGTTGCTGATAGGGTCCCAGATCTCCCTTGCGTCGCCAAGCGGCCATGGCGCGGCGCAGACCGTCGGCCGCATCACCATCAAAGCCGGCCGCTTCCATGGCAATCTGCATCACCTGTTCTTGAAAGATCGGCACCCCCAAGGTGCGCTCCAGAACCTTCTGGACCTCGGGGCCGGGATACGATACTGCCTCCTGACCAGCCCGACGACGCAGATAGGGATGTACCATGCCCCCCTGAATGGGACCGGGGCGGATGATGGCTACTTCGATCACCAGATCATAAAAGCAGTGCGGCCGCAGACGCGGCAGCATACCCATCTGCGCCCGTGACTCCACTTGAAAGACCCCCAGGCTCTCGCCGCGCTGCAGCATGGCATAGACTTGCGGATCTTCGGCCGGAATATCAGCAAGCCTCATGTCCAGATCCGCCAAGGCGCGACGCAAAACACTCAGCATTCCCAGCGCGAGCAGATCCACCTTCAAGATACCCAGCAGATCCAGATCGTTCTTATCCCATTGCAACACCGTACGTTCCGGCATCCGGGCTGGCTCGATGGGGACCAAGGCATCGAGAGGCGTCTGGGATAGCACCATCCCACCCACATGCTGCGAGAGATGTCGAGGCATTCCCACCAACGCATTGACGACAATGGTGAGGCGCTGCACAGCGGGGCTTTGCGGATCGAAGCCCGCTTCCTGCAAACGTTCGGGCAGCACCCGGCGGCCATCCCACCAGGCCAATTGCTGACAGAGTTGCTCCTGCTCGCTGGCGGAAAAACCGAGGGCGCGAGCGGCATCCCGCATGGCGCTGCGCGGGCGATAATGGATGATACTGGCAGTCAGGGCAGCATGCCGGCGACCGTAACGACGAAAGACAAATTGAATGACTTCTTCCCGCCGCTCGTGTTCAAAGTCGATATCGATATCGGGCGGCTCTCCCCGCTCGCGAGACAAAAACCGGGAAAAAAGCAGATGCGCACGTACAGGATTCACCTCGGTGATCCCCAGGGCATAACAGAGCACGGAATTGGCTGCCGAACCGCGTCCCTGGCAGAGAATGTCACGCTCCCTGGCAAAACAGACAATCTCGTACACCGTAAGAAAATAATTGGCATAATCCAGCCCGGCGACGATGCGCAATTCTTCCTGCAATTGCTGCCGAACCGACTCTGGCACACCATGAGGATAGCGTCTCTGCAGACCTTTTTCTGCCTCTTGCTGCAGATATTCCTGTGGGCTATGTGAAGCCGGGCAGGAGCCTTGCGGATAATGGTAGCGCAGTTCCCGCAAAGAAAATCGACAGCGCTGTACAATGTGGATGCTTTCTGCCAGCAGTTCTGTCGGATAGAGCTGCGCCAGTTGCTGACGCGTACGCAAGTGCTGCTCGCCATTGCTCGGCAGATCCCAGCCTACGGCAGAGACGGGCTTGCGCAAACGGATGGCCGTAAAGACATCCAGCAAAAAGCGCTCAGAGCGCCGCGCCATGCGCACGCCGGTACAAGCGACAGCGCGCAGCTGAAAATGCCGCTGCCAGCGGCGCAGATCGGTCAACTGCCGTTGTTGATCGCCGCCATAGAGCAAGGAGAGCCCAAACCACAGGCGCGTGCCACCCCAGGCAGCGCATATCTTCGCTATCACCCGATCTTCTGCTGCTGCGCTGCGATACTCCGGCAAAAGAATCGCCAAGAGTCCAGACAAAGGTAGCAGATCGGCAAGCAAGGCACGGTACCCCCCCTTCTCTGCCCGGCTGCGAGCAAGGCTGATCAACTGTGCCAGCGCCGCATATCCTGCTCGGTCCTCTACCAGCAAAACGAGGCGCAACCCCTCTTCCAGTTGCAGGGTACAACCAATCAGCAAAGGCAAATCGATTGCCTGAGCGTGAACATGGGCGCGCGGCACGCTATAAAGAGAGCATTCCTCGGTAATGGCGAGTGCCGCATAGCCCAGCGCCTTTGCACGATCGAGCAAGTCCTCCACATTTGCCGTTGCTTGCAGAAAACTCAGATTGCTCAGGCAATAAAGCTCAGCGTAGGCAGGATCAGGCGAAATATCCATGCAGAAAATACCGACCAGAGCGGCGATCGCGGAAAACCCAGCACACCGCCCCATCGCTACGTCGCCAACGGAAATAATCCCGGCTGACATCGCGACCATCCCACCAACCACCTTCGATCCGCTCTAGTTTGCCAGTATCCGGCTCATGACCCAGAGAAACCGGAATGGGCTCAGGTAACAGCCACAGCGGACGGGAGCGAGGATCGGGAGGAGCAGTGATCGTCTCCGACGCTTCCGGCAAGACGGGATGCCAAGCGTATTCCGGACGATGATCGGCACGGGGCTGTACACGATAAACATCATCCACGCCCAAGCGGGCGCGCCAACGATTCAGCAACTGCCCCTGTTCCCGCGTCAGATTCTGCTCCCAGAACGCGCCTTGCTCCCCTGCCCAGTCCTCTGTATCCATGGCACGCAGTTGCAGGTGCCGCGCCGCAAAGCCCCAGGGATACCGCTGCAGACGCTCTTGCCAAAGTTGCAGAAAGAGTTCGGCACGGGTCAGAGGATCACGACTATGTAATGACTGGCGATATTGTGCATCCCTCCCCTGCAAGAGGAGTTCCCAACGCGTGCTGGCACGATGACGCAAGCGCAGACGCAGCTCCTGAAAGGCACGTCGCAGAAGAAAGCGTAATCCCTGCCAATCAGAAACTTCCTGCGGGAGAGGAAAAGCAACCGCAAACTCTTCCTGCAGGGGCCAAGGACTACGCGGGTCTGCTCTTGCTCCGCGCAGGCGGTCGAAAAAGCTCTCCCATTCCGGCCCAAGGCGAAGCGCCCGCTCCCGCCGCTCAAGGCGCAGCCAATCGCCACAATTGCGCAGGCCTAAACTCCGCCAGCGGGCGTGCAACGTGTCGTTTGCGGGAAGAAATCCCAGAGGGATCTTCTGCCAACACTCGGCAAAAGGGCGGGCGGCGGGACAGTGGCACAATTCCCCATCCTCCCCCTGCCAGGCCAATAACGCCGCTGCCAGTGGCGTAGGTGCCAGCCCCAAACGAAGGCGCAGACGGGTTCCGGCAAATTCACGAATGGCCTGGAGGAGCGCTTGGGGTCTTGCCCGCCAACGTGAATTGCCCTGCAGCTCAACGGCCAATGCATGCGGCCATTCCTGCAGGGCTACCACCTGCGGTCCCCAGGCGTAGAGCAGTTGGGCGCAACGGTCGAGCAGATTGAATTCGCGTTCCGCATCCCGTTGCACGACGCGCAATTGCGGTGCCAAGGCACGTGCCTGGGCTACACTCATGCCGATCTGTATGCCCTGGCTTGCCGCCCCGGCATCCATCTGCCAGATACGCTGTCGGGCATCGGCTATGCAGACGCCGGGCAGAGTACCGTCAAGATTCCACAGCTCCGCAGCCAGAGCGGGAAAAATCACCGCAAGCCACTGCTCTGCCATGAGGGCATCCTCTTAGATCGCCAGAGGCAACTCCAGATTGGCCGCTGCTGGCACTGTGCCACCGCGACGCTTTTCCACCTGTACCCGCGTATGCTCACCAGCGGGCTGCAATCGTAGGCGCAAGGCAGCCGGGCTGCGCTGGCTCACGACATCCCGATAAAAGAAAAACCCCATGCTGTTGCCAGTCTCCGCAGCAAGTTGCAGACGCCGCTGGGCAGCTTCTTCCAAAGCCGGCGGCCATGCCAGCACGGCACTACAAGTGCCGGATCGCAGGGCCGATTCCAGGGCCCACAACTGATCCTGACGCTGGCGCGGATGGATCACCAGCATCCGCTCCAAGCGTACGCCTGCCGCAGCCAAGGCAGGAGCATACGGGATATAAGGCGGCAGACACCACAGCACCCAGCGCTTCTCTTGCTGGCTCAAGGCAGCGATGGTAGGCAGAAGCAAGCGGAGTTCACCGATCCCCTCTACCTGACTATGGATTTCGGTAATGGCCCCGCGTGGCCAGCCACCCAGCAAATCACGTACTTCGCTGTGTCCGGGATCTTGCAGATGCTCCTGATGCACGGGCTTTCCGGTTTCAGCGCGCCACAAGCGCTGTGGATGACGGGCCAACAGTTCTTCGACAGCAGTTTTCATCACAGACCTCCTAAACGAAGCAAGCCCACCACCAATCCTTCCAGGCGGAGATCCTGCTTGCGCAAATCGACTTCTATGGGAGAAAAATCCGGATTTTCCGGCAATAAAAATACCTGGTGTCCATCCTTACGCCAGCGTTTGACGGTAACTTCACCATCCACACGAGCCACCACCACTTGTCCATTGTGTGCTTCACTGCATGGCTGTACGGCAAGAATATCGCCGTCGAGGATGCCCGCATCGCGCATACTCATTCCTTGTACGCGCAGGAGATAGTTCGCACCCGGAAAGAGTTGCGGAGCGATAGGCAAACGCCCTTCCTGCTGACCCTCGGCCAGAATGGGGGCTCCTGCGGGTACCCGCCCAATGAGAGGCAAGCCGCTTTCCTCGACCAGCTCGCTGACCAGACGGATGCCGCGCGCCCTGCCCTCCTGCAAGACCAGATATCCCTTGCGGGCCAAAGTACGCAGATGGCTTTCGGCAGCATTGGGGGAGTGGAAGCGAAAGGCCTCCTGCAGCTCGGCCCGTGTGGGGGGCAGGCCATGCTTGGCAATTTGCTCTTGAATCCATTGCAAAATTTGCTGCTGCCGACGTGTTAGAGCTTCCACAAGCATCCTCCATAACCAGTAACTGTATTTTTATACAGTATTCGCGAGGAAGGCAAGCACTCTGGCAAAAACTTAGCGAGGGTGCGGCAGGGTCCAGTGGCGATAGATGCTGAGAGTACGCAGTATGAAGGTACAGGAAGCCCCCAACAGGAGACTGAGCCACGCGGGAAGCTGCAGCCAGTCGCCGCCCAATAACAGGACAGCACCGAGCAGCGCTGCCGACGCATAGATATCACCGCGTAAGACGACGGGAACCTGTGCCGTCAGGACGTCGCGCACCATGCCACCGCCGATGCCGCTGATCATGCCCAGTACGGCCGCCATCTCCGGCGCCAACCCGTAGTCCAGCGCCTTTTGTGTTCCGGTAACGGCAAATAACCCCAGACCCGCAGCATCAAACAGCAAGACCGGATACTGCATGCGTTCAAACAGCCGATGAAAGAAAAACACCAACAAGCCCGCCACTACCGCCAAGGCGATGCCGTGCCAGTCACGGATCGATTGCGGCGGAATCGCGCCAATCAGGACATCCCGCACAATTCCTCCGGACACCGCCGTAACGACTGCCAATACCACAATCCCAAAAATATCCAGACCGGCGCGAACGCCGCGCATGGCGCCACTCACGGCGAAGACGAAAATGCCGATGAAATTGAAGACATCCAAAAACAAGGAAAAATGCATGGCGAACGTGTCAAACGGAAAGCGCGCATGGTAGCGCATCCCAATCCCAGCAGAAAAATGCAGATCCCAGACTGCGACGCAACGGACCACCATCTACCCTGTGCTACACTACACGGAGGGCGCCGAGGCGCATCTGGCTCTACTGCCGGGGCCGCCACCGACGCAGCGAAAATCCATAAGGAGTATCCATGAACGAACGACAAAAGACGGCCGTGGTTACCGGCGCCTCCTCCGGCATTGGCGCCGCCACTGTCCGAGTACTCTGCGCCGCCGGCTATCGCGTGATACTGGCTGCGCGACGCCTTGAGCGACTGCAACAAATCGCCCAGGAATGCGGCGGAATTCCCCTGGAGCTGGATGTTGGCTCTAGTGCCTCTGTCGCTGCTTTTGCCGCGCAGATCGATACCCCGGTCGATGTGTTGGTGAACAATGCCGGTGGCGCACTGGGCAAGGAGCCCGTGGTCGATTTTGACGAGGAACATTGGCTGCAAATGTACCAGAGCAATGTTCTCGGGCTGGCTCGGGTAACCCGCGCCCTCTGGCCACGACTGCAGCAGTCACCCGCTGCCACGGTCATCAACATTGGCTCGGTGGCCAGCGAGGAAACCTATGTGGGAGGTGCCGGGTACACCGCTTGCAAACATGCAGTGCGCGCCATCAGCGAAACCATGCGTCTGGAATGGTTGGGACAGCCGATTCGCATTACCGAGATCGATCCCGGATTGGTAGAGACGGAATTTTCTTTGGTGCGCTTTGCTGGCGATGCGAAAGCGGCCAAGGCCGTATACGAAGGCATGACCCCGCTGGTCGCGGAAGACATTGCCGAAGCCATTCGTTGGGTAGTGTCTCTGCCCGAGCACGTGAACATCGATCGTCTGGTCATCAAACCTCGGGATCAGGCCCGCGTGGACAAGGTGGCTCGACGCTAGTCGGCAAGCACGCACACCAAAAAACGGCGCCAGCAAGGCGCCGTTTCGGTTTGGGGTGACGCAGGACGGCTGCGGAAAATCAGAGCGGAATCTTGGGATTATCGCTCTTACCCTGCTCCGCGGCAGGCCTCTGCCAATGTACTTGGTACATCCCCTGCTGCCATGGCGCGACTCCAGACGGCTGCACCTGCTGGGCTTTGGGAGACGGCGCCTGTGTGGCAACTAGCGGAGCTGAGGGGATACCGAACAACGGGAAGAGAACCGGCATAGGCGCTTGCACCAGGGGCACGCCGGGCATGGCAAAGGCAACCCGCATCATTTGGTCCATCATCGCCATCTGCCGCTCCATGGCGACCTGCATTTCCTGCATCTGCCTGGCATTCTGCTGCATCAAGGCATCCGCCTGAGCGGCGTTCAGGGAGTGAAAGGCCACCTGCGCCTGCGGTCCGCTGCTATAGCTGATGCTTTCAATGTGGATGACGCCGCCAGGAATGTGCATGGTTTTTTGTTCTACGTGGACTGGAACCGTTTTACCATCCACCAGCACGTACGGTGCGGCAAAAGCAAGCCCACTTGCCAACAAAGCGCCGGCGAGACCCGCAGCAAGTGCGGCCTTGATAGCCCTTGAAGTATGCTTCTGCATGAAAAACCTCCACTCTCACAAAAACCTGTGGTTTTGACCACCATGAACTCCAGCGGTTCCGCGAAGCGGCAAGGGCCCGGCAAATGGGCTATCATGCCGTCTCCGTGTACCCGCAGGAGCAAGGATGGCCGCGAATCCATGGCAGCGCCCAACCAGCAAAAACTGGCATGCACTCTTCGCACTGCTGCCTTTCCTGCGTCCACGACTCTGGTTGTTGATTCTCTATGCCATTGCCCTGTTATTGAGTGCAGCAGGTACCCTCGCCCTACCCCAGGGTGCCAGGTACCTCCTGGACCACGGCTTTCACAACGCCAGGATTTTGCTCTTGGCTAGTCTGGCCCTGTTGCTGCTGGGAATCTTCACGACTGCTGCGCGTGCAGCACGCGAGGCCCTGGCGACCTGGATTGGACAAAAGGTGGTTGCGGATCTGCGGGAGCGGGTTTTTACCCATGCCGTACACCTACC
This sequence comes from Acidithiobacillus sp. AMEEHan, assembly GCF_030996345.1. NCBI lineage: Bacteria > Pseudomonadati > Pseudomonadota > Acidithiobacillia > Acidithiobacillales > Acidithiobacillaceae > Acidithiobacillus > Acidithiobacillus sp. AMEEHan. The sequence continues at coordinate 2,032,814 of NZ_CP118747.1, read as the reverse complement.
CGCATTATTTTATGAAAAATTCCGCACCGGCGAGGTGATTTCGCGGCTGAGCAGTGACGTCACCATTCTGCGCTTTGGCCTGGCCGGGGTACTGGGTGGCGCCTTGCAACACGGACTGACGCTGATCGGATCTCTGATCATGATGTTGGTCACCGCGCCCATCCTGGTCTTGCCGGTGATTATCGTGGTGCCGCCACTGGTCTGGGTCAATCTGCGTTCTGGACGCTTACAACGCAAATACAGCCGGCTGGAGCAGGACTACCTTGCGGATCTCTCCTCCCACACCGAGGAGACCATCAATGCCATCCGCACCGTGCAGGCTCTGACGCGGGAGGACGAGGCGAAGAACATCTATGGCGCAGGTATTGACGGTGTCCTGCAACAGGTACGCGGGCGCATCAAGGTACAGGCGGGCGCATCGTTACTGAGCGGATTTCTGATTTTTTTCCTCCTGGCGGGCATGCTCTATCTTGGCGGCTGGCGGATTCTGCATCATCGGGGCAGCATCGGTGGGCTCACCGCGTTCCTCATTTATGCCATGTTTGCTACTTCCGCCCTGTCTTCCCTCGGCAGCCTGTGGGGACAATTGGGACGGCTACTCGGCGCCATCGAGCGCCTGCTCGCCCTCCTCGAGGAGGAACCGGAGGAACCACCGGCGCAACGGGCGACAGAAAGTCCTGTGAGGGCATCATCCTCGCCTGCTAGCCTGCGTTTTGCCCATGTATATTTTGCTTATCCCAGCCGCAGTGACATTCCCACCCTTGAAAATATCGACTTGACCATCGAGGCAGGCGAACACCTAGCCCTGGTTGGCGCCTCCGGGGCCGGTAAAAGCACGTTTTTCGATCTATTACTGCGCCATTACGCGCCAACGCAAGGGCAGATACTACTCGACGGCCAAGATATCAGCCGAATGCGCGCACACGATCTACGCCAGCAAATTGCGATTGTTCCCCAACACCCGGCCATTTTCTCGCTCAGCGTCGCTGACAATATCCTACTCGCCAAACCCGGGCCACGGCAGCTGCCTTGCAGGCCGCCATGCAGGCTGCACGCGTCGACGAGTTTGTCGAACGTTTGCCCGAGGGTATGCATACCCATGTCGGCGAGAAAGGCATCACCTTGTCGGGCGGACAACGCCAACGCATTGCCATTGCCCGTGCTCTTCTGCGCAATCCGCGCATTCTGATTCTGGACGAAGCCACCAGCGCCCTCGATGCCGAAAATGAGCGCTTGATACAAGAAGCGTTGGCCGAGCTGATTCGTGGTCGCACCACCCTGGTTGCCGCGCATCGTCTGGCAACCATTCGCGATGCTGACCGTATTGTAGTGCTGGAGGCCGGACGCATCACGGCTATTGGCGACCACGCAAGTCTGCTGCGCAACTCCGCCGTGTATCGCCATTTCGCCAGCCTGCAATCTCTGGACGAACGCCAACAACCCAAAATCGCCGCGTCGTGATCCGACAACAAGATTACAAAATCTTTTCAAAAGGTTGGCAGGGTGGACGAAGAATCCGTCGGGACACCCCAACAAGAAGCAATCCGTCACCTATCGGAATGAAATTGTATCTCTCTGTTTTTTATTGGCATAAACAACTGGCACGCTGCTTGCTTAGAAAGCATCGCAGTCAAACCCAACCTTTCAAGGAGAAGTACCATGTCTGTAAAAACTTCCGCTATCGTCGTCACGTTGGCCTCTTTGTTTGCCGTCTCCAGCGCCTTCGCCACCACCACCCCCGCTGCCACCGAAAAGCCAGCCGCCAAAATGGAAGCCCACAAGGCTCCTGTGCACAAGGCTCCCGTGAAGAAGGAAATGAAAAAGCCCGTCGAGCACAAGGTAGCGGCGAAGAAGGTGGAAAAAAAGGCAGAGGCGAAGAAAGCCGAAGCCAAGGCGGGCTGACCACCGCGTAGCAAAGAAAGAAGCATGCATGGGGGCCAATCGGCCCCCACAGCTTTTCTGGAACTCTTTTATCCTGTGATACTCTGACAGCTTAGTCAGTAACGGACACCGAGTTACCATGAAAAAAACCGCCATAGTTCTTACCGCAGTTCTCGTCGCCGTTTCGCCGCTTTGGAGTTTTGCTGCAGGCAACTCTCTCAGCACGCAAAAGATCGAGCAGTTGCAGCGTTCTGCAAAGCTCGGGTATGGACCCGCACAATACGAACTGGGCCTCGCTTACGCTGCTGGCGATGGAGTGCCGCAGAACTTGCAGTTAGCTGCTTTCTGGTGGCAGAAGGCCGCGGAAAATCTCGACGCCGCCGCGCAATTGCAGCTCGGAACCGCGTACGCGCACGGGTGGGGCGTCCAGAAAAACATGGATCAAGCCATTCACTGGTGGCGGAAGGCCGCACAGGATGGCGATCGAGCGATTGCCGAGCAAGCTCGTCTCCTGCTCGATCAGGCGGCGTAGCCTTACCCCAATTGCAGGCAATCGATCAAGGACAAGGATCGGCGGTACTGCTATACTCGCAATGCTGCCCAAGTGGCGAAATCGGTAGACGCAAGGGACTTAAAATCCCTCGGCTTATGCCGTGCCGGTTCGAGTCCGGCCTTGGGCACCACTTAAAAATCAATAGGTTGAGAGCATGACGCAAAAGAATCCCTTGTATGGGCGCGCCTCGTGGATAAACAACGGACAAACTTCTCTCGGTGCCGCCCCCTAGATCGCGCCTCTCCACGGTACTCTGCAATCATCCTCACGTGCATGATCTCTGCCTGCCAAAAGACGGCCATAGCTGCCTTGCGATCCACGATCTCGACGTTGGTGGTGAGGTAAACCTTGGGCACAAAAGCTTGACCAGCTTCTGGGGAAGCCTGAAGAATGAATAGTGCACTAGCGCCGATTTAAAACCAGAGCTGACGCGACGATCCGGGAGTATATCGAGATTTTCTACAATCGCCAGCGCCGCCTCTCTCGTCTTGGCTATGTGGTAGCAGCCGTCTTCGCACAGTCCTACCGGAAGTTAGCCGCCTGAATCAACAGTGCCCACTATTGCCGGTACATCTCAAACTATTGGGGGGTTATTGGCGGAGAGGGTGGGATTCGAACCCACGTGACATTGCTGTCCATCCGATTTCGAGTCGGCGCCGTTATGGCCACTTCGGTACCTCTCCAAGGGTACGCTACAGTACTGCATCACCGGCTGGGGCTCAAGTATCTCCTCACAACGTCGCACCATCCTTGCGGTCCTTGGCGCTGATGAATTGCCGCTTGAGGACGTGCTCGCGTTTCAAACCCAACCATAGGGCAATCGGGCTGGCGACGAAGATCGACGAATAGGTACCGACCACCACACCGATCACGAGCGCCGTCGCGAAGCCATGAATGACCGGCCCACCAAAAAGAAACAAAGCCAGAGCCACCATGAAGGTGATGAAGCTGGTGATAATGGTTCGCGACAGGGTTTCATTGATGGCGATGTTGAAGATTTCCGCCACACTGCCGTTGCGCGCCGTCCGCAGATCCTCCCGCATACGGTCGAAGACCACTACCGTATCGTTCAGGGAGTAACCCATGATCACCAGCAAGGCGGCGATCACCGTCATGGAAAATTCCTGATGGGATATGGCGAAGTACCCTACCACCAGGATCGGATCGTGCAGCATGGCAAGTACGCCACCAGTCGCGAAGCGCCACTCGAAGCGGAAACCGACATAGATGAGGATGCCGATGGTGACCACGATGAGTGCCAGAATGCCTTTGTTGCGCAGTTCTTTGCCCACTTCCGGGCCGACATATTCCGTGCGCCGTAGTTGCACCCCGGGATAGGCCGCGGGGTCGTTCTTAAAGACACTCAGGATCTTGCTCGCCACCGCGCTGCTCTCACCTGGGCGGGTGCGCAGGCGGATCAGCAGATCCCTGTCGCCGCCGAAGGTCTGCACCACGGCGTCGCCGTAGCCAGCGGTCTCGAGGGTGTGGCGCACCGTCCCCAGATCGGGGGTCTTACTGAAGGCAAGCTCCACCAGAGTGCCACCGGTGAAGTCGATGCTATAGTTGAGACCGCGCACCAGAAACAAGGCAACTGATGCCACGATAAGAACCATCGAGATGCCGAGAAAGATCCAGCGGCGCGACATGAAGTCGATGTGGGTGGCAGATTTGATGACTTGCATGCTGACCTCAGATCCAAAGTTTGGCGACGCGACGCTTGCCCAGTGCCAGTTCGACGATACCACGACTCATCATGGTTGCGGTAAACATGGACACCAGCACACCGATGGTAAGCACCAAGGCGAAACCTTTGATGGCGCCGGTGCCGAACTGAAATAGCGTCAGGGCAGCGATAAGCACGGTAATGTTGGAATCGACGATGGTCGCGAATGCCCTCTTGAAACCGGTATCGATACTGGCGCGCGGGCTCATACCCCGGCGCAGCTCCTCGCGAATCCGTTCAAACACCAAGACGTTGGCGTCCACCGCCAGACCAATTTTCAGCACGATACCCGCAATACCCGGCAGGGTCAGCGTGCCACCGATTATCGAGAGCACGGCAAGGATCGCAAGGATGTTGACCAGAATCGCTAGATCGGCAATCAAACCGAAGAGACGATAATACAAGGTCATGAAGCCAACGACGAAGATCATGCCAAAGATCACCGCCATGATGCCGTCGTGAATGGAATCCTGGCCCAGGGTCGGACCCACGGTACGTTCTTCCGAGATATGCACCGGCGCCGGCAAGGCGCCTGCCCGCAGTTCGATGGCCACATTGCTGGCATCCTTCAGACCGGAGAATCCATTGATTTGCGCCCGACCACCGGTAATCGCCTCCTGGATGACGGGCGCCGTCACCACCTTGTTGTCGAGCAGGATGGCCATGCGCTTACCGACATTCTTGCTGGTGAGATTGCCAAAAATGGTCGATCCCACACTATTGAAGCTGATGTTGACGATCGCCTGGCCGGTATTGTTGTCGATACCGGCGGTTGCACCATTGAGGTAGCGCCCCGTCAGCACCGTTTCCTTTTCCAGCAGGTAGGGCTGTCCATCAGTACCGTAATACAGCGCATCGCCTGCGGGCACCTGCCCCTTCAAAGCCGCAGCCAGATCATTCTCATTGGCGACCATCTTGAACTCGAGTTGCGCCGTAGAACCAATGATGGCCTTGGCTCGCTGGGTGTCCTGCACCCCGGGCAACTGCACGGCGATATGCTCCTTGCCCTGCCGTTGAATCTGCGGCTCAGCCACGCCCAATTCGTCGATTCGATTGCGAATGACGACAATGGCCTGCTGTAAGGCATCATCGCTCTGCTTCTGCACCGTTGTCTCAGGCATGCTGACCTGAATCTGCCCCTGCCCCTTGTCCGTGGCGACCAGATCGGGATATTGCTGGCTGATGGCCTGCACGGCCTTGCCGACCAGATCGTCCTGGGCCATCTCGATCCCGAGCTGATCCGGGCCGGTGATCTCCACCTTGAGATACTGCAGATCCTTATGGCGCAACAGATTGCGGATGCCGTTCTGATACTCTTCCAGGTGATGATGAATGAGTGCTTGGGTATCGACCCGCAGTAAGAGGTAGACACCACCACGCAGGTCGAGCCCCAGATTCACTGGACGACCACCCAATTCAGCCATCCATGCCGGCTGTGCCGATTTTTGCGAGAGGACCACCTGCGCATTGCTCGGCAAACGGGTCTGCAGCAGGGTTTCTGCCAATCCTTGGGCGTCGTCGTTTGGAAAATAGAAGGTCGTCCCGTGGCTATCCGTTTCCTGCCGGGTCACCGGAATCTTTGCCTGACTGAGCCAATCGCGCATTGTCGCCACCGGAGGCAACTGGGTGCCGATCGGGGCACGCACCTCAATGGCCGCATGCCAGCCATAAAAGTTAGGCACGGCATAGAAAATAGCGGGGAGCACCACCGCTAGAATAATCAGATACTTCCACCACGGATAACGGGTCATGCCAACGCCTTTAGAGTTTTTTCAGGGTCCCCTTGGGCAGGACCATGCTGACGGCGCTGCGCTGAATTTTTACGACGGTGTTTTCGGCAATTTCCACATGCAGATATTCTTCCCCAGCCTGCATCACCCGCCCTGCCAATCCACCAGAGGTTACCAGCTCGTCTCCCTTGCTGATGGCTGCCACCATGTCGCGCTGCGCCTTGGCCTTTTTGCTCTGTGGACGAATCAGGAGGAAATAAAAGATGGCAAAGATGAAGATGAGCGGCAGAAACTGAAAAATCATGCTGTCAGTGCCCCCCCCAGCGCCAGTGGTGGCGGCGTGGGCAGTGGCGATGGGCGAAAAATCCATGAACCCCTCCGGTCCGAATCCAAGGGCGCCATTGTAGCCGCTACGCGCCACGCAGGAAAGGAACCGGGGAAGCGCAACCTCAGCCGTTGGATCGACGGGCTCGGCGCATCTGCTTGCCGAGCTTCCCTCGTCGCACCCGCTCGGGCTACACCTTTTTGATCAACTTGATAATGAACAACAAAACTACGGCGCCGATCACCGCCACAATAATGGAACCTATGATTCCGGCGCCAAACAGCGCAGCAAGACCGACCGCAGTCAAAAGAAAACCACCAATGAAGGCACCGACCACGCCAACGACGATGTCACCGATGATGCCAAATCCACGACCACGAATGAGAAGTCCAGCAAGCCAACCGGCAATTCCGCCAATCAGTAAAAACACGATGAGGTTCAATATCATGGAAAATTTCCTTTTTGTGGCCGGCAAAAACATCTCTCAGCAAATTGTTGAGGAGACAACACGAGTGTGCACAGAGCCACTGCCGATGTCAACGCGCTTTGCTAAATCAATCAGAATATTAGAGAAGGTTCTCAGGCCGGAATCACGCCTCTTCTAGCGTAGAAGTTCTGGCGGAACGATGCCATTTCGCCGGCCGCAATCGCATTTCGCATATCCGACATAAGTTCTTGATAATAATGTAGATTATGCCAGGTATTGAGGCGTGCACCGAGGATTTCCCGATTTTGCTGCAGGTGACGCAAATAGGCCCGACTATAATTGCGGCAGGTATAACACTGACATTCCGGATCTGGCGGCAAAGGATCCCGGGCATATTCGGCATTGCGCAGCTTGAGCGTGCCCCAGCGGGTAAAGAGCCAGCCATTGCGGGCATTGCGGGTGGGCATCACACAATCGAACATGTCGACGCCGCGCCAAACTCCCTCAACGAGATCTTCCGGCGTCCCCACCCCCATCAGATAACGTGGCTTTTGCCGCGGCATCTGTGGCAGGAGATGATCGAGGACGTGGAACATTTCCATCTTGCTCTCCCCCACCGAAAGACCGCCGATGGCCAGTCCAGGAAAGTCGAGCTTTTCCAGCGCCGCCAGGGAGCGCAGACGCAGATCGGGAAACATCCCCCCCTGGACGATGCCGAAAAGCTGCCCTGGCCCGGCATAGCTGGCACGGGAACGCGCCGCCCAGCGCATGGAGAGTTCCATGCTGGCGCGCGCCGTGGGATGATCCGCCGGATGCGGAGTACATTCGTCGAAGGCCATGGCAATATCCGAGCCCAGACCCGCTTGAATCTCCATCGATTCTTCCGGACCCAGGAAGACCTTGCGTCCATCATTGGGGGCGCGAAAGCTCACGCCGGCTTCCCGCAACTTGCGCAATGCCCCCAGACTGAACACCTGAAAGCCCCCGGAGTCCGTCAGGATGGGGCCATTCCAGTGCATCATGCGATGCAGTCCACCCAAGGTTTCGATGATCTCCAGCCCCGGGCGCAGGAATAGATGAAAGGTGTTCCCGAGAATGATTTCGGCACCCAGTTCGCGCAACTCCTCTGGCGTCATTCCTTTGACCGTGCCATAAGTACCCACTGGCATGAAGGCAGGGGTCTCGACGGTTCCGCGCGCAAAGTGCAGACGCCCGCGACGGGCGGCGGCATGCTCGGCAAGCAGCGTAAAGAAACTCACGGTAGACTACCTGGCAGGATCAGCATCGCGTCGCCATAGCTGAAAAAGCGATAGCGCTGCGCCACCGCGTGGCGGTAGGCAGCGAGGATCAGTTCCCGGCCTGCCAAGGCGGAAACCAGCATCATCAGCGTGGATTCCGGCAGATGAAAGTTGGTGAACAGCGCGTCGATGACATGGAATTTCTTGCCGGGATAGAGAAACAGCCGCGTCTCATCGGCAAATGGGCGCAAGCTGCCATCCATGGCAGCGCTCTCCAGCGCGCGGCAGGCAGTGGTCCCCACCGCGATCACCCGTCCGCCACGCGCCTTGGTCTCCTGCACTGCCTGCACGGTTTCGCTCGTCACCCGGCTGATTTCGGCGTGCATCTGATGCTTTTCGATGTCGTCTTCGCGTACTGGCAAAAAAGTGCCGGCTCCCACATGCAGGGTGACGAAGCAATGCGTTATGCCACGCTCGGCAAATGCTGTCAGCAATGCGGCATCAAAGTGCAGACCGGCGGTAGGGGCAGCCACCGCGCCAGGCTCGCGACCAAAAATCGTCTGGTAGCGTTCGCGGTCGGCGGCATCCGCGGGCCGGCGAATGTAGGGTGGCAGGGGGACCTCGCCATGCGCTTCCAGCAGCGCCAGCCAGTCGCCGACATCACGCTGCAGCCAGATCTGCATCCCCTGCCTTTCCCGCACCGTGGCCATGGAGCCATCGGCGAGCAGCAGTTGCATTCCCGAGCACAGCGCTTTCGATGCACGCGCCAGGAACAGCGCCTCCCGATCGTCGATGAGGCGTTCCAGCAGCAGCTCCACCGCGCCGCCCGTGACCTTGCGGGCATGCAGGCGAGCTGGCAACACGCGGGTATCATTGAATACCAGCAGATCGCCCGGGCGCAGGATCCCTGGCAGTTCGCGTACCTGCTGATCCTGCCAGGTCTGGCTCTTGGGATCGAGCAGCAGCATACGCGAGGCGGCGCGCTCGGCTAGCGGCTCCTGGGCGATCAGCTCTTCCGGGAGCTCATAATGAAAATCAGACGTTCGCAGGGTCACTCAGGCAAACCATTCCTCAGAATCCGCGGCAGGATGCGGGAAAATCTGCAACGAGGCAATACGAGGCCCTTCACGCCGCAGGACCAGGGCATCGAAGTCGCGAAATTCGACCCGCTCGCCCTCTTCTGGCAAACGGTCCAGACGCTGCATCAGGAGTCCGCCGATGCTGTCGGCATCGCCTGCCTCATCGATGTCATGGTCGAGAAGCTGTTCCAGGGAATAAATCGAGAGACTGCCAGTACCAATCCATGACCCGTCCGCTTGCGGCTGCCAATCCTGATGGCGATGACGAAATTCATCCGGAATCCTCCCCAACAAGGCCTCCAGCACATGGTCCAGGGTGACGAAGCCGGTGATCGTACCCAATTCGTCGGTGACCAAGGCAAAATGCGGCTGTCCAGAACGAAAGTGCGCCAGCAGTTCCATGGCTGGTAAATCCCGGGAAACCGCTGGCAATGGCCGGGCTACCCGCCGGAGATCGAGTCTGTCTCGCTCCCGCAGAAGGAGGGGCAGGAGATCCTTGACATGGACCAGACCACGCACGTGCTGGCGATCCCCGGCGCAAAGCGGGAAACGCGTATACCGGTAGCGCAACAGGGTGCGCTGGGTCTCTTCTGCAGGGGCACCATCCATGAGGCAGACCATATCTGCCGCCGGTCGTGCCAGATCCCCCGCGGTCAATTCATGAAAGTCCAGTGCACGCTCGAGAATATCCCCGGTGCGGTTACCCAGAACGCCCTGCGCTTGGCTGATGGCAAGGATCATGGCGATTTCATCTCGGCTATGTGGGGCATCGCCATGCTCCCTCGCCAGAGATAGGCCACAAGCGCGCAGCACCAGCCGGGTAGCACCATTGAGCAGGGCAATCGCCGGATATAGCGTCCAATAAAAGACATAGAGCGGTAGAGCCGTCCACAAGGAAATCTTTTCTGCCCGGCGGATCGCGAGAGATTTAGGCGCCAGCTCGCCGAGGATGATGGTAGCAAAGGCAACCAGAACAAAGGCCAGGGTGAAAGAGCTGGACTCCACGAGCGCTGCCGACCGTATGCCCAGGGCTTGAAAAAAGGGATACAGGAGCCGGGCGACTGCGGGTTCGGCAATCCAGCCCAGGGCCAGGGAAGCGAGAGTGATACCGAGTTGCGTGGTGGAAAGGTAGATATCCAGATGGCGGTGAATACGCATCAGCACTTTGCCGCGCCAGGCATGCTCACGCGCGAGGGTGTGGACTTGCGTGCCGCGCAGGCGAACCAGCGCGAACTCCGCCGCCACAAAAAAACCGTTGATCAGGATCAGGACAAGCGCTACCAGCAGCGCCAGGGACTCAGGCACGAAGAACGGCCTCTTCCTGCCCGAGTCCGCGACTTCGGTCAACTTTCATGATGGACGAGCAACTTCTCCAGCTCACTGAAACTCTGCACCGCACCACCGGTCTCGATCTGCACACCCAGCTGGCGCGCGATTTGACTCAGAGAGAAAACGCCACGGACCTGCGGCTGCCCGGCTTTCTCTTCCACCAGGGCATGCTGCCGCCCCATTTGCTTCATGGTGAGCACCAGGTCGCCGACCGAAGAGCGACTGACCTCATCGAAGTCGAGCACCTCGATCTGTCCCCGGCGGATCATGATGTCACCCACTTTTACCTGATCCCGCTGGATCTGTTCCTGCGCGGCGATGCGCACGGGCTTTTCCCCCATGAGGTCACGGGCAGTGATCATACCGACCAGTTCGCCCATGGCATCGAGAACGAAGAGCAGACGAACACCACTGTGCACCATGCGCTGCAGGGCGGCATCGACGGTAGATTCCGGATGCACGCTGACCGCTGGTACGCGCCGCAGGTCGGTCATGACTTTCAGCGCACTGTCCTCCAGAGAGACATGGACGGGGAGGCCATTGTCGAAATAGGTCAGCTGCGTATCGAGCTGCAATTGACGAATCTGTAGGGGGCGAAATTTGGTCATGTTATTTTTCTCCTGTAGCGAGCTCCCGACGAGCTGTTCCTGATTTGAGCATAGCGGAAAAAATCAACGCGGCAAGTCGGCCAAGGCGCGCCGCAGATCTTCCCGCAGATCATCCACATGTTCCAGGCCGACACTCAAGCGCAGCAAGCCATCCTCGATGCCCGTCACCTGGCGTTCTTCTGCACTCACCCGGCTGTGGGTGGTACTGGCAGGATGGGTTACCGTGCTTTTGGCATCTCCCAGATTGGCCGTGCGCGAAAAGATCCGCAGACGATCCATCAAGGCCCAGACTGCCGGCTGTCCACCGCGCAGCACAAAAGAAAGGATGCCTCCCGGCAGACGTTGCTGCTTGTGCACCAGGTCGGCCTGCGGGTGCTCCGGTAGTCCCGGGTAATACACCTTTTCCACTTCCGGCAGACGCTGCAACCAGACCGCCAGATCCTTGGCATTGGCACAGTGGCGCTCCATGCGCAGCGACAAGGTTTCCAGCCCCTTGAGTTGCACCCAGGCATTGAAAGGACTGAGGCTGGGGCCGGCAGTGCGCAGAAAATTCCGCGGTCCATCCATCAGTTCGCGCCGACCACACACGGCACCGCCCAGGGTTCTCCCCTGTCCGTCGATGTACTTGGTATTGGAATGCAAAACCAGATCTGCCCCCAGCGCATGGGCTGCTGCAGGACCGGGGTACAGAAACAGTTATCGACCACCAGCAGGGCACCATGGGCGTGCGCCAGTCGCGCCAATGCCTCTAGATCACCGACCTCGGTCAGGGGATTCGAGGGGGTTTCCAGAAACAACATTCGCGTATTGGGGCGGATAGCCGCTTCCCAGGCGGCGAGATCGGTGAGCGGCACAAAGGTCGTCTCGACGGCAAAGCGCGCCAGGATCTTTTGCAGCAGCTGCACCGTGGTACCGAAAAGCGAACGCGAGGCAACGATGTGGTCTCCGGCCTGCAGCGAACCCATGAATGCCGTGAGACAAGCGGCCATCCCGGAAGCGGTGGCAATGCAGTCGTCCGCCCCTTCCAGGGCTGCCAGGCGCTCCTCGAGGACGCGGGTAGTGGGGTTGGTGAAGCGAGCGTAGATGTTACCCGCCTCACGACCGGCGAAACGTTCGGCGGCCTCCTCAGCAGAGGCAAAAACAAAGCTGGAGGTTGGGAATATCGCCTCGGAGTGTTCCCCCTCCGCGGTGCGGTGCGTGCCCGCGCGAATCGCCAAGGTTTCTGGGTGCAGACCTGCCAGCCAGTCTTCGTCCTTCATCGTAGATCCTTCAGTAGATGCAATTGGTGGCCTTTGCCCGGATGGGGCACGGGAATAGGGTAATCACCGCTGAAACAGGCATCACAAAAACCCAACTCGCGACTACCCACGGCTTCGTAGAGGGCATCCACCGTTAGATACCCCAGACTATCAGCACCAATCATTTTGCAAATTTCCTCCACGCTGTGCTGTGCCGCAATGAGCTGCGCCCGGTCCGGCGTATCGATGCCATAGTAACAGGGGCCGGTGGTTGGCGGAGAACTCGACAGGAAATGGATTTCCCTGGCGCCGGCTGCGCGTATTAGATGGACAATCTTGGCACTGGTGGTACCGCGCACGATGGAATCATCCACCAGAATCACGCGTTTGCCCTTGAGAATTTCTGGCTGCGCATTGAGCTTGACGCGAACGCCGAAATCACGTCCGCGCTGTGCCGGTTGAATGAAGGTGCGGCCAACATAATGGTTGCGGATCAAGCCGAGTTCGAAGGAGAGGCCCGAGGCCTCGGCGTACCCCATGGCCGCCGCGACACCAGAGTCTGGCACCGGCACCACGATATCCGCATCGCGGGGATGCAGACGCGCGAGGACGCGCCCGATACGCTTGCGCGCCGAGTAGACATGGATGCCGTCGAGCACGCTGTCGGGACGGGCAAAGTACAGGTACTCGAAAATACACATGCGGCGCGCCGTCTCCGGCAAAGCCTGGCGACTTTCGATACCAGAAGCGGAGATGATGACCATCTCCCCCGGGGCCACATCCCGCACGAATTCCGCGCCCATGAGATCGAGGGCACAGGTCTCCGACGCTAAGACGAAACCGCCGGAGTCGATGAGGCGACCCAGCACCAGAGGACGAAAGCCCATCGGATCGCGCACCCCGATCAGGCGGGTTTCGGTCAGACAGACCAAGGAGTAGGCGCCGGATACCTGCTGCAGAGCGGCACTCAGGCGTTCTCCGGCGTCCTTGCCGGGCACCCGAGCCAGGAGATGAACGATCACCTCCGTATCCATGTCGGTATGGAAGATCGCGCCATCCTGCTCGAGACGATTACGCAGCTCCAGGGCATTCACCAGATTGCCATTGTGGCCAACCGCAAAAGAACCGTAACGATAATTGATGAATAGCGGCTGCGTATTCTGCAGTACCGAACCGCCCGCCGTGGAGTAACGGACATGGCCGATGGCCTGCGTACCGGGTAACTTACCAAGCTCTTTGCTACCGAAAACATCGGCCACTCGCCCCATCCCGCGGTGGCTGCGCAGTTTTCCTTCCTCCGCGGCGACAATACCCGCAGACTCCTGACCACGATGTTGCAGGGCATACAGACCCAAATAGGCAAGATTGGCCGCTTCCGGATGACCAAACACCCCGATGACGCCACACTCATCATGGAAGTGATCATCATCGAGTACTGACAACTGGGGCAACGCTTTTTTCACGTGTGTGCAACTCCCAAAAAGATACCGCCGGTGCCGTCACCGAATGCGCTAGATCTTCGACCTGCGCTTGCCCAAGCCAGGACTGACGCCACCAGGCCGCATTCTCCAAGTGAAAACTCTGGGCCAAAAGTACCACAAGCGCAACGATGGCGGCAGCACGCAGCAGGCCAAACACTCCGCCGACCACGCGATCGGGGATACTGAAGCCAACGCTATACAGCATTCCCCGAACTACGAAGGAGAGCACAGTAGCCGCTGCAAGAACCAGAAAGAACAGGACAAAATCCGCGACCGGATACACCCACTCGGCGGGTAGACGCCCCACCAGCAGCGGGGCCACCAGAGTTTGGCCCCAGCGCCAGGCAACGTACACGCCGCCCACCCAACCCACTACGGCGAAGAATTCGCGTATCATCCCACGGGCCACGCCCCACAGAGCGCTGAGCAGAAAGACCGCAACGACTGCCACGTCGAGCCAGGTCATGAGGCGTTGTCGAACCATTCCGACGGCAGCGCCGCCAGAACATGGAAAGAGCCGAAACAGAGCAGAACGTCCGCGCCACTGAGCTCCTCGGCCCAGCGCTGCAAGAGTTCGGGAAGGTCGATTAACGATATTTCGCAACGGACATCCGCACCCGGTAATTGCGCGCGCAACTGCGCAGGGGAAGCTGCGCGGGGCAGATCCGGCATCGCCAGCAACGCCCAGGCGTCGACCTTGGCGCGTAGAGACGCAACGCTGGCGGAAAGATCCTTGTCCGCCATCATGCCCCAACAGGCCATGATCCGCCCGGATTGCCCCGCCAAGGTCTCGGCCAGCGCGCGGACCGCCTGGGGATTGTGGGCGACATCCACCAAAAGCCGCGGCCTGCTCTCGCCCCACGGCCGGAGCCACTGGCTGCGACCCACGAGCTTAGGAGCAAAGCGCCACCGCTCTGCTGGCGGCCAGGCCTGCGGCAATCTTGCGCGCAATTGGTAAACAGCCGCCAAGGCGAGTGCCAGATTGTTCCGCTGCACTACGCTGTCTGAGATCGGCGGCGGTGCCGCAATCCGGAGCCCATTCCCCCGCCAGTGGCCTTCGGAATCCAGATCAAAGTCCCGTCCGAGCAAATACAGCGGTGCGCCGAGCTGATCCGCGGCAGTCAAAACACTTGTGCAGGGGGATTCCCGATCACCGTAAATCACGGGACGTTCGCGACGCAGAATACCGGCTTTTTCCCGGCCGATGCTCTCACGATCCGGGCCGAGCAGCGCCTGATGATCGAGATCGATCGAAGTGATGATGGCGATATCCGCATCTATCGCATTCACGGCATCGAGACGCCCGCCAAGGCCCACTTCGAGGATGGCCAGATCCGGCGCCTCTTCCATACAGAGCGATAACGCCGCAAGGGTACTCAATTCGAAGTAGGTGAGCGGTATTTCCTCTGCTAGAGAGGCAAGTGCCGCGAATTTTTCTTGCCAACGCTGATCGGGCAAGGGTGCGCCGGACACCCGGAGACGTTCGACAAAGCGCCAGATGTGCGGACTGGAATACGCGACGCAGCGGTAGCCAGACTGCCGATATAGGGCTTCCAGATAGGCCAACACCGAGCCTTTGCCATTGGTGCCTGCAATCGTGATCACGGGAAATGGCAGATTTTCGGGGATGCCGAGGTGTTCCATGGCGGCGCGCATTCTGTCCAGGCCGAGTTCGATCCGCTGTGCGGGGCCTACCAGACGCACCAGCAGCGATTCGGCATCCTCTGCATCGGTCATGCCGTGCATCCCCGCATCAAGCGGAGTGCTCTGCCTGCATCAGCATACCGATCTGACGGGCAATGCTGGAGCGCAGTTGGCGTCGGTCAACGATTTGATCGATGGCCCCATGCTCGAGCAGATATTCGGCGCGCTGGAAACCCTCGGGCAATTTTTCGCGAATGGTTTGTTCGATCACCCGCGGCCCGGCAAAACCGATCAAGGCGTTGGGCTCGGCAATCAGGATATCGCCCAGCGTCGCCAGACTCGCCGAAACACCACCCATGGTGGGATCAGTAAGTACCGAGATAAAAGGAATCCGCGCTTTCCCCAAGCGCTCGATGACGGCGGCAGTTTTGGCCATCTGCATTAGGGATAGCAGTCCCTCCTGCATCCGTGCGCCGCCACTGGCGCTAAAGCAGATGAGCGGACAGCGCTCCACCAGAGCAGTCTCGGCCGCCTTGACGAAGCGTGCCCCGACCACTGAGCCCATACTGCCGCCCATGAATTCAAAGGCAAAGGCGGCGGCAACTACCGGTTGCCCTTCCAGCAAGCCCCGCATGACCACCAAGGCATCCTTCTCGCCCGACTTCTGCTGTGCTTCCTGCAACCGCTCCTTGTACCGCTTTTGATCCTTGAAGCGGAGTGGATCGACCGGAAGCAAGTCTGCACCGATCTCGAGGCGCGGCTCGGGATCAAGGAAATATTGCAGACGTTGTCGTGCCGTGAGTCGATGGTGCTGCCCACAATGGGGGCATACATGCTGGTTTTCTTCGAGCTCGCTACGATAGAGAACGGCCTGGCAAGTAGAACATTTGGACCACAGTCCCTCTGGTACGGAGCGCTTGCTTTCAGCTGCTTCCTGCTCTGGCACTTTTTTATTGATTTTGGGCGGCAAAACGCGGCTGAACCAGTTCATTCGCCAGGCTCCTCATTCAGGGCTGCGCGGATGGGCGCCAGAAACTCGCTGGCTAGGCGCAGCGCGTCCTGGTCATCCTTGGCCTGCTGCAGGAGCTGCACCAGCGCCGAGCCGATCACGACCGCATCCGTATTGCCAGCGAGGCGCTTGGCCGTCGCCGCATCACGGATGCCAAAACCAATAGCCATGGGCATCGCCAGTTCGCTTCGCAGTTCCGTTACCCGAGTGACCACCTCGTCCCAATCCTGCTGTTGCGCACCAGTGATACCGCGCAGGGAAACATAATAGACAAAGCCGCTACCCAGACGTTTGACCGCAGCAACCCGCTGCGGGCCACTGGTGGGAGCCAGCAGAAAAACCGGGTCGATACCCGCCTGGCGCAGTAGCGAGCTATCCGTCTCTGCCTCTTCGGGGGTCAGGTCTACCACAATCACGGCATCGACCCCGGCATCCGCCGCCTCTTCAGCAAAGCGCCGCATGCCGAGGATCTCAATGGGATTGAGGTAGCCCATGAGGATGATGGGGGTCTTGGCATCTCCCCGCCGGAACTCGCGTACCCACGCCAGCACTTGCCGCAAACTCACGCCACGTGCCAGAGCCCGCTCGCTCGAACCCTGAATGATCGGACCATCTGCCATCGGGTCGGAAAAGGGCACGCCCAGTTCGATGGCATCCGCACCCGCCTGCACCAGGCCGTGCAACAGCGCAACAACGCCGGTGCTGCTGGGGTCGCCAGCGGTCAGGAAGGGAATCAGGGCGGTATGATGAGATTCCTGCAAGCGTGAAAACATGGCTGCCAAGCGGCTCATAGGTGAATGCCCTCCAGGGCCGCAACGGTGTGAATGTCCTTGTCGCCACGCCCGGAAAGATTGACCACGATGCTCTGCTCAGGACGCATACTGGCTGCGAGCCCGAGGGCATAGGCGAGCGCATGCGAGGTTTCCAGCGCGGGGATGATGCCTTCGACGCGGCTCAGACGGTGAAAGGCGGCCAACGCTTCAGCGTCGGTGACCGCGACATATTCCGCGCGCCCCGTATCCTTGAGGTAAGCATGTTCTGGTCCCACTCCGGGATAATCCAGCCCTGCAGAAATGGAATGGGTCGCTTCGATTTGCCCGTTCTCGTCGGTCATCAAATAGGTCCGGTTGCCGTGCAAAACGCCAGGACGACCCGCCGAGAGCGGCGCGGCGTGTTTGCCCGTCGCCAGACCCAGCCCCGCCGCCTCCACGCCAATCAGACGCACGGTCTGGTCGTCGATGAAGGGGTAAAACAGACCCATGGCATTGCTGCCGCCACCCACACAGGCAACGCAGGCATCCGGCAGGCGGCCGGTGAGTTCCAGACACTGGGCCCGCGCTTCGTCGCCGATGACCCGATGGAAATTGCGCACCATCTGCGGATATGGGTGCGGGCCCGCCACGGTGCCGATGACATAGAAGGTGTCCTCGACATTGCTTACCCAGTCGCGCAGGGCTTCATTCAGGGCATCCTTGAGGGTGCGGGAGCCGCTACGCACGGCTTCGACCTGGGCGCCGAGCAGGCGCATACGATAGACATTGCTCGATTGGCGCTGAATGTCTTCCTCTCCCATGTATACCACGCAATCCATGCCATAACGGGTGGCCACCGTCGCCGTGGCGACGCCGTGCTGCCCGGCCCCGGTCTCGGCGATCAGGCGCCGTTTGCCCATGCGCCGTGCGAGCAGCGCCTGCCCCACGGCGTTGTTGATTTTGTGCGCACCGGTATGGTTGAGATCCTCGCGCTTGAGATAGATCTGCGCGCCGCCAATCTCGCTGGAAAGACGCTGCGCATGGTAGAGCGGGTTGGGCCGACCGACGAACTGCCGCAATTCGCTGTGCAGCTCGGCCTGGAACTCGGGATCCCCCTGCGCAGCTATATAGGCTTGCTGCAGTTCGTCGAGGGCGGGGATCAAGGTCTCGGCGACGAAACGTCCGCCATAGTCGCCAAAATGTCCCCGCTCATCGGGTTGCTGATATGCCGCCATCCTCTATGCCTCTCTTGCCGCATGGGCCTGCGCAATGAATCTTTCCATTTTGCCACGATCCTTGCGTCCTGGCGAAACCTCGACTCCGCTGCTGACATCCACGGCGTAGGGACGGGCGACATCGATCGCCGTTGCAACATTTTCCGGATGCAATCCACCGGCCAGAATCAGGGGAATGCCCAGATCCTGCGGCAGCCGCCACCAGGCAAAGCTCTGTCCTGAACCACCGAAGACCTGTGCGTCGCGCTTGTCCAGAAGCAGACCCTGTGCCGTGCCAAAACGATCACGCCAAGGACGCAGATCACACTCCCCGCTCACGCGCAGGACCTTGAGGTAGGGCCGCTGAAAACCGGCGCAAAATTCCGGCTCTTCGTCGCCATGAAACTGCAGCATGTCGAGGGCACAGGCCGCCAGGACTTCCTCTACCCAGGCTCGTTGCGGATTAACGAAAAGACCCACACGGGTAACAAAAGGCGGCACAGCAGCGAGGATCTGCTGTGCATCTGTGATCGCTACGTTGCGGGGGCTCGGGGGATAAAAAACCATCCCAATGGCATCTGCACCCGCCACCGCGGCGAGTTGCGCGTCGGCTGGCGTAGTAATACCGCAGATCTTGACGCGCACTGGATTTCTGTAAAGTGCTTGCATACCCTACCTATGCTCCGAAAAGGACATCGCTACAGACCGGCAACGCGTATTCGTCAGGGTATGCCGCACGGAGGAAATACAAGCCATCCGCCGGGGCGGTCGTTCCCGCCAAACGACGATCGCGACTCGCCAGAACCTCGGCTACCCAGTCGGCTGGACGTTCTCCCCGTCCGACGAAAAGCAACGTACCCATCAGATTGCGTACCATATGGTGCAGGAAGGCATTTGCCTCGACGGTCGCGATCAGCAAGTCGCCACGACGTTCGATCGTTAGGCGGCGCAAGCTGCGCACGGGATTTTTCGCCTGGCAGCCGGCGGCGCGAAAGGCAGAAAAGTCATGAGTACCCAGCAAGCGATTGGCAGCTCCCTGCATCGCTAGATGATCAAGCAGTTGCGGCACCCAAGTCGCTCGATTGGCAGCCAAAGCAGGCCGCTCGCGACGATTGAGAATCAGATAACGATAGCTTCGGCCCGTAGCGGAGAAGCGCGCGTGAAAGTCCTGCGGTACGGCCCGTGCCCAGAGAACACTGACATCGCGTGGCAAAAACCGATTGCTACCCCGCACCCAAGCAATCTCTGGGCGGACAACCGGACTATCGAAGTGCACCACCTGGCAGACGGCGTGCACCCCCGCATCGGTACGGCCGGCCACACTGACCCGGATCGGCTGCCCGGCAACACTGGCCAAGGCCCGCTCCAGCTCTTCCTGAACGGTGCGCGGACCAGCCTGCAACTGCCAGCCGGAGAACCCAGCGCCATCATACTCTATACCTAGGGCCCAACGCTGCCCTGAAAATTCCATTCCCGTCGCGGTTCACCCGTTGGCGAGTAGTTTCATGGCCTCGTCTTGCTGGTCCGGATTACCGTCACGTTGCACTTCCATGAGCAATTCACGCGCTGCCTCGCTGTCCCCCATTTCGACATAGGCCTTCGCCAGATCCAGCTTGGTGCCAACGGCATCCCAATCTGCGGCATTGGCGATCTGCTCCTGCCGTGGCCTCATCTCTTCCCCGGCGGCTACCAGTGGGGTTTCCTCTACCGAGGCAGGCGCCCTTTCGTCCGTGGCCGTTTCCGTATCGTCGGCGAGACGTAAGGCAGGTCGGGTGTCCTGATCCAGCGCACGGAACTGTTCATTCATTTCGTCCAGCATCTTTTGATGCGCATCGGTCCAGGCTGGCTCTTCTTCCAACTCCCGCGTTTCCGCCTGATTTCCCCAGGAAGCGAAATCGAAATCCAATTTTTCGCTGTCAGTATCTGCGGCACGCGACGGTTCCAGGCTTGACTCAGGCTCTCGCAACTCGGGCGTCGAAGCCACAGGAGCAGGATGCTCTGCCGTCTCACTCTTTTCTTCTCGGAAGAGAGCGTTGTCGGGAAACAGCGCATGGCCTTTCGCGGCAATCTCCTGCCAATCGGGATTGTTCGGCCCGAAGCGGCTGCGCATACGCTCAGCAAGATCGAGGAAGTCACCGCGACGATCAGCATCGGCATACAGCGTAAGCAGGCGCACATAGAGTTCGCGGCGACGGGGATTACTTTCCAGCGCCTCCTGCAAAACATTGATGGCCTGTTCCGTTTTCCCATAGGTTTGATACAGATCAGCCTGCTCGAGGGGATCGACCTCAAAACCATCGCGATCATCCCCCATTTCCAGTGCTCCTGCGGCCACCGGTGAAGCCGATGCAGATTCCTCTGGCGCAGCAGCATGCGTCTCAGCATACGCCACGCCTGCGGCGGGCAAGACTTCTGGCGCTGGCGTCGCTACCGGAGTCGATGCCGGACCTTCCCAGGGAGTGATAACAGGCGCAAAAGCCGTGGCCTCTGCCGCTGGGGAAGCCACCGGTGATGGCGCTGGTATGGGAGTGGGCGCCGCGGTTGCTGGTGGCGTGCTGCGTGCCGCGCTCCCCAGAGCGGTGAGCTTGGACGAAATTTCTCGTTGTCGATTGGCGGCCTGTTCCTGCCGTCGATACATCCAGACAAACAGTAGCAGCAGGAGGAGGTTGCCGCCTAGGGATACCCACAGCAACGGCGGGAAGCTCGACGCCTGGTTGCGGGACATCTTGCTGATTTCCATGGTCTGCGCTGCCAGTTGCTGCTGCGCAATTGCAAGACGCGTTTCGACTCCCTTGAGCGATTTTTGCAAACTCTCGAATTCCGCCTGGCCCGGATTCGCGACTGCCGGCGCCGCAGAGCCAGCGACCGCCGGAGTAAGTTCAGCACTCTTTGCCGCAGAGAGCGCCGGAGCACTGGTCAGACTCAGGGCTGTCGCGACCTTGCCGGGGCTACCGACAGGCGTTGCCGATACGCTGGGTGCCGCTACTGCAGTGGTTGATGCCGTCGGCTGTGCCTTGGCCGTGACCGGCGCCACCTGTTCCTTCCGATGCAGAAGCGTTGCGGCCTGCAGCGGGCTCAGGGCGCGCACCTCGTGGATGCTCGGTACCTTCAGCATCACGCCAGCGAGGAGCCGGGAGGGATCACCCTGCACAAAGGCCCCGGGATTCGCCCTGAACAGGGCGGCCATGGCCTGTTGTTGCGAGACTTGGGCACTGCCGTTCAATTGCTGTGCGATCTGGTAGAGAGAGGACCCCTGGGGGACCGGACCATAGTGCCTGGCCTTGGACCAACCCGTACTGCTGCTGGGACTAGGCGCGGCTGCCGCCGGAGTTCTGCTGGCCAACGGCGCAGGCATAGGCAACGCGGTCTGTTGTGGCACATTGTAGGTCCCAGGATAGGCCTGATATTCCCGAACCATCTGTCCACCCGCCCAGTTGAGCTGCACCAGAAAGGGAGTCGCCCCGGGACCAAGCGGTGTCGGACTGCTGATAAGAATGGCCGGCGAATCCCCGGCTCGCACCGAGAACTGCCAACTCTGCGTTGCCTGCGCAAATGGCAAATGGATCATGGCGTAAGCGGCGGAGCCCGCAAGTTGCGCGCTCAGATCCGACAGCTGGTTCGGATGAGCACCATGAATGGGAATTTCCGCGCGGAATGGCTCGCCCGGCCCGGACAGCACCACCAGGTTTCCCAGGCCAATCGCCTGCGCAACCCCCGGTAACACAAGACCCAAGGAAAGCAGAGTCTGCATCCAATCTTTCTTGTTCATCCTTCTCCCCTTCGTGGCGATTACCAAGGTCGCGCCAGAATCATCTACACCGCCAGACAGTTTGCCCGCGATTATAAATAGTCGCGAATCAAGATCTCTGCAATCTGCACGCTGTTCAACGCCGCTCCTTTACGGATGTTGTCGGCCACCACCCAAAAATTGAGCCCACGCTCATGGCTGCAATCCTCACGAATCCGCCCCACCCAGGTGGCATCCTTGCCAGCCGCATCCAATGCCGTGGGCCACCCACCCGCCTCCCGCTCATCCCATATCTGCACGCCAGGGGCGTTGCGCAACAACGCACGCAGTTCTTCAGCACTCAGCTTTTTTCGAGTGACCACGTTGACCGCTTCGGAATGCCCATAGAAAACCGGCACGCGCACACAGGTAGCACTCAAAGGCAAATCGGGAATTTCGAGAATCTTGCGACTCTCCCAAAGCATTTTCATTTCTTCTTTGGTGTAGCCATTCTCTTGAAAGACATCGATCTGTGGCAGACAGTTGAAGGCGATCCGCTTGGGGAATACCGCCGGCGCAACCTCTTCCTGCTTGAAAATACCCAAGGTTTGCCGTCCCAACTCCTGTATGGCGCGGCTACCGGCGCCACTCACTGCCTGGTAGGTGGAGACCACCACCCGCTCCAGGCCGACGCTATCCGCGATGGGCTTAAGCGCCAGCAGCATCTGGATGGTCGAACAATTGGGATTGGCAATGATGTTGCGTTCCCGGTAATCGGCAATGCGCTGCGGATTGACCTCGGGCACCACCAGCGGGATATCTTCCTCGTAGCGATAGCGGGAGGTATTGTCGATGACCACAGCACCGGCGGCAGCCGCCTTGGGGGCATAGATTTCACTTGCCGCAGCACCCGCCGAAAACAGACCGATATCTACTCCCGCCCAATCGAAGGTCGCTGCATCGCGCACGCGCACGGCCTTGCCGGCAAAATCCAGGGTATCCCCGGCGGAGCGCTCGCTGGCCAAAAGAAACAGCTCACTGATCGGAAAATTGCGCTCGGCGAGAATCTCGCGCATGACTTCTCCTACCGCACCAGTGGCACCGAGAATGGCTACCCTATAGGCATTTTTCTTCATGCGGCAGCTCCTGCCCGCAATGCCGCCACCACTGCCTCGCCCATAGCACGCGTGCCGATCACCGGTTCGCCGGGGCTGGCGATATCCGCAGTGCGGTAGCCCTGATCGAGAACTTTGTTGACCGCAACCTCGATCCGCTGTGCCCACCCCTCCTGCTGCAAGGAATGACGCAGCATCATCGCCACCGAGAGGATCGTTGCCAGAGGATTGGCCTTATCCTGCCCGGCGATGTCGGGCGCCGAGCCATGGATGGGTTCGTACATGCCGCGCCCCTCCCCCAAAGACGCCGACGCCAGCATACCGATGGAGCCGGTGAGCTGACTCGCCTCATCCGAAAGGATGTCACCAAACATGTTGCCGGTCAGCAGCACGTCAAACTGCGCGGGATAGCGAATGAGCTGCATCGCGGCATTATCGACGTACATGTGCTCGAGGGCCACGTCCGGGTAGTCGTTGGCAACTTCCGTGACCACCTCTCGCCACAAGCGTGTGGTCTCGAGGACATTGGCCTTGTCGACGGAACAAACCTTGCGCCGACGCCCTTCTGCTGCGCGAAAAGCTATGTGGGCGATGCGGCGGATTTCGCCTTCGTCATAGACCATGGTGTTGAAGCCACGCCGTTGTCCATTGACCATTTCGATACCCCGCGGCTGACCGAAGTAGATGTCACCCGTCAACTCACGCACCACGAGGATATCCACGTCCTGCACCAACTCCGGGCGCAGAGGCGAAGCCGCGAGGAGCTGCGGGAAGATTTGCGCGGGACGCAGATTGGCGTAGAGATCGAGTCCCTTGCGCAGACGCAGCAAGCCCTGTTCCGGGCGTTGTGCCGGTGGACGGGCATCCCATTGCGGGCCACCCACGGCCCCGAGCAGCACCGCATCCGCGGTTTTGGCAAGTTGCAAGGAGACCTCGGGAAGCGGATCGTCATGAAGATCCAAGGCCGCGCCCCCGACCAGCCCTTCTTCAATTTGCATCGGTATGGCGGCCAGCTCGGCAACGGTCTCCAAGACGGCGCGCGCTGCGGCACTGATCTCAGGGCCGATGCCATCGCCTGGGAAAAAGGCAATTTTCTTCATTTTTCTAGATCCTTACGGTAGAGAATACGAATGATGAAGGGATTTTCCGTGCCTGGATCCGGGTTTTCCGGAACATGGGTAAAAGGATACACGCCAGCGCCCAGGCCATGGGCATCCGTGGTCACGATTGTCTGCGCCGCAGGCGAAGCGCTCTCTGCTTTGGCCAGGGTAAAGCGCAGACCGACGGCGTCCGGACGCTGACGCGCCGCATCGAGATACATACGACGGGTGATTTCACTAAACAATACCTGAAAAAACACCGTCAGGGTGTTCTCCTCGATGGCCGGCTGCGGATGCGCCGCGAGAAAATTGCGTGCGCTCTGCCGTGGCAACAGGCGTAGGAATTCTGCCTGAGTCGCAAAGCGCAGCATGGCCTGGTGCAATTCCGGATGGTCCGGCAACTGCCCAAAGCCTCGGAGATGGAGATAGAAAAGGGGCTCCGGCAGAGGCAATTCGTCCACCCGCTCCTGCGGCGGCACGCCGGCATCCACCACCGCCCCGCGCGGCGACATGCTCTGCCCCTTCCCTGTAAGCCAATCCCAAATTGCCACTGCGTGCCAATCGCTCCACGGAAAATTGCGCAAGCATAGCACAATGGCGGAGAATCGCGGTATGGCAATAGCGAACGACCACAGGACGCTTCCCCTCACCGGACTACTGTTGGCCGGCGGCGCGGGACGCCGCATGCAGCAACAGGACAAAGGCTGGGTCGAGTACCAGGGTCGCCCCTTGCTGCACCACTCCCTGCGTCCGTTGGAGCGGCATGCGCGGGAGATCCTGATCAGCGCCAATCGCAATCAGGAACGCTATAGCGCGCTGGGCTATCCGGTACTGGCGGATGCGGAAAGCGGTTTTCCCGGACCCTTGCATGGTCTGCTGGCGGGATTGGCGGTTGCGCAGCAGGATTGGCTTGCCTTCGTGCCCGTCGACGCGCCCGCATTGCCGGATGACCTGCTCTGGCAGCTTTGGGTGCGGCGCAAGGGTGTGCCCCTGGTGCTGGCCGAGGACGAACACGCCCCCATTCCCGTCATCGGGCTGATGCACCGCCGCCTCACTCGTTTGTTACAATACTACCTCGATAGCGGCGAGCGTCGCGCTGGCGCATTCTTTGCCAAGATCCCCCAGCATCGCTTGCCCCTCGCCCCTGCGGCAACCCTGAATTGTAATCGTCCCGAAGATCTCCAGGGAACGATTGCTTGAAGACGTTGGCAATTATAGGATATAGCGGTTCAGGGAAGACCACCCTGCTCTGCGCTATCGTCCCTCTGCTTCGCGAGGCCGGCTTGCGCGTGGCGGCAATCAAGGCAACACATCACGATGTCCGTTGGGATGAGCCGGGGAAGGATAGTTGGCGCCTGCAGCAGGCGGGGGCAGAGCCCACCCTCCTGGTAGGGCCAGAACGCTGGTATCTCAGCCGTCCGGCAGCTCCCGAGGACTGGCAAGCCATGCTGGCGACCCTGCAGCCGGTGCCGGATCTGGTGTTGAGCGAGGGCAATCGGGACTGGCCGATTCCCCGCCTGCTGGTGCACCGCGCCGCACTGGGCCGCGATTTGCGCTGGCGTGCGGGCGAGGAAGTACTGGCCGTGGCCAGTGATACTCCCTTGAAGATTGGCGTACCCTGCCTGGATTTGAATGACCCGCCGGCGATCGCCCGGTTTTTGTTGCATTGGTATGGAGAATAGGCATATGGCTGTCTGTTGTGAGGACAACGAGCACGATCCCAAAGCAAAAAGTGTCGAAGAAGCGTTGGCAATCATTTTGGACGCCTCCGTCCCCCTGCGGGATAGCGAGTGGCTGTCCTTGGACGCGGCCCTCGACCGGGTGCTTGCGCAGGATCAGATCGCCCGCAGCCCCATTCCGGCCTGGCCCAATTCCGCCATGGACGGCTATGCACTGCGTTCCACGGATGGAGACACGCCACGGCGGGTCGTCGGCACTTCCTTTGCCGGTCACCCCTTTGCCGGGAAGGTCATGGCAGGAGAAGCCATCCGCATCATGACGGGCGCCATCTTGCCGGAAGACTGCGACACCGTGGTTGCGCAAGAACAGACGCAGCGGGACGGCGACACCATCCACTTCACCAGTCCGCTTCGTCCGGGTGCCAATATTCGGGGAGTTGGGGAAGATCTGGCACCAGGGGAAGTCGCCCTGCCCGCCGGTACTCAGCTTCGTCCCAGTCAGATCGGCGTGTTGGCGAGTCTCGGCGTTGCCGAGGTCGAGGTTCTGCGGCGGCTACGGGTTGCTTTTTTTTCGACCGGCGACGAGTTACGGGCAGTCGGCGGTACACTGCAGGCAGGAGAAATCTACGATAGCAACCGCCACAGCTTGCTCGCCCTGCTCCGCCGCCTGGGTGCAGAGGCCATCGATCTCGGTCGCTTGCCGGACGATCCGGAGCGCATCGGCAATACCTTGCGCCATGCCGGCAACAATGTCGATATTCTGATCACCAGTGGTGGGGTATCGGTCGGCGATGCCGATTACATTGCCGAACTCCTGCAGAATCTGGGCAGCGTGCAATTCTGGAAGATGAACATGAAGCCTGGCCGGCCCCTGGCCTTTGGCCGCATCGGGCAGGCGGATTTTTTCGGCCTGCCCGGCAACCCCGTGTCGACCATTGTCACCTTCTACCAGTTCGTCGCACCGGCTTTGCGCAAACGCATGGGCTGTCGTGCGCCCTGGACGGCGCCGCGACTGCGATTGCCTTGCGCCACTCCCATCAAAAAGAAGCCGGGGCGTACCGATTTTCAGCGGGGCCGACTGCTAGCGGGCCCGGATGGACTGCAGGTGGCGCCGGTCAAGGCACAGTCCTCGCACATTCTCACCGGTATGGCGCAGGCAGAGTGTTTTCTGATCATACCGGCAGAGAGCGGTGATCTACCTGCCGGTACGCTGGTCGATGTGCAACTGCTGGAAGGAATGGTCTGATTCAATCCAGTCCATGTCGCGGCGAGTACGGCGTCGAATGCGACCAGTGGTGCAGGAAGTTTTGCGCATACAGGGCATTGAGGGCTGGATTCCCGCGCAGCACCAGGAGATTCTCGGCATTGGCCTGTTCCGCCGCCTTGGTAAAGTTGAAACTGCCGGTGATCACCGTAGCATCATCGATGACCATGACCTTGTTATGGGCGATGGCATGCTGGTCATCAATGCGGATATCGACCCCCTGGTTGGCGAAGAAATCGGCCTCGGAATACTTCTGGGTGCGTTGACTCTTATCCAATAGCACCCGGACCTCCACCCCGCGCTTCTGCGCCGCCAACGCCGCCTTGGCGATGGGCGCACTGGTAAAGCTGTAGGCTTGGATCCAGAGTCGCCGCTGCGCCTCATTCATGGCGCGGATGACTACCTCCGTCGTCCCGAGAGGCGGAGAAAAAGACACTTCGATCGTACCTTGGGCAGAAATCGTTGTCGCTGATGGCGGAAGGGTTGCGCTGGCTTCCTGCAGTTGTTCGCCAGCGGAATGCAGCATCGCTTGCAAGTCCGCCGGAGCCAGTACCGCACACGTGCCGGAGGCCATCGCCAACAAGATCACGGAAAACGCGACCCTGCGCAGAGTTTTCATGGTTTCGCTCCCCACCGAGTTTGCGGCATTGTCCCGGCCCGACGCAGGATTGACAAGGCCTTGTTTGCACCAAGACAACTTTGTAGGGTAGTGGCCTGTCATCGCCTTGGGGGGAGCTCCGTGACCAGTATTGTCTTGTTTCGCAATGATCTGCGCCTCGATGATCACCCCGCCTTTGCGCATGCGGTGGCACGCGGCCCGGTACTACCCGTGTTTGTGAGCGACCCGATCGACGAACGGGGCGCGGCCTACCAATGGTGGCAGCGGCAAAGCCTGCACAAGCTCGAGGCCCGGCTCGCGAATCTGGCTTTACCCTTGATATATCGGCGAGGAAACAGTCTGGAGTTGGTTCCAGAACTCGTCGCCGAAAGCGGTGCAGAGGCGGTGCTCTGGAATCGACGCTACGCCAAAGGGCAACGGGACAACGACGCTCGCCTCAAGGAGGTCCTGCGGGAACGCGGTGTACAGGCGGAATCTTTTGCCGGTGACACCCTGTGTGAGCCCTGGAGGCTCCTGCGCGATGGCGCCCCCTACAAGGTCTTCAGTCCATTCTGGAAACGTTTTCTACGCGACATCGCCGTCGACGCGCCCTTCGCGCAGCCGCAGCAGGCCCAGGCAGCCGCACGCCTTCCCTCTTCCGCAGATCCCGATAGCTGGGGCTGGGAACCAAAGGCTCCGGATTGGGCCAGCCGTTTTCTTGAGCACTGGCAACCCGGCGAGGAAGGTGCCATCGCGCGTCTGGAGGGATTTATCACGGACAACTTGGCTAAGTATGCCGAGGGCCGCGATTATCCCGCCGCGGAAAAGGTATCCCGTCTGTCGCCCCACCTGGCGCACGGCGAGATCAGCCCGCGGCGCATCTGGCAACGCCTGCAGGAAGTCGCTGCGGCACAACCCGATTTGCGCCGGCCGATCGATAAATTTTTGGCAGAACTTGGCTGGCGCGAGTTTTCCTGGCATCTCCTGTATCATTTTCCCGAATTACCCCATACACCGCTGCGCGCGGAATTTGCGCAGTTTCCCTGGTCGAATGACGCGGCTCTGCGCGCCGCGTGGCAGCATGGGCAGACCGGATACCCCATTGTCGACGCTGGCATGCGCGAGCTTTGGCAAACCGGCTATATTCACAATCGCGTGCGCATGATCGTGGGCAGTTTTCTGGTGAAGGATCTTCTCTTGCCATGGCAACAGGGTGCGGCCTGGTTTTGGGATACCCTAGTCGACGCTTGCCCGGCCAACAACAATGCCTCCTGGCAATGGGTCGCGGGTTGCGGCACCGATGCCGCCCCGTATTTTCGCGTCTTCAATCCGGTGTTGCAGGCGCAAAAATTCGACGGCGACGGGCGCTACCAGCGGCGTTGGGTGCCTGAACTCGCCGCACTGCCAGACCACCTGTTGTCCGCGCCGTGGAGCGATCCGGAGCAAGTGCAGACGAAGGGCATCAAGCTCGGGCAAGACTATCCGCTACCTCTTGTGGACCACCACCTAGCCCGCGAACGGGCCTTGGCCGCCTTTGCGGCGATCAAGACGGAGCCCGTAAACAACGCGTAACAATTTCCGTAAGGGGCTCAGGAACTTTTCCAGCAACCCTCGTTCTAAATCGTTGCAAGCAGCTGTGATGGTTGCGAGCGCATGTTTCTTCCTCCTTTGGTGGTTTTGGGCGGTCCTTTCCGGTACCGCCCTCTTTTTTTTCCGACCGGTCGGGATGTTTCTTGCAAGAAGATCGAGCAAATGCTAATATTGCCTCTCGCGGTCAACTTTGGCCGCGAGCGCATGTTTCTTTCCTCCTTTGTGGTTTTGGGGCTTTCAGTAGCCCCTTTTTTTGTGCCATGCTTGCTACATGCAGCTTTCCACGGAAAATCCCTTCGCAATTCCGGTCCGCGACGGCGAGGTCCTGCGCGGTTACTTTCAGGACTCCGGGCAGGGAGTCATCGGCGTCTTTCTCCCGGGCTTTGCCTCCGACCTGAACGGTAGCAAATCGCAGCTTCTCGCCAGTTGTGCGCAGCAAAATCAACGGTCCTGGCTACGCTTCGACTATCGCGGCATGGGTATCTCCGACGGCAGCTTTGCCAAACTGAGTATCTCTCGCTATCTGGAGGACGTGGAAGCCGTCCTGTGCGCGCTGCCGTCCCGGCCGATCTTTCTCGTCGGTTCGAGTATGGGCGGTTGGGTAGCGACCCGCGCTGCCCAACTCTGGCCCGAGCGCATCCGCGCCCTGCTGCTCATTGCCCCGGCATACAACTTTATCCAAGACTATTTTGCTGCCCTTGCTCCAGAGGCGCAGCAGGCTTGGCAAAGTTCCGGGTTGCACGATTGGTCGCTCGGCAGCAACGGCCCGGTGTACCAGCTCGGCTTCGACGCCGTGCGTGATGCGGCGCGTCACGATCTGCTGCAAAATCCTCCGCACTTGGCGATTCCCGTCACCATTCTGCACGGTTCTGCGGATGACGCCGTTCCCCTGCAACGGAGCTTTCAATTTGCCGACCGGGCAAGGGCCCAGCCGCTGGTCATCCACACCTTGCGTGGCGTGAACCATCGCCTGCAAGGTGCAGACCGGCAGCTCCTTGCGGCCGCAGAAAGTAGTCTTGCCCACAGCGAAGGCGGCAGAACGCGGGCCACATCCATTGCCTAGTACCCAAGTCAATGCCACGCTCTCGCCGCAGGTTGCAGACGACCCGCGGCCCCCTTCACTGTTCCGTCTGCGGCAGCAAAGCTTGCGAAAATTCCTCTTCCCCCAGGATCCGGATGCCGAGTTCTTCGGCCTGCGCCAGCTTGCTACCAGGATTCTTGCCCACGAGCAAAAAGTCGGTCTTTTTGGAAACCGCTGATACGACTTTTCCTCCGCGCTTCTCGATCTCCGCCTTGGCCTCATCCCGAGTCCAGCGCTCTAGCGTTCCCGTCAGCACGAATTGCTTGCCACTCCAAATGCCGCGCTCTTGTAACGCCGGCGCCGGCCAGTGGATACCGGCCGCCAGTAGCTCACGAATGACCTCCTGGTTGTGGCCCTGGGCAAAAAAGTGGGCGACGGCCTGAGCGACCACCGGGCCTACATCCGGCACGGTCTGTAACGTCTTCTCATCCGCCGCCATCAGCGCTGACAAATCTCGAAAATGTTCCGCCAACGTCCGCGCGGTGGTCTCACCAACCTGAGGAATGCCGAGGGCGTAGAGAAAGCGTGGCAGGCTGCTGTTCTTGCTGCACGCCAGCTCGGCCAGAAGTTTCTCCGCCGAGCGCCGACCCATGCGTTCCATCCGCGCGAGGGTGTCGATATCCAGACGATAGAGATCCGCAACCGTGTGAACGATATCCAGATCCACTAGCTGTTGTGCGAGTTTTTCTCCCAATCCCTGAATGTCCATCGCCTTGCGCGATGCAAAATGCAGCAACGCTCCGACCCGCTGGGCCGGACAAAACAGCCCCCCCGTGCACCGGTAGGCCACCTCGTCACCGAGGCGCAGGACCTCGGAGCCGCAAACGGGACAGTGGCTTGGCATCCGCCATTCGGCTGCACCTTCGGGACGACGATCGAGCAAGACCTGCACCAACTCGGGGATCACGTCACCGGCGCGGCGGATCAGCACCGTGTCACCAACACGCACGTCTTTGCGCCGCACTTCATCCAGATTGTGTAATGATGCACGGCTGACGATCACTCCAGCGACTTCCACCGGCGCCAAAACGGCCACTGGTGTGATCACGCCCGTACGCCCGACCGAAGCGATGATATCCTGCACCACCGTGGTCTCTTCGTGGGCGGGAAACTTATAGGCAATGGCCCAGCGTGGCGCCCGGGCGGTGAAGCCGAGACGCTCCCGGGCGTCGAGATCGTCCAGCTTGAAGACGAGCCCGTCGATTTCAAATGCTAGGCTGTCTCGTCGCGCGGCCATCTCCCGCTGGTATTCCTCGGCGGCCTGCAGGCTGTCTATTGGTCGGAGCAGATCATTCAGCAACGCAAAGCCCCAATCTTGAAAACGTTGCAGAATGGCAAGATGACTGCTGCCGGGTAAGGCAGAGATCTCGCCCCATCCCCAGGGAAAAAAAGCCAAGGGCCGGCGCGCGGTGATGCGCGGATCGAGCTGCCGCAGACTGCCGGCGGCTGCGTTGCGTGGGTTGGCAAAGGGGGCCTCACCCCGTTCTTCGCGTTCTTGGTTCAGGCGCGCGAAGGCGGCGCTGGGAATGACCACCTCGCCGCGCACCTCCAGCAGATCCGGCCATCCTTCTCCGGCCAGATGCAAGGGGAGATTGCGAATGGTGCGCGCGTTGTGGGTCACATCTTCCCCATGCACGCCGTCGCCGCGGGTACCGGCACTGACCAAACTGCCCTCTTCATAGCGCAGATTGAGCGAAAGACCATCGAACTTTGGTTCGGCGCTAAGCCGAAACGAGTGACCATCCCCCAGGCTACGCTCCAACTTCCCCCACCAGGCAGCAAAGCCCTCAGAATCGAAGACATTGTCCAAAGACATCATCGGTACCCGATATTCGACGCTGGCAAAGGCACTGATGGGGGCAGCACCCACCCGCTGCGTAGGAGAATCGGGGCTGCGCCACTGCGGGTAGCGATCCTCGAGCTGCTCCAGCTCGCGCAGGAGGCGATCATACTCGGCATCACTGAGTATGGGGGCGTCGTTCTGGTAATAAGCCCGGTTGGCACTTGCCAGCAAGGAGCGCAGTTTCTCGATCCGCAAACGGGAAGATTCGTCGTCCACCAGACAGTCTCTTTCTTGGCCAATTCTTCCGCGTAGTATAGGTATTGTGATCCCGGCCGAAAATTGGGGCACCTGCATGCCGCAAGCGCGACTGTACGGAACCTTTCGCCGGGCGTTATAATCCAAGGGGTTGAAAAGTGGGACCCTTGTGTTTTCGCAAGATGCCCGCAATATGGAGAGAGCGGTTTCTTTCAGGAGTCACGCGATGAACTACGATCAAAAGCCCTATCAGTTTCCTGACGGCATGAATCCCTACGGGAGTCAGGCGCCGGCCTTGAGTCGTGGCGGCCTCATGGCCAAGACCTACGGCCTGCTCGCTGCCACCCTCGGGGTTTCCGCGCTTGCCTCGATCTACGGGATGAGTTCGCCTTTCGCCTACCAGCACCCCATTCTGCTGATGATCGGTTCCTTCATCCTGCTCTTTGCGGTTCAGTATACCGGCGCGCATCGTAGCCCTTTTGCCGTGCCTCTGGTATTCGCCTTTGCCGCGGGAATGGGGATGATGATGGGGCCCGGTATTGCCGTCTATCTGCGCATGCCCGACGGGCCGCAGATCATTGCGACGGCGTTGGGGACGACTGCGGTCATGTTCATCGGCCTTTCTGCGTATGCCATGACCACCCGCAGAAACTTCAGCAACATGGCCGGATTCCTGATGACGGGCCTGATTCTCGCCATTCTGGTCTCTCTGCTGAATATCTTTCTGCTGCACATGCCGGCGCTGCAGCTGGCGATCGCTGGCGTGCTGGTCATCGTTTTCAGCGGCCTGATCATCTTTGACACCCAGCGCATGGTACAGGGGGGCATCCAGGAGCCGGTATTGCTGGTCGTGGGGCTGTATCTCGACATCATCAACCTCTTCATGGCGCTGCTGGAGATCTTTGGCGGCACGAGCCGAAGTTGACGGCATAGTGTCGTAAATCGCCCCGATGCTTCTCCATCGGGGCTTTTGTTTTCGCTAAGGTCGCACGCTGCCCCCGATGACCGCAAACCACGAGCATACCCCGGTCATGCGCCAATATCTGGCGCTCAAGGCCGAAAATCCCGATGCCCTGCTCTTCTTCCGTATGGGCGACTTTTACGAGCTGTTTTACGAGGACGCCAGCCGCGTCGCGGAGCTGCTTGGCATTGCCTTGACCACCCGCGGGCAGAGCGCCGGTGCGCCCATTCCCATGGCGGGGGTACCCATCCACAGCGCCGAGGCCTACCTCGCGCGCCTGGTGCGCGCGGGGCTCAAGGTGGCGATTGCCGAACAGGTGGGCGATCCTGCACTCGCCAAGGGACCGGTGGAACGCTCCATCAGCCGCGTTCTCACTCCCGGCACGCTGGTTGACGTCAGTCTGCTGGAGCCGGAGCAAGAGTCACTACTGGCCGCCCTCTGTCCCGGATCAGAAGACGCCTGGGGGTTGGCGCTGCTTTCCGTGGCCGGTGGGGAATTACGCGTGCAGGATTTTGCGTCCCAGGCGACTCTGGCCGACCGCCTGCGGCAACTGCAACCGGCGGAGATCCTGCTACCGGAGGGACAAGAGACGTTCTCCAGCATGGCACCGGAGCGCTATCAGCACATTGCCCGGAAATCTTTTCAGCAAAATACCAGTGAGCGAGTTTTGCAGCGCTATTTTGGCAACCGATTAGGGAGTTTTGGGGTTGCCGATCATCCCCTCGCGCTGCGCGCTGCTGCCGCCGTGCTCGACTATGCCGAATCGCGGCTCAAAATCTCCCTCGCCCAGGTACAGCGTATCACTCCGGAACGACCCGCGGAGACTTTGGGGATCGATGCCAACGCGCTGCGTGCGCTAGAGATTCTTGCCGGACGGGATAATGACGGCCCCAGCCTCTGGCGCTTGCTGCAACACTGCCAGACGCCCATGGGCGCGCGCCTTTTGCGCCGCTGCTTATTGCGTCCCTTACGCCAGGGTGACGAACTTCGCGTACGTCATCAGCGGGTGGCGAAGCTGACGGAAGGATCTCAGTATCGGAATCTGCAGCAATCCTTGAGTGGGCTTGCCGATATCGAACGCGTACTGACCCGCGTCGCCCTGGAGCGTGCCAGCCCGCGCGATCTCGGGCAGTTGCGGCATTTTTTGCAACGCCTGCCCGGGATTCTTGCCGCCATCGCAGCCGTCGATGGGTCTGCGAGCCATACAGTCGCCAGTGATGATCTGGAATCCTTCATGCAGTTGCGCGGGCTACTGGAAAACGCACTCGTCGACGATCTGCCATTGAGCCAGCGCGATGGCGGCTATCTGCGCGATGATTACGATGTCGAACTCGAGGCGCTGCGCCATACCGAGCAAAATGTAGGACAGGAGCTGGCAGATCTCGAAGCGGCCGAGCGGGAGCGCACCGGCATCGCCCAGCTGCGTGTACAGTTCAATCGCGTCCACGGCTATTTCATCGAGATTCCGCGCAGCTACGAAGGATCGGTACCTGCCGACTACCGCCGCCGGCAAAGCACCAAAAATGCAGAGCGCTTCAGTAATGTCGCCCTGAAAGAAATCGAAGATCGGGTCTTGTCCGCAGAAAGCCGCGCCCTGTCGCGCGAAAAAACGCTCTACATGGAGCTGTTGCGCGTGGTGGCAAAACGGGTTCCGGCCCTGCAGGAAGTGCTTGCGGAGATCGCGCAATGGGATCTGCTCGCGAATTTTGCCGAACGGGCACATAGCTTGCGCTGGACAGCGCCGGAATTTTGCGACGAGGCGGTGCTGGAGATCGAGGCAGGAAGGCACCCGTTGGTAGAGGCCGAGCTGGGCGCGCACTTCGTACCCAACGATCTGCACATGAACGACGAACGGCGCATGCTACTGATTACCGGTCCCAACATGGGCGGAAAATCCACGTATATGCGACAGGTGGCGCTGATTGTCTTTTTGGCCCATATCGGCTGCTGGGTACCGGCGCAATCCGCCCGGCTTGGTCCAGTGGATCAGATTTTTACCCGCATTGGCGCCGCCGACGACCTCGCCGGAGGGCGCTCGACCTTTATGGTGGAGATGCAGGAAAGCGCACAGATCCTCCACCTGGCAACGGCACAGAGCCTGATCATTCTGGATGAGATTGGGCGCGGGACTGCCACCTACGACGGCCTCGCGATTGCCTGGGCCACCGCCGAGGAGCTGCTACGCAAAGGGAGTTACACCCTCTTCGCCACACACTATTTCGAGCTGACTGAGATGCAGCATCCGCTGCTTGCGAACGTCCACGTCGATGCTCTGGCGGCACACGACCGCGTCACCTTCCTGCATCAGATCGAGGAAGGGCCGGCAACGCAGAGCTTTGGACTGGCAGTCGCCCGCCTTGCGGGATTGCCGGATGTCGTGCTGCAGAGCGCGCGAGCGCGCTTGGCGAGTCTGGAAGACCCAGCGCGCGCGCCAATCTCAGAGCCGCAAAGCACCACACAGCAATTGTCCCTCTTTGTCGATGCGCCGCACCCGGCGATTCAGGCCTTGCGGGAGATCGATCCGGAGGACTACAGTCCACGCGCTGCCTTGGAGGCGCTGTTCCGACTGCGTCGCCTCGTAGAGGAGCGCGACTGAGACGCCAGGCTTGGCGTCTCTTTCGGAACTCACCCGCTAGCGGTATAGTCTAAGACGTAACAAGGGGGCGACCGGCTTCGACGCAGGTCGCGAAGCCTTCGGTGCATGCAGAGCTGCGGTTCGCTCTTAAAACTGATCGCCGATTCATAATTGCCAACGACAGCAATTACGCCCTCGCTGCGTAAGCAGTGAGCCCTCCGCCCGGGTTTGTCCGCGGGTCCGGTGGCCGCAAGGCCTGCGGGGGGTCGACGAAACACGGAATCGCGCTGGGTCTGGTCGGTGGGCCGAGCGTTAAAATAAAGCCGAATCGCTGGGCGCGCATCCTGTTTGTCGGAGTCGCTCCGGGTTAAAACCGAATAGACAAACTACGCATGTAGATCCGGTGGTCTAGGTCTTGCGGACGCGGGTTCAATTCCCGCCGCCTCCACCAATCCCAAGGGCTCGGATAATATCCGGGCTCTTTTTCTTGCCTGAAATCCCCGCACCACGCGGGGTTCCGGCCTCCTGTGCTGCGGATGGCGACCTGCCGAAAGACCCAGTTTTCAGCGCTACTGGCTCCAAGTCTGTCTCTATACCCCGTTTGGCCCGCGGGTAGGCGCTGAGACGCCTCTCACAACGTGAGCCCCTGCTCTAAAACGAGGCGGACAGCTTCTGCCCGAAATTCCTTTGGGTAGTGACTTTCTGCTCACTAAGATCCTCCTTGATCCATTGTATCCAATCGGGAGTGTCCACAAGACTCAGATACCTCACAGGCAGTTGTTCGGGTTGGGCTCGAAGGTCTTCTTTCGGTACGGTGGAATATGAGTCTGGAATATGAGTCTGGAATATGAGTCTTGCCAAATTTGCCAAAGGATCCACACTTACGCCATGAGTACAATGAACATCTCCCTCCCCGACTCCCTGAAGCCCTTCGTGGACGAACAGGTCAGCCAGCGCGGCTATGGCACGAGCAGCGAGTACGTGCGCGAGTTGATCCGCAAGGACCGGGACCGTCTGCAACTGCGCGGCTTGCTGCTGGCCGGAGCAACGTCGGCCCCGGCGTCCCCCGCCGATGCCAGCTACTTCGACGGGCTGCTTGACCGGGTGCGCAAGGCAGCCAAACCCGCTACCAGGGCGTGAAGGCCGAGCCAGTCATCCCGCGTGAGCAGGCCAACCGGGATGTCGACGAGTCCGTCGCCTACTACCTGAGTGAGGCTGGCGAAGCCGTGGCAATGGGCTTCGTCGATGCGCTGGAGAAGGCTTACGGGCACATCGGTCGCCACCACCCGACCACCAGATCTCCGCGCTACGCCCATGAACTCAACCTGCCGGGCCTATGCGCATGGCCGCTGACGCGCTACCCCTACCTCGTGTTCTACGTCGAGCACCCAGGCCACATCGACGTCTGGCGTGTGCTGCGTGGCCAGCGGGACATCCCGGCGTGGATGCAGGAGCCCGACGGCGTGTGACAGTCGAGTCGCTGGGGTACATCTGCGTTTCCGACGGTGCAGACAATAAGCGGCAACCATCACCACCATCACGGCGGGTCATCAACCGTAAGGACCTGCCCGCGCGCCGTGTGGGGCGCTTAAAGATCCACAACCGGCTCACGAGCCCTTCGTGCTCGCCATGGACTCCAGCAGCATCGCGAGTTCTGCCGGCAAGGGCGCCTCGACGCGAATGATGCGTTCATCCCGTGGATGGGGAAACGCCAACAGGCTGGCATGCAGAAAAAGCCGCCGCAGCCCGCGCTCACGAAAGCGGCCGTTCGCCGTCGCATCGCCATATTTTTCGTCCCCCAGCAGGGGGTGATCCAAGGCTTGTAGATGCACACGGATCTGGTGCGTGCGTCCAGTCTCGAGCTCGGCCTCCACCAGAGTGCAGTCGGAAAACCTTTGTAGGGGGGTGAAGCGCGTGGCGGCGGCTTTACCCTCCTGCTGATCTACCCGCACAATCCGTTCGCCGGAGCGCAGGGTATTCTTGCGCAGAGGCAGATCGACGCGGCGCTCGCCACCCATCCATTTGCCCCATGCCAGACCCAGATAACGTTTCTGGAAGGCAGCCTCGCGCAGGTTGGCATGCAGTTGGCGCAGCGCCGAGCGGCGCTTGGCCAGCAGCAGGCAGCCCGACGTCTCGCGATCGAGGCGATGCACCAGTTCCAGCTCCCGCAATTCCGGACGCAGGCTGCGCAGCGCCTCGATGACTCCCCAGGCGATCCCCGAACCGCCGTGCACAGCCAGACCACTTGGCTTGTCCAGAACGAGGAGCCGATCATCCTCGTAAAGGATACGCTGTCTTAGATCATCGGCCAGCCTGGAGGAAACCTGCGGCGCAGGGCTGGGGTCGGCCTGGCGCAGCGGTGGGACGCGCACCTGGTCGCCCGGCGCCAGATGATATTGCGCCTTGGCCCGCCCCTTGTTCACCCGCACCTCGCCACTGCGCAGAATTTTGTAGACATGGGAGCGCGGTACCCCCTTCATCACCCGCAACAAAAAATTGTCCAGCCGTTGCCCCGCCTCTGCTTCCCCGATCTCCAGGTAGCGGACCCCGCTTTCTGCCATCTGCCAACTCCATCGCCAAGGTTTGCGATTCTATTCTCATCTGTCATATATTGCGACGTAGGCCGCGTCGCAGTGAGAGTGCACCGGTCGAAGACACAGGTACAAACACCGGCTGCGACCGTATGTGCCGCCCAGTTCATGGAATACGTTGCGCTCCCCGTGCGGGTTTGAGCGCCGGAGAAGACAGTAATGAAAAGAATGTTGATCAATGCCACCCATGCTGAAGAGCTGCGGGTGGCGCTCGTGGATGGACAGAAACTGCTCGATCTGCATCTGGAACACGCCTTCCGTGAGCAGAAAAAAAGCAATGTATACAAAGGCAAGATCACCCGCATCGAACCCAGTCTCGAGGCCGCCTTCGTCGATTATGGCGCCGAACGGCACGGTTTCCTGCCTCTCAAAGAAATCTCGCGCGAATATTTTCAAAAACAGGAATCCGGCCGCAAGCGCATTCAGGAGCTGGTGCGCGAAGGTCAGGAAGTCATCGTCCAGGTAGACAAAGAGGAGCGTTCGAGCAAGGGCGCGGCGCTGACCACCTTCGTCAGCCTTGCCGGCCGATATCTGGTATTGATGCCCAACAACCCCGGGCGGGTGGAGTTTCGCGGCGCATCGAAGGGGACGACCGAGCGCAGATCCGTCAACACCTGCAGATGCTGGACATCCCGGAAGACATGGGGGTGATTGCCCGCACCGCCGGGATTGGCCAGGATTTCGAGGCACTACAACGCGATCTGGAATACCTCAAGCAGATTTGGCAGGCAATTCTGGCGGCGGCTGCCGACCATCCTGCCCCCTTCCTCATCTACCAGGAAGGCAATGTGGTGGTGCGCGCCCTGCGCGATCACTTTTCCGAGGACATCGGCGAAGTCCTGATCGACGAAGCGTCGGCCTTTGAGGCGGCACAGCAGTTCATGAGCGGAATGATGCCGCGCATGCTTTCCCGTCTCAAATTCTACGAGAACGACATCCCCCTCTTCAGCCGATACCAGATCGAACAGCAGATCGAGTCAGCCTTCAGCCGGGAGGTACGCCTGGAATCCGGGGGCGCCATTGTCATCGACCATACCGAAGCGCTGGTCGCCATCGACATCAACTCCGGCAAATCCACCAAGGGGCAGGATATTGCCGAAACTGCCCTCCAGACCAATTTGGAGGCAGCGGATGAGATCGCCCGGCAGATTCGCCTGCGCGACTTGGGGGGACTGATCGTCGTCGATTTCATCGATATGGAATCGCCGAAACATCAGCGCGAGGTCGAAACCCGCATCCGCGAAGCGCTGAAAATCGATCGGGCGCGGGTGCAGGTAGGGCGTATCTCCCGCTTTGGCTTGCTGGAGATGTCGCGCCAGCGGCTGGGCGCGAGTCTGGACGAGGCCACCTACGAACCCTGCCCACGTTGCCGCGGCACCGGCCAGATCCGGGGCTGCGAGGGCACCGCCATGCATGTGCTGCGTCTACTGCACGAGGAGACGCTCAAGCGGAATTGCAGCGAAGTAGAGTGTCAAGTACCGCTCGATGTCGCGGTCTATCTGCTCAATGAAAAACGGCAGGCGCTCCTCGAACTGGAGGCGCGCAGTGGGGTGCGGCTCAACATCATCCCCAACCCGGCATTGCTGACACCGCACTACGAGATCCAGCGTATCAAGGGAGAGGCCAGCCCCGAGCGCCCGGTCGAGAGCCGCGTCAGTGCGGTGCCACAGCGTCCGGGCAAGGCGACGGCAAGCAGCAGCGCAGCGATCACTCCGCTTACTGCGCCGCCACCACCGGACGAACTGCCACCGCCGCGACTACCGACACCCAAGACGAAACCGGCGCCGCTGCCGCGCGAGGAAGGAATCCTTGCGCGTTTGGTCCGGGCCCTGGTATCCCGCTATGTACCGATGGATGCCGAGACCTTCGCCGCTTTAACCGGCGCCGTGGAGATCGTCGACAATGGTGAAAAAGCGGCCAACGGTAACGAGAGCCAAGACGACGGCGGTCGCGCCGGAGGTCGCCGCCGCCGCCGAGGTGGACGACGAGCCCGGGCGCGGCGCCAGCACAGCGGCGAGGGCAACGAGACAAACAACGACGAGCGCGAGGAAGAAGGGGAGACCAGCCCAGCGATTCTACCCCCGGCGGAGGGGGGAATGACCGATGAGGAGCTTCGCTACCCTGGCCCGATACCTGCAGCCGACGATTGGCACCAGTTACTGGTACCTGCCAGTGCCATTGCGAGCCCGGTGCGCTCTGCTGCGCCTGCCGACCGGCGGGAAGCAACGCAGGAGCTCGGACACATCGATCCTCTACCCAGCAGCAACTCGCCATTCGCAGAATCCGTCGGCGTGGATTCCGCAGCAGCGAGTGGGGAACGAGAATTCAGTACTGGCACAAACGACTCTGGCCTGGCAGAAGTGCCTGCGCTGCCAGTAGCAGAAAGCACCAATGGAGATCTGCCGGAATCATCCCCAGGCGGGGATCTGCCCGCTACGCCGCAGGCAAGCGTTGCGGAAGCGCCGCCTGTAACGACTGAGGATATGAACGAAATTTCCGATCTGGAAGTCGCAACGCTGGAAGTGGTGGGTGGGATAGCAAGCACGAATGAGCACCGAGCGGCAGGCGACGATGACCTACTCAAAGGACAAGGAGATCTTCTCGGAGAAGACTGAAACCGCTACTCGGCAAGGAACGTAGCGGAAACTATTCGGGTTGGCGGGACATCGCTAGCGAAACCTTCGTTGCTCAGCCCGAACTCTCCTGCGCTTGCCCCACCCGCCCGAGGAATTCTACCGCGGCTTGCTGAATCTGCGTTCGACAAGCACGAAAATCATCCATCTCCCCCCAGTAGGGATCAGCCACCTCCCCAGGCTCCCGGCCCTCGAGAAAGGGATCGAGGAGCAGTCCCATCCTTGCGGAATGCCCGGCTGGGGCGAGGGACCGGAGCGCACACAGATTGGCGCGGTCCAGTGCCAGTATCCAATCGAAACGGGTGAAGTCGGAGGTCTCTACCTGGCGGCCCCGGAGATCTTCGATGATGATGCCAACCTCGGCACTGGCCCGTTGTGCCCGTCGGTCTGGCGCCTCGTCAATATGGTAATCCGCCGTTCCCGCAGAATCGATCTGCCAATCCAGACCTCGCTCCTGCACGAGCTTGCGGAACACCCCTTCGGCCATCGGCGAGCGGCAGATGTTTCCCAAGCATACCAATAAGATCTTCATCTCCTCAACGCCGCCGCCAGTTGCTACCGCCGGCGGTATCCTCGACGAGGATCCCCGCCACATCGAGTTCTGCACGAATGGCGTCGGCGCGGGCAAAATCCCGTTGCGCCCGCGCACGTTGCCGCTCCGCGACTTTAGCCTCGATCCAGTCAACGTCCTCTTCCTCGCCCTGAAAGAAGCGTTCAGGATCCTGCTGCAGGAGGCCGAGAACTCCGCCGAGCTTACGCAGAAGTGTACCCAGAGGTGGTGCCAGTTCGCTGTCCTGCTCACGCAAGCGGTTGATCTCCCGCGCCAAATCGAAAAGCACCGCCAGCGCCTCGGGAGTATTGGCATCATCGGCCAAGGCGGCGAGGAAGCGCTCCTCCCAATCCGCACCGAGCTCCGGCACCAGCTCGTGGGGTGCCAATCCCCGCAGCGCCGTATACAGTCGTTCGAGGGAATTTTGTGTCGCGGCCAGGGCATCGTCACTATACTGCAGTGGGCTGCGATAGTGGCTGCCGAGAATAAAAAAGCGCAAGGCTTCACCACCATAGTTGGGGATCAGATCGCGCACCGTCACGAAATTTCCCAATGATTTCGACATCTTTTCGTCGCGCACGCGAATATGCCCGTTATGCAGCCAGTAGTGAGCGAAGGCACAGCCAGCACCCTGCGACTGCGCGATCTCGTTTTCATGATGCGGAAACTGCAGATCGAGGCCACCGCCATGGATGTCGAAGGAACACCCAAGGGCCTCCGTAGACATGGCCGAACACTCGATATGCCAGCCCGGCCGTCCTTCCCCCCACGGGGACGGCCAAGCCGGCTCCCCCGGCTTCGCGGCCTTCCACAACGCAAAGTCCAGAGGATCTCGCTTCCTTTCACCTGGCTCGATGCGCGCACCCACCTGCAGTTCGTCGAGACTGCGCCCCGAGAGCTTGCCGTACTCGGGAAAGCTGCGCACCGCATAATAGACGTCGCCATTGTCTGCGACGTACGCATGGCCCTTTTCGATAAGCGTGGTGATCAAAGTCTGCATATTCGCGATATGCTGCGTGGCGCGTGGCTCGTGATCCGGTGGCAGGCACCCCAGCGCAGCCTCATCTTCGTGCATCGCAGCGATGAAGCGCTCGGTAAGCACGCCAATCGACTCCTGACGCTCTGCCGCCCGTTGGATGATCTTGTCGTCGATGTCCGTAATGTTGCGCACGTACCGGGTTTGCCATCCCCAATGGCGCAAAATGCGTGCCCAAGTATCGAAGGTGACCATGGCACGGGCATGACCCAAGTGGCAATAGTCGTAGACGGTCATCCCGCAGACATAGAGGCTCACCCGGCCAGGCTGCAAGGGCGTGAAAACGACTTTCTGGCGCTGCAGGCTGTCGTGAAGGTACAGAACTGGGAATTCTTTGGGCATGACGTTTGGAATCCGTTTGCGTTCAGGATGGGATGGGCGCCAGGCGCCGCAGTACTTCCTCGTGGGAAAGCAAGGGCAGCAGCTGCGCGAGTTCCGGGCCTTGTTCCCGGCCAGTGAGAGCAAGGCGCAGAGGATGATATAGGGAACGTCCCTTGCGCCCGCTCCGCTGCGCCAGCTGGCGGGTCCAGGCGCGGAAGTCATCGGGCCGTTCCTGATAACAGGCTTGTGCCTGCAACCAGAACTCTGCACCACTTTCCGCCAGTTCTGCCCGCACTGCCTCGCTGATCACAAGTGGGAGAAAACAGCACTCTGCCCAGGCGCCTGCATCGGCGGGCAGATGAACATTACCACGGATGGCAGCAACGAAGCCGCTGATCTGCTCCTCCGGGACCAGGGTGAGGTGTGGACGCAGCCAGGCGACGAGATCGTCCAGTCTTAGGTGCTGCAATGCCTGTTCTTGCCAATATTGCAGCTGTTCATGATCGAATTGCGCGGGCGCACGACCGATTCGCGCCAGGGAAAAATCGGCGATCAGCTCTGCATCGCTGCGCCAGTGGGTGGCGGGGTAATGGTGGCCAAGTTGGCCAAGATAATTGCGCAGGGCCGCAGGCAGATAACCCGCTGAGCGCAGCTCGCGCAGGCTGGCCGCGCCATTACGCTTGGACAGCGGTTGGCCATCACTGCCCTGCAGCAGCGGCAGATGTCCATAGTCTGGCACGGGCAGCCCGAGCGCCTGCAGGATCAGGATCTGCCGTGGCGTATTGCTGAGATGATCCTCGCCCCGCAGCACCAGATTCACGCCCATCAGGGCATCATCAACGGCGTTGGCAAAGAAAAACGACGGACTGCCGTCACTCCGGCGCAGAACGAAATCGCCCAGATCGGCCAAGCTGTAAGCACGCTCTCCCCAGACCAGATCCTCCACCCGCAGGGTGCCCGAGCGTGGCACGGCAAAACGCAGCGTAGCCTCCTCCCCCACCACCAGGCGACGCTGTGCCTCCGCAGCGGAAATCGCCCGGCAGCGACCCGAGTAACGCGGCGCCTTCCCCGCCGCCCGCTGCGCTTCCCGCTCGGCACTCAGCTCGTCCGCCTTACAGAAACAGGGATAGGCATGGCCGGTATCGAGAAGCCTCTGCAACAGATCGTTGTAAACCGGCAAGCGCTCCATCTGTGTATACGGTCCATGCGGGCCGCCGCAGTCCGGACCTTCGTCCCAGTCCAGCCCCAACCAACGGAGATCCTCGAGCAGGGCCTTGGCCAGTTCGGCTGGAGAGCGCGCCTGATCGGTATCTTCCATACGGATAATGAAGCGGCCGCCGCTCTGGCGTGCCGCCCAGAACGCAAATAACGCAGTGCGGGCGTTACCCAAGTGAATATGGCCCGTGGGGCTCGGTGCGAAGCGACTCGTAAAAATCATCGTGGTATCATAGAAGGCCAGGGGCCCCGTCGCAATTGACGGGGCCTGTCAGCAAGAAAACAGGGAAGGTACATGGGCAAAGGGAATTCTTCTGCAGCGGGCAAGACGGGGACACGCAAACAGCGGCACATGGGTCGCTGGATCCTCCTGATCGTGCTGCTGATCTTCGCCAACATTTTCATTGGTGCGGCGATCTTCACCTACCGTATTTGGGCTACCTTACCGCCCGTACACGAGCTGAAGGAATGGCATCCAGACGAGCCACTGCGAATCTATGCCGCCAATGGCAGTCTATTGCAGGTAATCGGACCGCAGATGCGCTATGCCCTACCGCTGCGGCAAATTCCAGAACAGCTGCAGGAGGCCTTCATCGCCG
Source organism: Acidithiobacillus sp. AMEEHan (assembly GCF_030996345.1). NCBI lineage: Bacteria > Pseudomonadati > Pseudomonadota > Acidithiobacillia > Acidithiobacillales > Acidithiobacillaceae > Acidithiobacillus > Acidithiobacillus sp. AMEEHan. Next base: position 1,987,910 of record NZ_CP118747.1, on the reverse strand, counting down.
CTGAAAACTCCCACTTTTACAGTAACAATCCCCTCTATTACCCGGTCAGTGTGCCGGGGATCCTGCGCGCCGCCTTTGTCGATCTGACACATCTGGCGCCGGTGCAAGGAGCCAGCACCATTCCCGAACAGGTCGCCCGCAACTTTTATCTAACCCCGCAGAAGACCATCACTCGCAAGGTCGCGGAGATTCTGCTTGCCTACAAGCTCGCGCAGCACTTCACCCATGCCGAGATCCTCGAGCTCTATCTCAATAAGATTTATCTCGGGCAGGGGGCCTACGGGGTGGAGGCGGCAGCCGAGACCTATTTTGGCAAGCGGGTAGATCAGCTTACCCTGGGCGAGATGGCAACCATTGCCGGACTGCCGCCAGCACCTTCCTATCTGAACCCGGTGGTCAACCCGCAACTTGCCAAGAAGCGCCGGGATTACGTGCTGCGCCGCATGTTCGCGCGCGGCTACATTACTCGCGCCGAGATGGAAACTGCCGAACAGGAACCCGTTTTGTCCCGCTATCACGAGTCGGCCTCCAATACTGCTCCTTATGTGACGGACTGGATCGCCAACTGGCTCAGCCAGCAGTTCGGCACGGATTTCACCTACCGTTCGGGGCTGAAGGTCTACACGAGCATCGATCCTGAGGATCAGCGAGCCGCCAACCAGGCACTGGAAATTGGTCTGGAAAATTACGACATGGGCCTCACCAGCCTGGACCCGAAAATCTATCACGGTCCCATCGCCCGCCTGCATGGTGCGAACTACCAGGCGGCCCTGTCCGGCAAGCGGCCAGAGGAACTCCCTCCGCATGATCCCGCCAATCTGAAATGGGCTGTGGTCATTGCCAGCTCGGCCAAAAGCGCTGAGCTGTCTCTGGAGGGCAAAAAAACCGTTACTCTCACCTTGCGTGACGTAGCCTGGGCACGGTCACGCCTGGGTGGGCCCAAGCCACGGGCGGTGGATGCGGTCTTGCAGCACGGCGACCTGGTCTGGATACGCCCCTACGTGACGGCGGTAACCGCCGGTGCTGGCCAGGAATGGGGCGCGAACGTCTGGTCCTCGGCGGGCCCTGATGCGGGTTGGCAATTGACCCAGATTCCCAGGGTACAGGGCGCCATCGTCAGCCTTGATAGTCATACAGGGGCGATCCTGGCGATGAGTGGCGGCTTCAGTTATGAACTCAGCCATTTCAACCGCGCGATATTTGCCTACCGGCAGCCGGGTTCAGGCTTCAAACCCTTCGTCTATGCCGCCGCCATGGATGCGCCAGCGCTTCTCGCCTCTGGCAACAGCAACTACATGACGCCACAGACCCTGATCCCGGATACCCCACTCTCCATTACCCTGCCCTCCGGCCAGATCTATAGTCCGACCAACTACAGCAACCAATTCTCCAACACCCCGATTCCGGTGTGGGCGAACTTGGCGTACTCGCACAATGTTCCGAGCGTGCGCATCCTGATGGACATTGGCATCCCCTACGCAGCGCAGTATGTGCAGCGTTTTGGCTTTCCCGCAAAACAGATCCCGTCGGTACCCTCAATGGTGCTGGGATCCGGCGATTTTGCCCCGCTGCAGATGGCGCGCGGCTACGCGGTCTTCTCCAATGGCGGGTATCTGGTCAAGCCCTATCTGATCCGCAAGATCGTCAAGAGTAACGGTACCCAGGTATCCTTACTGGGTTGCCCGATGGGCTACGAAGCGCCGCCGAGGGAGCCAGCGATCCCGGCGGGCGTCGCTTACCTGATGACCGAAATGATGCAGCAGGTGATCAAGATCGGCACCGGCGTGGCCGCGCAAAGCCTCGGACGCCACGACATCGCCGGCAAAACGGGTACGACCAACAACGAAAACAATGCCTGGTTCAACGGCTTCACCCCGCAGATCACTACCAGCGTCTGGGTGGGCTATGACGATAACCGGACCATGGGGCACTGGGCAGCCGGGGCACGAGAGGCGCTGCCGATCTGGATTCACTACATGAAGACGGCGCTAAGCAAAACTCCGGATCTGCCCTTTCCCCGGCCAAGCACGGTGTCTGGCCCGACCGACAGCTTCGCCAGTCCGGTCGGCGTGAATGACTACCTGACGGGATACCCGCCGGTGGCGAGTGTCACTTCCTCGACGGCGAGCACCAGCAGCAGTGAGAGCAGCAAGCTGATCGAAACGATCAAAAACCTGTTCTAGGCAGAGGAGAAGCCCCGCAGCGATTCGTCAGGATACGCTGCGGTAGGCGTTCCGGAAGATCTCCAGCCAAGGGGTCTCGGCCTGCCAATCCGCAGGGTGCCAGCTCATCTGCACCGTTCGCACCACTCGTTCCGGATGCGGCATGAGGATACTCACCCGTCCAGTGCTGGAACACAGGCCGGTGATTCCATCTGGAGATCCGTTGGGATTGGCCGGATAGCAGGTGGCTGCCTGCCCATCGGCATCGATGTAACGCATCGTCACGGGTGCCTGGGCGCAATGTCCTATCGCGCGAAATTCGGCTCGTCCCTCGCCGTGCGCCACGACGATCGGCGCTTGCAGCCCCGCCAGTCCCGCAAAGAGGGGGGAGGGAGAAGCAAGCACCTCCACCATGGCCAGGCGCGCCTCGAACTGCTCGGAACGATTGCGGCGAAAAGCTGGCCAATACCCCGTGCCGGGGATTAGCTCGCGCAGTTCCGCCAGCATCTGGCAGCCATTGCAGACCCCCAGCGCCAGGCGGGTCGAATCGGCAAAGTAGGCGGCAAACTGCCGGCGCAAATCGTCATGGTAGAGAATCGACTTGGCCCAGCCGGCACCAGCCCCTAACACGTCGCCGTAGGAAAAGCCACCACAAGCGGCAAATACTGGATAATTGCGGATATCGTCGCGGCCAGCGAGCAAGTCACTCATGTGTACGTCGACGGCGGTAAAACCGCAGCGGGCAAAGGCTGCGGCCATCTCCACCTGGCCGTTGACCCCCTCCTCACGCAGGATCGCCACTCGCGGCTTCGCCACGCCGATCTCTGGCGTGGCAAAGCTGGGACGCAGATCCTCCCGCCAATTACTGAATAGGCTGGGACGCAGGTCCGTGCTGTGCGCATATGCCTCGGCTGCGCAATCAGGATCATCACGCAAGGACTGCACGCGATTACTGGTTTCTGCCCAAGCTGCCAGCAAATCGCTGCCCGCCTCATCCAGCAAGAGGGCGTCACCCTGCAAGATGCGCAGCTGCCAATCCGCCGTCACCCGCCCTAGGCAATGCAAGCGGGATTCCAGTCCCGCCGCAGCGGCAAGACCCCGCAGCGCGTTTGCATCATCGCGACGTAGCTGGAACACGAGGCCCGGCTCTTCTGCAAAGAGAAAGCCCATGATCTCGACGTCTGCAGGAACGACGATCTCTACGCCACGCCGGCCGGCGAAGGACATCTCACAGACAGTGGCCCAAAGCCCGCCATCGGAGCGGTCATGATAAGCCAGAACGACACCCTTCTGTCGCAACATGCGCAGCAACGCAAAGGCCGCCCGCAGCAGCGCCGGGTCATCGAGATCGGCGGGTTCCGCACCCAATTGTCCTAGCACCTGCGCCAGAATGGATGCACCCAGTCGGCCACGTCCAAGGTCCAGGAGCCAAAGCTCAGTGCCTGCCAGATCCTGCAACTGCGGGGTCCAGGTAGCGGCGACATTCGCTACCGGTGCGACCGCCGTAACTACCAGACTCAGTGGCCCGGTCACTGATTTCTGGGCATCGCCCTCCTGCCAGACCGTCTGCATCGACAGGGAATCTTTGCCAACGGGAATACTCAACTCCAGCGCTGGACAGAGTTCTTCGGCCACACTGCGCACGGTTTCAAACAGGCGAGCGTCTTCGCCGGGCACATTGACCGCCGCCATCCAGTTGGCGGAGAGCTTGATCTGCCCCAATTCCTGCACATCGGCGGCAAAGAGATTCGTCAACGCTTCCGCCAGAGCCAGACGGCCGCTTGCCGGCGCGTCGAGCACCGCCACCGGCCCGCGCTCGCCCAAGGCCATTGCCTCGCCGTGCAATTGCCAAAAGTCGGCGGCAGAGACGGCGCAATCGGCTACCGGCACCTGCCAGGGACCGACCATCTGGTCGCGGGCGATGAGACCACCGACACTGCGATCGCCAATGGTGACGAGAAATTCCTTACTGGCGACCGAGGGGTGGCGGAGCACGGCATAGGCGAGATCGCGCAGCTCCCAGTCTGTCACCGTCAAGGCTTGCGCACGCAGCGGCACGCTATGCGCATCCCGCAGCATGCGCGGCGGGCAACCCAGCAGGGCATTGAGAGACATATCCACGGGCAGATCTTTCAACAACGCATCCTGCACGCGCAGGCGATCGCCCTCTTCCACTGTGCCAAGCACGGCCACCGGGCAACGCTCGCGCTGGCAGAGGGCGAGAAACTCCTCCAGACGATCGGCTGCCACCGCCAAAACGTAGCGCTCCTGCGCCTCGTTGCACCAGATCTCCATGGGTGACATGGCCGGGTCGTCATTGGGCACGGCGCGCAGCTGCAAGGTACCGCCCCGCCCCCATCATGTAGGAGTTCGGGCAGGGCATTGGATAAACCGCCAGCGCCAACATCATGAATGGAAAGAATGGGTGATTTTTCTCCCAGGGCAATACAGCGCTCGATCACCTCTTGGGCGCGCCGCTGCATCTCTGGGTTGCCGCGCTGTACCGAGGCAAAGTCCAAGTTCGCTTCGCCCTTACCACTCGCCACACTGGAAGCCGCGCCACCTCCCAGGCCGATGAGCATGGCCGGACCGCCAAGCACCAGCACCTTGGCGCCTACGGGTAAGGGCAGTTTCTGAATCAGAGTCAGTCGAATCTGACCGACCCCACCGGCGAGCATGATCGGCTTGTGATAGCCCCAGTGGCGTCCGTTGTGCTCGCCTTCAAAAACGCGAAAATAGCCCGCCACGCTGGCGCGGCCGAATTCATTGTTGAACGCTGCAGCGCCGATCGGTCCTTCGAGCATGATTTCGAGGGCGGAGCGAATGCGCTGCGGACGCCCGTAAAACTCTCGCTCCCAACGCTGCTCGTAGCCCGGGATGCGCAGGTGTGATACGGAAAAACCGCAGAGCCCCATCTTCGCCTTGCCACCGCGGCCCGTCGCTCCTTCGTCCCGAATCTCCCCACCACTGCCCGTCGCTGCACCGGGAAAGGGAGAGATGGCGGTCGGATGGTTATGCGTTTCGACCTTAATCAGAATGCCCAGATTTTCTTTGTGACTCAGATAGTTCCCGTCACTTCCTGCGCAAAAATAGTAGCTCGGGGCATAGGCCTCGATGACGGCGGCATTGTCATGATACGCAGAGAGCGTGCCATGTGGGTGGGCTCGATGCGTAGAACGAATCATGCCAAACAGGGTCTGGCTTTGTTCCTGACCATCCAGCCGAAATTGGGCGTTGAAAACCTTGTGGCGGCAGTGCTCCGAGTTCGCCTGGGCAAACATCATCAGTTCGGCATCGCTGGGATCGCGTTGCAAGTCGTGAAAGAGCTGCGCCAAATAAGCGATTTCCGCCTCGGAAAGGGCAAGCCCCAGCTCCTCGTTGATGGCGAGAAGCGCCGGCAGACCCTCCCGCAGGAAGGGAATGCGGCGCAAAGGGCGGGGTTGCGGATGCGCAAAGACGGCATCGGCGGCCTGCCAGTCCTCCAGTACCGTTTCCGTCAGGGGGTCGTGCAGAACCGCCAGTAAACTCTCCCGTTCTGGCGGCAGCAGGCTTTTTTCATGGTCCACATAATAAGCGATGCCGCGTTCGATACGCCGCAGGTTGCGCAGACCACAAACCTGGGCGATTTCCGTAGCCTTGCTCGACCAGGGAGAAACCGTCCCCAGGCGGGGCACCACCGCAATCTCCATCGCGCCGCCCGCGCCTATCCAGGGCTCTCCATAACTCAACAAAGCCTCGGCACGTGCTTGCTCTTCGTTACCGGGCGCTTGCTCCCAATCGAGGAGATGCACATAGCGCGCGGCGAGGCCACAAACGCCAAGCCCTTCGGCGTGAAGCTGTTGCAGGATGCGTTGCGCACGAAAAACAGACAGGGCCCGAGCCCCGCGATGGATGGCGAAGGTCACGGCAATCTCCCGGCAGACCTGAGAAATGGGGATATTCTGAAATCGTTAGGCGAGGGGGACACCAAGGCGACGTGCCACTTCGACATAGGCCTCGACCACTCCACCGAGACCCCGACGGAAGCGGTCCTTGTCCATTTTCTCCAGGTTCTGGGCATCCCAAAGGCGGCAACCATCCGGGCTGAACTCGTCGCCCAAACGCAGCTCTCCGTGATAACGCCCGAATTCGAGCTTGAAATCCACCAGAATCAGGCCAGCACGAGCGAAGAGTTCAACCAGCAGGACATTCACCCGCTCCGTCCAGCGCGTCATCGCCGCCACTTCGTCCTCAGTCGCCCAGCCAAAGCTGCGGATATGCGAACGATTGATCATGGGGTCGTGCAGGCTGTCGTTCTTGAGGAAAAATTCCTGTACCGGCGGCTCCAGAACTCGTCCCTCCTCGATCCCCAGGCGCCGACAAAGCGAACCAGCGGCGCGATTGCGGATCACACATTCCACCGGGATCATTTCCAGACGCTGCACCACCGACTCACGCGCCCCAGTGCGACGCAAAAAGTGCGTAGGTACGCCCGCCTGCTGCAAATATTCCATGATGAACGCATTGAAGGCGTTGTTCACCTCGCCCTTTTGCGCCAACTGCTCGAGTTTTTCCCCGTCGAAGGCGGAGGTGTCGTCCTTGAAATACAGGATCAACTCGTCGGGATTCTCGCCCGCGTAGACGATTTTGGCCTTACCCTCGTATAACTTTTTGCGATCGCTCATGTGGGTCGGCCTTCCGGGAACACCCGTGCGAAGATCTTGTCAATCTCCTTGCGGTGGTAGGCAAGATCAAAAAGCTCGCCAAGCTCGGCGGCGCTGAGATAGCGCTGTACGTCACCGTCCGCCAGCAGCAGGGTCTGAAAATCCAATCCTTCCTGCCAGACCCGCATGGCGTTGCGCTGTACTACGCGGTAGGCATCCTCCCGCAGCATCCCCTTCTCTGTCAGCGCCAACAGAACGCGCTGGGAAAAAATCAGACCGTGCGTTTTTTCGAGATTCTCGCGCATCCGTTCGGGGTAGACCACCAGCCCCTCGAGCAGGCCGCTGGCGCGATGCAGCATGAAATCAAGAACGATGCAGGCATCCGGACCAATGACGCGCTCGACACTGGAGTGAGAAATGTCCCGCTCGTGCCACAGAGCGATGTCTTCCAATGCCATCCCGGCATAACCACGCAGCAGGCGTGCCAAGCCGGTAAGGTTTTCGGACAGGATTGGGTTGCGCTTGTGCGGCATCGCCGAACTGCCTTTCTGCCCCGCAGTAAAAGGCTCCTCCGCTTCCAAAACCTCGGTGCGCTGGAGATGCCTAATCTCTATGGCAATCTTCTCGACAGAGCCGCCAATCAGCGCCAAGGTATTGAAAAATTCGGCGTGACGATCGCGGGAAATCACCTGCGTGCTGGCCGCCTCGGGCTGTAGCCCCAGCTCTTTGCAGACTGCTTCTTCGATATCTGGGGAGATGTTGGCAAAGGTACCCACCGCCCCTGACAACATCCCTACCGACACCGCAGCAATGGCGTTTTTCAGGCGCTGCAGATTGCGTTGTGCCTCCGCTCGCCACACTGCCACCTTGAGTCCAAAGGTGACTGGCTCGGCGTGAATTCCATGGGAGCGGCCAATCATCACCGTATCTTTATACTTCCATGCCAGCCGCACCAGTGCCTGATCGAGACGCTGCAGGCCGGTCAACAGCAGCTTGCCGGCAGCCCGCAACTGCAGGGCGAAGCCGGTGTCCACCACGTCGGAAGAGGTAAGCCCCTTGTGGATGAAGCGGCTGGAAGGACCGACAAACTCTGCGACCGAGGTCAGAAACGCGATCACATCGTGCTTGACCTCTTTTTCGATGGTGTCGATGCGCGCGACATCGAACTTCGCCTTACCTTCGATTTCCGCAAGATCCTCTGCGGGAATCTCGCCTTTTGCCGCCAAAGCGCGACAGGCGGCGAGCTCAACCTTCAGCCAGGCGTCATATTTGGCCTCCTGCGTCCAGAGAACGCCCATTTCCGGGCGGGTGTAACGCTCGATCATGAGGCATTCCCTTTCTCTGGCGCCAACGCCGTCTGCAACTTGTCGAGGATATCGACGGCAGCCTTGCTCTCTTCTTCGCTCTGGGCGCTGGAAGACGTCTCCAACACGCTGCCGCTGTCATCCTTCATGGCCAGCAACTTGACCTGCACATTCAGTGGCTTGCTGGGCTTGCCGCCGCCCCAGATGCCCTCGATGCTATGCCAGGCATTGCTGAACATTCCACCCAAAATGCCTTGCGATTTCTTCTGTTCAGAGCCGCCGCGAACTTGCACCGACCAGACGCCAAGAGCCTCGGCATGTACGGGGTGACCCAAACTGTTCAGTGCTAACTGGACGGCAGGCTGCGCCTTGGCCGGCGGCTGATTCAAAACCAGATACGGACCGAGGTCGTCACGATAGCGGGTCACCTTGATCGCAGGCATCTCCGCCATCACTACCGATTGCGCGAGGCGCTTTTGCACGGCCTCCAGCAGATGCCGATTGGCACCCAGATCCGGATCGTGGGGCTGCCAGTCGACAGACTCGGAAGTGGGACTGATCCACTGTCGCTGCTGCGCGAGAGTCAAAAGCTGCGCACCATCTCCCTGCGCTCGCAGCCGGAAGGTGTATTGCATCCGCCGGTTAGCACCGAGGCTATTGCCAAAGATCGAGGTGAGGCCGCCGCGTTGATACTCCCAGTCCGTGACCAGTTCGTTGCGCTCGGAGGAGAAATCCTTGATGCCGATCTTGCGCTTTTCCAGCTCGGCACGGACGGCTGACCAGATCTGTGCTGGCTTGGCCTGCGTACGCAGGGCCAGATCCTTGCCCTGTCCCACCAGAGTGGCCTGCACGCCGGGTACCGTGGGCTCGGCAACTGCACTCTCACCGGGCGCCAGACGCGGCTGAAAGACTTCGTAGCCGTTACTGGTGGTCGCGCTTTGCATACCGGCCTGCTGCACGGCCTCCGCCGCCGTCAGTCCGCCGCCGGGCACGGTGACTCCCGGCTCTGGCGCCGAGGCCAGCAGATCCGGCGGCACCGCCAGGGGCTTCAACAATTTCGCATCGGTATACTCTGGACCAGTATTGGTCTTCAAAAAGGGAATGTAGGAGCAGCCACTCAGACCCAGGCTGAGCAAGGTGGCGGCAACGAGGCTTCGAGCAATCGGTTTACGCATGGGTGCAAGCGTACTCATGAGGCGGGAGAAAGAGGGGCGTTGCTGGCATGCTCCAGAGCGGCACGCAAACGGGCGTGCAGGGGCTCGCTGAGCGGGGTGAGCGGCAGGCGGATGGTGGGGCCTACGCGCTGCATGTCGGCAAGCAGCCATTTCGCCGGAATCGGGTTGGATTCCAGGAAGAGATCGCGGTGGAGCGGCACCAGTGCATCATTGATTCGTCGCGCCCGGGCAAAATCTCCGTCCAGGGCGGCACCCATCATTTGCGCCATGGCTCTGGGGACGATATTGGCGGTGACCGAAATCACGCCGCGTGCGCCAATTGCCATGGCTGCGAGAGCTGCGCCGTCGTCACCGCTGTAAACCTCGATGCTGGCATCACGGGCGGCACAGAGATGCAGAATTTCCGCGACGCGATCGACCTTGCCACTGGCCTCCTTGACGCCGACGATGCAGGGGCGTTCAGCAAGCCGCGCCACGGTCTCCGGCAAGATGTCGCCGGAAGTCCTTCCGGGCACATTGTAGAGGATGATGGGGAAGTGACAGGCGTCGGCAATGGCGCTGTAATGCTGAAAGAGGCCTTCTTGCGTCGGTTTGTTGTAGTAGGGGCTGACCAGCAGTGCGGCATCCGCCTGCACTTCCATGGCCGCACGAGTGAGTTCGATAGCCTCTGCCGTAGCATTGGCACCGGTGCCGGCAATGACGGGAATCCGTCCGTGCACCTGCTCGACCACACTGCGAATGACGGCAACATGCTCCTTGACCGTCAGCGTTGCCGACTCGCCGGTCGTACCTACGGCAACGATCGCGTGCGTGCCTTCGGCAATGTGCCATTCGACCAGATCTCGCAGGGCGCGGTCATCGACGGCCCCGCTGGAATCCATTGGCGTGATCAACGCCACCATACTTCCGTGAAACATCACTGCTCTCCAGCCATATCAGCGCAGACCGGCAAAGGCTGAATGGTACTGGTCGAGGATGATGCTTGGCAAGACGAAGCCCGCCAAGCACTCAGCCATTACACCCAGCTGTCGTCGTCACCACCCATACCGAAATCCCCCGCAGCAGAATCGTCTCCACCCCAGGAAGCGTCGGTCATACCAAACTGGTCGTTCTGGCCAGCCTCGTTGCTGCCAGTATCAGCATCGTGGTGACCAAAGAGACTACCGGCCAAGGCATTACCAGCTGCCATACCCGCGCCGATACCTACTCCGGTGGCAATACCCGAGGCCAGACCGGAACCGATGCCGCCCCCTTGTGGCGCCCCGGCAGGACCGTAAGGCCCCTGCGGACCATAGGTCCCCTGCCCCGGAAATCCGCCCATATTGCCAAAGCCGGGCTGCATCTGGCGGTAGGCCATGGCCTGCTGTTGCCGACGGCGGCGCAGGAACCAGGAAATCCCGGCGATGATGGCAATCAGGCCCAGAAACCAGGCAATGGCTGCGCCCAGTCGGGAATGTGTCTTCTCGCCGACCGCTGCAGTGGAGGAGGATGCTTTCCCGACCTTTTGCTGCAACTGCTTTTCAAAGCCGGCCAACACCTTGGGCTGCACAAAAGACAGGCTGGGGTCGAGGCTCTTCGCCCGCTGCAGGGCGGCAGCCGCTTCCTGCCATTTGCCCTCCTTTGCCAGAAGCCGCGACTCCAGATACTGCGCCTGCGCGGAATTCGGGTGCGCCGAAAGGACCTCGGAAAGCTGCTGCTGCGCCTTTGCGTACTGACCACTCTGGATGGACTGGATGACCTGCGGCACCGACGGCTCCGCCATCGCCATGGGAGAAAGCAACACAAGACTGGAGGCCGCAAGGCCGATGAGAAAGGTACGACGAATCATAGTGAACGCTCCGAAAAACCATCAAGTTTGGTGTACGGGAATATGCGTTGCTTGCGCTGCAAAATCAAGCTCCTTTACATTCTGAAATCATTCGCCTTGGATTGACAAGAGCAGAGGCAGTACGCATTATACCGAACGGTCGGTTAAACCCCTGGAGTCCCCGCCCATGTCCTCTTCCCTGCCCTCTTATCGGTTCCTGGCACTGCTTGTGCCTTTGGCTCTGGGGCTTTCCGCCTGCAGCTTCGAGCCGAAGCTCCGCGTGCCGAGTACCCCCGGCGATCACATCCCCTATGCCGCCTCGGGCAACCCCAAAGGTACGGTATCGGCCGCAGGGGTTGCGGGGACTGCGCAGAAATTCGTCTATGGCAAGGCGCTGGACGAGGAATGGTGGAAGCTCTTTCACTCCCGGGAAATCAACGAGCTGGTGCAAACCGGCCTGAAAAACAGCCCAACGGTAGCGCAGGCACAGGCCCAGTTGCGACAGGCGCAAGCGGAAGAACGAGTGAACGCCAGCATTTTCTATCCTCAGGTCACCGGCAGCCTGCAAGCCACCCGCGCCAAGGCATCTTCGGCGGCCTTCGGTGGTGGCAAGGGCGGTTTCCGCTATTCTCTCGTCACTGGCAGCCTGGGGGTCTCGTATTATCCCGATATCTTTGGTGTGAATCGTCTGGTCTACAAAAACAGTGAAGCCCTGGTCGACTACCAGCGCTGGGAACTGGAGGCTGCGCGCTTGACACTGAGCGGCAACATCGTCACCACCGCCATCGACGCGGCTTCCACGCGGGCGCAGATTGCCGCGACGCAGGAAATCGTCGTACGCGAGAAAAAACTACTACATTTGACCCAGTTGCAATATCAAGCCGGCGCAATCGACGACAACACGGTCGTCACCCAGGCCAGTCAACTGGCCAGCCAGGAGGCGAAACTGCCGCCCCTGCAACAGCAACTTACCGTCTACGATCATCAATTGGCAACGCTACTGGGCGAATTTCCCGGACAGGCCAGGATTCCCGAACTGCACCTGGATCAGATTACCCTGCCGGAGCAGATTCCGGTGAGCCTGCCCTCCACTTTGCTCAAGCAAAGACCGGACATACAGGCAGCACTGGCACAAATGAAGGCCGCCAATGCCACCGTCGGCGAAGCGAAGGCGCAGTTCTTCCCGACCGTTCAGCTCAGCGCCGCTATTGGCTCCACAGCGGCCCATCCGGGACTGTTTTTCGATCCGGTCAGCAGTATCTGGAGCCTGGTGGGCAGCCTATCGCAACCCATTTTTGAGGGTGGCAAGCTGCGCGCACAGGAGTCCGAGGCCAAGGCCGCCTATGAGGTGACCTTTCAGGAATACCGAACCACCGTGCTCGGTGCCTTCGGTCAAGTGGCCAACGCCTTGCGCGCCTTGCAGCGCGATGCCGAAACCCTGCGCGCACAGCAGGCAGCGCTCGAGGCGGCGCGGAAAGCCTTGCACCTGAGCGAGGTGAGCTATCGCAGCGGTGCCAGTGACTATCTCACCCTGCTGACCAGCGAGATTCAGTACAACAGTGCCAGGATTGCCGTAGTGCAGGCGGAATCCCAGCGGTATCAGGATACGGCCGCCCTGCTCGTCGCCATTGGCGGCGGTTGGTGGCATGAGCCCGGCAAAGGGGCACCCAAGCTGCAGGAAGTTTCCCATCCCCCGGTCAAACGCTCCGGAGATCCACAATGAAAAAAGCCTACGCTATCGTCATTCTTGGTTTGGTCATCCTCTTTGGCGGCATCTTTGGCTTCAAGGCCTTCGTCAACCAGATGATTGCCAAGGCCATCGCCAACGCGCCCAAACCGGTGTACTCCGTTTCTGCAGAAAAGGTGCGGGAACAGGAGTGGCATCCTGAGCTGCAGGCGGTCGCCTCCCTCAGCGCCGTTCAGGGCACAGAACTGAGCACGCAGATCGCCGGTAACGTCACTGCCATCCATTTTCACTCGGGCTCTGTCGTACAGGCCGGGCAGCTTCTGGTGCAGATCGACAACAGCAACCAGCTGGCGCAACTGGCGGTGGACCGCGCCAATCTGCATCTCGCCGAGGTCAACCTCAAGCGCACGCAAACCTTGATTGCCGACAAGGCAGCGAGCCAGGCACAGCTCGATCAGGCACAGGCCACCTACGCCGTTGACCAGGCCACCCTGCAAAATGATGAGGCGACCTTGCACAAGCTTGCCATCACCGCACCTTTCAGCGGTCATATCGGGATTCGCAAGGTGAATGTGGGGCAGTATGTGACGCCGGGTACCGCCATTGCCGATTTGCAGAGCTGGGATCCGCTGTACGTCGATTTTACCCTGCCGCAGAGTAATCTCCCGGAACTGCAGGTCGGAACTCCAGTACAATTTCGCTCGGACGCCACTGGCAGCCAGATATTCACCGGCAAGATTACGGCGCTGGGCTCCGCCATCAATGCACAGACGCGGCAGGTCGAGGTTCAGGCAACCCTGAACAATCCCAAGCAGGTCCTGCGTCCGGGAATGTTTGGCAACGTCACGGTGGTCCGTGCCGTAACCCAGAAGGTATTGACGGTGCCCATCGCAGCCATCACCTACAACACCTATGGCAACTTCGTCTATGTCGTCGAAAATAAAACGGTGGATGGCAAAAAGAGCCAGATTGCCGTGCAGCGCGTGGTGCAAACAGGCGAAGAGCGCGATGGTCAGATCGCTATCATCAAGGGCCTGAAGGCCGGCGAGCTCGTCGTCACCGCTGGACAGGTCAAATTGACCAACGACGCGCCGGTCAGCGTCGCCGCGGCACACTGAGGCCATCTTATGCGATTTACGGAAATTTTCGTTCGCCGGCCAGTAATGGCCACGGCACTAAATCTGGTGATTTTTCTGCTGGGCCTGCACGCCTTCCTGATGATGACGGTACGCCAGTATCCAGCCTTGACCAACACCGTAGTCACCATCACCACCGCCTATCCTGGGGCGAGCCCAGCTACCGTGCAGGGCTTCGTGACCACGCGTCTGGAAAAGGTGATCGCCAGCGCGCCGCACATCGACTATCTCACATCGAACAGCTCCGAAGGCACGTCGACCATTACCGTATACATGCAGCTGGGCACCCCGCCGAGTTCTGCCCTGGCCAACATCCAGGCCAAGGTGCAGCAAGTTACGGACCAACTACCGACGGGCAGCCAGTTGCCCGTCATCAACGTCACGGTGGGCAGCACCACCGACCTGATGTACATCGCATTCTATAGCAACACCCTGAATCAGCAGCAGATTACGGACTACTTGCTGCGCGTGGCACAGCCCCAGCTAGCAACCGTACCGGGGGTCGGTGAGGCGCAGATCCTGCCGCCCGGTGCTGGGAACGGCAACACCTATGCCATGCGCATCTGGCTGAATCCGCAGAAGATGGCGGCCCTGGGGATCAGCGCGGCACAGGTGTCGACCGCCCTACAGGCAAATGACTTCATTTCTGCAGTCGGTCAGACACGCGGCAAGACGGTGCAGAACACCATCGTTGCCACCACCAATCTGCACAATGTGCAGGAATTTAAGAACCTCGTCATCAAACAGTCCAGTAACACGCTGATCCGTCTCAAAGATGTCGCCAAGGTCGAACTGGGTGCGCAAAACTATACCTCCTACGCCTTCTTCGACGGGCGCCCAGCGGCCTTCATCGGCATTCAGGAATCGCCATCGGCCAACTCCCTGGATGTTGCCAGTGGCGTCAAGGCAGCGCTGAAGAACATCGACAAGGGCCTGCCACCAGGCCTGCACGAGGCCATCCCCTACGATGCCAGCGTCTTCATCAAGGCCTCATTGGATGAGGTAATGCTGACCATCGGCATTACCCTGGCGGTCGTCCTGCTGGTGATCTTCTTTACCCTGGGTTCTTGGCGCGCAGCGGTTATTCCCGCCGTGGCCATTCCACTGTCGATCATCGGTGCAGGTTTGATCATGTGGGGTCTCGGCTACTCCATCAACCTCATCACCCTGCTCGCCTTCGTTCTGGCCATTGGTCTGGTGGTGGATGACGCCATCATCGTCGTCGAGAATGTCCACCGACACATCGACGAGGGAAAATCTCCTTTCGAGGCAGCGATGCTCACCGGGCGCGAGCTCGGCTCTCCCATCGTCGTCATGTCCACGACCCTGATTGCGGTATTCGCACCCATCGCCTTCATGGGCGGGCTTACCGGGAGTCTCTTTGGCGAGTTCGCCTTTACCCTGGTGGCAGCGGTATTCATTTCGATGATCGTTGCCCTCACCCTTTCACCGATGCTCGCAAGCAAAGTGCTCCGGCGCACCAAGGAGCACGGCTTTGAGCATTTCATCGACCAGCGGTTCAGTGGCCTTTCCCGCTTCTACGACCGCCTACTCCATGGCAGCCTGAATTATGTACCGGTGACGCTACTCTTTGCCGCAGTGGTCTTCGCCAGCATCTATTTCTTGTTCACCACTTCCAAATCGGAACTGGCACCGCAGGAAGATCAGGGGATCATCTTCAGCGCCGATACTGGTGGTCCGACGATCACGCCAAAAGAGCTGGTGAAATATGGGAAACAGGTACTGCACGTGTTCAACCAGTATCCCGAAAAGGCAGCGACCTTCATGGTAACCGGTATATCCACCGGTAGTGGTGCCGGCAGCAACAGCATGTTCGCTGGCATGCGCTTGACGCCATGGGATCAGCGCAGCGTAACGGCGATGCAGCTTCAGCCCAAGATCCAGCAGGCGTTGCAGTCGGTTACCGGACTGCAGACGGCCTCTTTCTTACCACCTCCGTTGCCGGGCTCGTCCGGTGGTCTGCCGGTGCAGTTCGTCCTTCAGAGTCCCGGCAGCTACGCCAAGCTCGACAAGGTGGCGGATCAAGTCGTCGGCGCCGCCTACCAGAGCAGATTGTTCTTTTATGTAATGAAAGACCTCCGCATCGACAATCCCGAAGTGGTACTGAAAATCAACCGCAATCTTGCGGGTAACCTAGGCATCTCCATGGCCGACATCGCCCAGGATCTGCAGCCGCTGCTCGGTGGCAACTACGTCAATCGCTTCGATATGGATGGGCGCAGTTACAAGGTCATTCCACAGGTTCCCGACCGCTTTCGTGCCGATCCCGGTATGTTGAAGCACTATTACATCAGTACGGCCAGCGGCGCGCTGGTGCCGCTGTCGACGGTGGTCAGCATCGAAACGCGTACTGAACCACAATTTCTGCCACAATTTGATCAGCTCAACGCGGCGACCATCCAGGCCATTCCCAAGCCCGGAGTGAGCATGGGACAGGCGCTTGGCTTCCTGCGTCAGGCGGCGGAAAAGGTGATGCCCAGTGACTACCAGGTGAACTACGCGAGCCAATCACGCCAGTACGAGCAGGAGAAAGGTGGGCTGCTGGTCACCTTCCTGCTAGCCATTCTGTTGATCTATCTGTTGCTTTCGGCACAGTTCGAGAGCTTCCGCGATCCACTGATCGTTCTGATCACCGTGCCGATGTCGATCAGTGGCGCGCTCATTTTCATCAGCTTGGGCTTTGGTTCCATCAACATCTACACTGAGGTGGGTCTGATCACCCTGATCGGTTTGATTGCCAAGCAAGGTATCCTCATCGTCCAGTTTGCCAACAGCATTCAGTTGCACGATGGTCTCGACAAACGCGCGGCGGTCGAAAAGGCATCCAGTATCCGTCTGCGACCGATTCTGATGACGACGGCGGCGATGGTGCTTGGCGTAATGCCCCTGGTATTTGCGACGGGGCCCGGCGCGGTCTCGCGTTACCAGATGGGTCTGGTCATTTGTACCGGCTTGGCCATTGGGTCCCTGTTCTCGCTCTTCGTAGTGCCTGCCATGTACATGGCCCTCGCCAAAGACATTCGCGACAAACGAGCACAGCTGCTGGGGGGAAGCACCAGCGAGTCGGTCTGAGAGAATCACCAGGCTTACCCAGGATAGCGCCGCCTCGTGCGGCGCTTTTTTGCGCGCCTGGGAAGGTTGCAGCATGGCCTACAGGATGCTGCAAATGGTGCAGTTGCAGAATCAGCCGCAGCGTTTGTTACGAGAAAAGCTGCGAAAATAGTTGCAGATTTTGGCGATTTGTAACCCCTTGCAGAACTTCTAATATTCTGATTTTACGGAAGTTTTTATGAGTTATCTGCTTGGATTCGATGCGAGAAAGTGGCGGAGAGAGAGGGATTCGAACCCTCGATGGAGTGTTTAGCCCCATACTCCCTTAGCAGGGGAGCGCCTTCAGCCTCTCGGCCATCTCTCCGACGCGCGGAGTGTACCGCGTAGTCACACCGCACGTCAAAAAATGGGGCTCGCGGATGGTATTGGGCACGAAAATCCGTCGGACCTGAAACCAGGCAACGCGCAGGTCTCACTCAGCCATGTTTTGCTGCTGCGTAGGAGCACCACTTCGTGTCTCGCTGGGACTCTGCAGGGTCCCAGCGTCCTCTCGGTTACCCTCTCTCGCCTGACTCTCTTCGAGATCGTCTGGCTCGCTTGTGGTTTCGCCAGCAGGGCTGCTGATCTGACCGGTGCGTTGTTGTTGTAGGGCCGGGGCGATTGGAATCATCGTGGAAAATCCACCAACACCCGACCGGGCCTTGGCAGAGCTGTCTCTTACCACAGCCGAACTGGCAGTAGCGGAAACCGGAGCGGACTGGGTCGCAGCAGACGGTTTCGCGCTACGCAATGGCTGGGTAGCAGGCGCAGCGTTGACAGAGACCGCTTTGACCGGTAGCGGATTCCGATAGCCCATCTGGTACAAGGTCCGGAGCACTGCCTGCATCAGCGCCTGCGCACCATCCCAATTGAGATGGACCTGATCCGCCACAAAATAGCTCGGGTGACCGTCACTAATGCGGTTCCAGTGTAGCAAGGTGATATTGGGATACTTGGCTGCCGCACGATCATACATACTGCGCACTTCATTTTCCCACGGGCGCGGTACGGACGGAACGATCAACAGTATCTTTCGATCCCCCACTGCCTGCACAAAACTCTCTAGATCAGGCCACTGAACATAGCCATTGCTGCCTAACTCGACCACGACATAGGCAACCTTGGCATAGGCCGGATCCTGAAACATTTTCTGCAGAACCGCCTGCGCCCGGAAAAACGAGCGGCCCACCTGACCATCCAGAATCCCATTCGGAATCATGTGGATTACGTACCCCGACCAACCCAGCAGAATAGAGTCAGTAATGAACAATACCTGTTTTTCAGGATAGGCTGGATTACTGCGTAGCTCTTGCCCGTTATACAAAAAGCCCAGACCGGGATGAGGCTGCCACTGCATCAGATCGGCATTACTTTCCAGGGCCTTGTTGGCCCGGGAATCCGCGTGTGCCTCTGCCTCGGCAGCTGAAAGGGTCTTAGCGCCCGTTAGTGCTTGCAGATCCCGTCCCATGCTGGCCACCCGTTTCTCCAGATATTGCCGATAGAGCGCATCATGCTGCGCCTGCGCTTGCTGACGCACTGCTTCCTGTCCCAGGCGATTGGCCTGCCACCAGCCCCCGCTCGCCAGCGCCAGCAAGACCAGCACCAACACGAATGCCCCCCTGCCTACCCCATGTCGCGCCTGTTTTTGAAAGGCTGCCTGCAATGGCAGCTCCAGCAGCAGGTAGGTCAGCACCGACAACAACAGCAGTAAAGAGAGCGAAAACAACACCTGGCTGGCAATGGAAGTCTGTGGGAAGTAATAGTGAACCAGGGCAACGACCGGAACATTCAAGAGATACAGGGAATAGGACATCTCCCCTAGCTTACCCAAAACCAGCAGTCGCAGGCGCGGCAACCAGGCCGCACGCGCGGCAGCAAGCAGAAAGACCAAGCCAAGGGCGGTGGCAGCAAGGGAGAAATACACAAAATTCTCGTAGGGTGCCCAAATAAAAAGTGCCAGCAGCAGCAGAAGGGCAAGGATACCCAGGCCGTCGAAGCTACTCCGTCCTACCTCCCGAGGCCGGGCCCAGCCCAGTTCGGTCAGTAATGCGCCGGCAAGATAGGGAAAAGCATGGCTGGGAAGCACATAGGCGGCATTCAAATTACCCTGGCGCATCAGCCACCAGGCAGACCCCAAACTTACGCAAAAGAGCACCGGCAGCACCGTCCGGTACAGCCACTTTCTAGGCAACGAAGTGCGCAGTAAGAAGTGCAGCAGATATAACTGACCCAAAAGGGAAATGAACCACATCCCCAAAAACGGATGCGGGTAACTGTATACCTGGAAATAGGGGATGTGATGGAGGACCAGATAAAAATTGTAGCCCAGGATCGCCGAGTACCACACGGGTGCCCATCCCGTGAGTAGGTCGGTCGACCAAAGGAGTATCGCGAGGATCGCGGTAACCGCCAGCATGGGAACGAGAATACGAGAAAATCGTCGAGCAAAAAAATCCTTGCTACGCTGCGCCAATGTACTCTGGCGCCCGCGCTCCAGCGATTTTTCGATCAGAAATCCCGATAACAGGAGAAAAATATCGACTCCCAGATAGCCACCGGAAAACCAAGGGTAGGCAAAACTGATGGTGTCATGAATATGGAACGCGATGACCGCAAAAATAGCCAAGAACTTCAAATAATCAATATATGGCAGCACGATTTTTTACCGGAAAGAAAAGATTAGTTGTTCTTGTTGGCAATCACTTTTTCCAGATCACGGGCAATGGCATGCACCATGACCTGGATTCCCATCCAGGTCGGGTGCACCCGATCGGTCCAGAAATAACTGGGATGGTTTCGACTCAGCAAGTCCCAGCGCACCAGATGGACGTTGGGATGGGTAGCGGCGGCCTGAAGATAGAGATCTTGCACCTCGTGCTCCCAGGATCTCGGCATTTCCGGCATCACCAGCAGCACCTGACGATCGCCGACCAGGCGTAGAAAGGTTTGCAGATCCTGGGGCGAAACCTCACCGTTGGTCCCCAACTCCACTACCACATACCCGACTTTATGGGTCATCCCCGCTTCCTGCAGGGTTCGCCAGATGGGGATAATGGCAGAAAACTGTCGCCCGACCCGGCCATCGAGGAAAGCATTGGGAAAGACATGGGCAAAATAGCCAGACCAACCCGTCAGGATGCTATCACCAATGATGATCACACCAGTGGGACCCAAGCTGGGAAAGCGGATGACTGAGTGGGCGTCGAGCACGTAGCCAGGATCGGGGCTCTGCTGGAAATCCTTGCGCGCATCGATGATTGCCATGCGATCCAGATAACGGTCGCCGGGGGCAGCCGTGCTTTTGGGCGCCAGAGTCCTGACGGTCGTCGGTAGCACGGGCTGTGGCGCGGCGGTCTGGGGAAGAGATTGCGCACAGGAGCTCAGCGAAAGAATTGCGGCACCGGCTAGCAGGCGTGCCCAGCGATACGGCTTCATGAAACTTGATTTGGGGCCGGAAAGCCCCTGTCCTTTACCCGCCTCCACCATACGTCGACGCCCTCTTTTACCAGCCGTTTCCTGGCGCGGACCCGGAACTGGGGCGCCCTCCCTTTGGAGCCCTGCTCCTCGGGTCGGATAATAGCAAAGGAAGAGAAATAGCAAAAAGGGAATCCGACAGAGTCCTTCCACGCGCGTGCCCGCAATGAGGCGCCACGCCCCAACAAACCAGCTTTTGGCAATGCCTAGCGAGATGCACCCGGCTTGTCCTACAATGAACCGAAGCGCTCATAGCTCAATCGGATAGAGCAACGGCCTTCTAAGCCGTAGGTTGGGGGTTCGATTCCCTCTGGGCGCGCCAAATCTTTTTGCCGGACACCCACCCTCGCGGCACGCAGGATGGTGAAGCGGAGCCAATCCAAGGAGCGAATCGTGAACAGTTATACCGCGCATCCTCGCCAGGGCGATAAAGCCAACTCCCCCTTCTTTGAAGAGTGGCTGCCTCGCCTTCTGGAAGAGCGGGACAGGCTCGGACTGACCGAAAACATCCGTCGCATCGATGCGTTGATGATGACTCTCGAACCGGGACATTCCGCCGCGTACATCCGCGAACTCTGTTTGATGACTCCCTACAACTATCTGGTCACGCTCGACACCGACCAGCATCTGACCCACATCTTGCGTATCGACATGAATTATCCGGATGTGTTGGTACGGGAGGTCAAGAATCCAGATTTGCGCGGCATTTTTCGCAGCCTGAACGAGGTGTATCCGATAGGCGCGAAGAAGCCAAATTCCCGCTACATGGGAGAGATTTTTCAAGTAGAAAATCTGCACGAGGTAGTCGAAATCCAGAAAAGCCGTGAAGTCCGTTTTTTCAACCAGGAGCAAATTCGGCAGATGGAGCTCCCGGGAAACATGGCGATCGTAAAGCCCTCACCCTATACTCACAATATCATCGGGTATTGGGAGCGCCCGGATAACGATATTCGCGTCTATGCCCTAGGAAATTCACGCATCGACCCAGAAATGCAGGCGGCGTTTGAGCAAGCGCAAGAGCTGCGAGAGCGACTAAAAATCAGCGAACTTCTCTTGCCAATCGATCATTTGGCTACCCGCGTCTATAGCCAGAATCGAGAAGTTGCCATTCTCGAGTACCTTGGATTATCCAGTTACTACTACTGGGGATCCTACGACATCCCCGATCAAAACTCATCCACCAACGTCACCAAAAGCCTGCACTATGATGACGTTCTGCACACACCGGCAAAGGTTTTCACGGCGGCCAATCATCCGTATTTTTGCAATCATCTACTGCAAATTCCCTCCCCTACGGAATCTTTTGTTCGCAATTTTGGCCCGCGTTTGCACCATATTGCCATTGCGGTACGCGATGGCAACACGCAGGGCAAAACCAACATCGATTATGTAGTGTCCAGTCTGGCGGAGTGCGGGCAGGAATTCCTGCTGCAGGTGATTGGCTCCGAGCAGGAGGGACTGAAGCAGATTTTTTCTCGTGCCTCGACGCATACCTCGCTCATTATCGAGTACGTGCAGCGCTTTCATGGCTTCCAGGGATTTTTTACCAAGGACAACGTCGCCGACCTTACCGCTGCGGCGGGAACGGAGGAAAGCCTGCGAAGTCTCGAATCGGAATCGAGACAGTAACATGCGCTGTGCCCGGTCCCTTCTCCGGGCGAAATCCCTACTCGATGGTGGGGTCAATGAGCACTGCTGCGGCTGCCTGCGCCTTTTGATCGTCATGCAGCAAGTAGACGAGGCGCCAGGAGCGGCCGCAAATCCCGTCGGTCGTCTGCGATTACTTTCTCGGTGATGACTCCTCGTCGCAGATCGGTAGTCAGCTGGCTGCAGCTGCCGGCGCCAAGCTTCAGGTCGGAGCAGGCGATGCCGCCAATGACGTGAATCGCAGGAGCGATTCGGAAAGCTGCATCAGCCAAGCAGGACGGTGTTCGCGCAGGAGGTCGAGACTGCTGAAGTCCATCGTCATGTCAAACGCAGAGATGCTTCGGTCCCATCCTACCGCTTGGTAATGAAAACGCCCAACTGGGAGCAGTTGGGCGTTAAATAGTGGTGGAGCGGAGGAGGATCGAACTCCCGACCTTCGCATTGCGAACGCGACGCTCTCCCAGCTGAGCTACCGCCCCAACATTGAGGCGAGATGATAGCCGCTACGCTCCGCAAATGCAATGCGATCCGGCATGCTTTCCTGCGCAACGAAGCGGACCCCATAGACTAACGTCTTGGCAGCGCCTGCCAGACGGCAGATCGTGGAGTCTGGGTCCGCGATCCCTCTCGCCCGCAGAATGCCGATAGCTAACTGAAGGATGACTACAAACGACTCAGACTAGCTAATGGCGCCGCCCCACGACGACAACATCACTGCCGACAGGATGGATGCTGGCGGCAAGACCGGCAGCAGAAAGGGCTTGGGAGATCTCTTTCGGCCGCAGGAAATGATTTCCTTGCACGTGTTCCGTGAGATTCTGGAAGGCCATGCCGCGGTAAGCCGGTTCGCGCAGGAGCAGGGTGTCATCGGGCCAGGCCGGCTCCCAGATCACCACTGCGCCCCCCGGACGCAACTCTTCATGCAGACGCGCGAACAGCTCTCCCCGTTCTTCCCACACGTGGTGCAGCGCCCGATTCATGGCGATGAGATCAGCAGGCTCGGGAAGTCGAAACTGATGAATGTCACCTTCCGCAAAGTGGAGACGTTCGCCCAGCCCCTCTGCAGCAGCCAGCGCACTGGCCTGGCGCACATTCTCGGCAAAGCCATCGAGCCCCAAACCCCGCATCTGCGCGCATTTGCCCAGTAAGGCGCGCAGGTACCAGCCGTTTCCGCAGCCCAGGTCCACCGCGAGCCCCTGGCGGGCATTCATTTCCGCAAATACTGGGACATTGGGCACGATCTTTTCCTCGAAAGTGCTGCGGAAATTGTGCTCCAACATACTTCCAAACCACGGCAGAATCGTCTCGCGCTCGGCGAGCACCTTCTCGCCTGGCCGCTCTCCAGTACGCATCAGACCCGCCGCCCGTTCGGCCATGTGGGCACCCAGAACCGCCCCCACGGCGGCCGCCATCCGGCTATCCGGCCGCTCCGGACGCATACGGTCGCCATCCTCGCTCAAAACAAAGCCTTCGCCGTGCCGTTCCAGCCAGGAAAAGGCATACGCCGCATCGCACCAGCGCTGCAGGTATCCCATATCCATGTCCGTTGCTTGGGCCAACTCTGCCGGCGTTGCCGTCCGCAAACGATGCAAGGTAGAAAACAA
The DNA here is from genome assembly GCF_030996345.1 of Acidithiobacillus sp. AMEEHan. Classification (NCBI taxonomy): domain Bacteria; kingdom Pseudomonadati; phylum Pseudomonadota; class Acidithiobacillia; order Acidithiobacillales; family Acidithiobacillaceae; genus Acidithiobacillus; species Acidithiobacillus sp. AMEEHan. Next base: position 1,964,160 of record NZ_CP118747.1, on the reverse strand, counting down.
ACCATTCACCACCCCAATGAAGGCAATATGCAGAGACATCGCTCCCTGCGCCCGGCTCCGCAACTCTTCCGCCGAAATCATGGCTCGCTCCTTTTTTCGATCACACAAGATACTTGATGCCGACGATCGCCAGCACGACCAGCGTCGCCCGCAAAAACAGTTTTTGATTGATTCTGAAGTGCAGATGATTCCCGGCCCAAAGCCCAACCAGACTCGCCGGCGCCAAGGCCAGAAAACCCAAGGCCAGCGGCCCGGTAAGCAAAGCCAGAAAAATATACATGAGACCTCGCACGATATTGTCCGTCAGCGCAATCCCTTGAAAAGTCGCGCGGAAGGCGCGTTTATCGAGGTGGCGCATCTGCAGGTAGGCAACGATGGGCGGCCCACCGCCGCCATAGAGGCTACCGATGATTCCGCCGAAGGTCCCCAGCGGCACACCCCAGGGTAAGGACAGACGCGGCAATCGTTCCGGCTTGAGCAACGTCGCATAGGCCACATAGGCCAGGATGAAGACTCCCAGAAAGCGCGTCAGCTCTTGGGCGTCGCTGTCGGCCAGAATAAAGGCACCCACCAGAAGTCCCAACAAGCTACCTGGCACCAGCCAGCCCAGTTCCGGCCAGCGAATTTCGCGAAAATCATAGGCACCCAACAGCACCGAACCCAACAGATCGAGCAGCAGTACGACCGGCACGACTTCCTTGATCGGAAAGAACAGGGTCAGCAACGCCACGGAAATCAGACCGGAACCAAAGCCGATCACCGCACGTACATAAAACGCAAGGAAGACAATCGCGCCAGCGATGGCCCATAGCCCCGGGTGCACCCAGAGACTACTGGCAGCCAGACTGACAGAGGCCGGATCGCCGACCAGAACATGCATAGTATGTCTCCAAAAACCTATTGAAAAATAGAGAAAAGCGCCTAAACTCTAAACCATAACTTTAGCATGGAGCGGTGCCACCATGGTCCCGGTACAGAAACAAGTTCGCAACACCTTGTATTTTTTGATTTTTTCCATTCTCTGCTGGCTCGGTCTTGGCAACATGGCACAGGGCGAGGAAATCTCCACCCTGCCGCCCATCGATGCGCGATCCTACATCCTCATGAATGCCGAAACGGGGCAGATCCTCGCCGCCAAAAACGCGTACAAGCCCTACGCCATCGCCAGCCTGAGCAAGTTGATGACCCTCTACCTGCTGTTTCAGGACATCGACTCCGGACATTTGCAACTGCACGGGCAATACACGCCCTGCCCAGCGGCGTTGCATACCGGTGGCTCGTCGATGTTCCTCCGTGCCGGCCTGCCCTTCAGTCTGGCCCAGCTCATCTTGGGCATGACGGTGCCCTCGGGTAACGACGCTGCCGTAGAGGCTGCCGTCCTGGTCGGCGGAAATGTCCCCCATTTTGTGCAAAAAATGAACCGCACCGCGCAAGCTCTCGGCATGCTCTCCACCACCTACAACAACCCCGACGGCCTGCCCCATCCCAACAATTTCTCCAGTGCCTATGACCAAGCCGTCCTCACCCGCAACATCCTGCAGCGCTTTCCGCAATATCTGCCTTTTTTCGGCCATAAAAACTTCACCTACGCCGGCATCACCAGTCCCAATCCCAACCTGCTGGTGGGGCGCGTGCCCTTTGTCACCGGCATGAAGAGCGGCTACACCGATGCCGCCGGTCATTGCCTGGTGGTAACCGGCACCCAGGGGAACATGACCCTGATTGCCGTTGTCCTTGGCGTCCCCTCCTTTACCAATGAGAGCCGCGGCTTCTGGAAGGCATCCTGGGCAGGCCTCAAGCTGCTGGATTGGGGCTTCGCCCGCACCCTCTGGCTGCCGCAGGCCGGTGGTCTCGAAAGCACCGCCGAAGAGCAATGACTCAATGACCAGACGCCTCGCCTTCCTCCGCAGGCTCGGGGGGGCGGCGTAAAAGCAGCACCAGCGGAATCAAGACGAGAAAGCTGTAAAAGGCCAGGATGAGTGCATCCAGTACGCCGCGCATCCCCGCCTGCGGCAACACCACCAAGTTACCCAGCACCTGCCATGCACGCGGACTCTCGCCCATCCCCATCGCCGCAATGAAACGGTGAAATGCCGGATTGAAGGGGTTGATATGGCCACCCATCTGGTTCCAACCCATCTGCCGGCCTTCCGTCATTACCGTCGAAACGATGGCGATGCCAATGCTGCCGCCTAGGGTGCGCATCAGGTTGAAGATGCCCGACCCCTCCGCCTGATCCTTTTTGTCGATCGTCGAGAAGGCCAAGGTAAAGAGGGGGATGCTGACCAAGCCCAGGCCCAGGCCACGAATGAATGACGGCCAGATCACCCAGGCCATATTGATGTCGAGATTGTACTTGGTGGTATACCAACTACCGAGAGCACCGAAGAAAATCCCCAGCAGGACGATGTTGCGCGGATTGACGTTGTGCGCAAGTAGACGCCCGGCAATCAGCATCGCGAGCATGGCACCAATCCCCTGCGGTGCCATGACCAGACCGGTGGTGAAGGCCTCATAGTGCAGAAAATCTTCGAGCATGATCGGCAGGATGACCATCGCCCCAAACAAGGCCAGGCCGAAGATTCCGATGCCCGCGCTGCCAAGCGACAGATTGGCGTCCTTCAATAGGCGCAGATTCACCACCGGATGCTCCACGGACAGAGAGCGCCACACGAAAAACAGCAATCCCAAGACGGAAACCAGGCTCAGGATGATGATGGTGTGCGAACTGAACCAGTCATCTTCATTACCCAGGCTGAGTACACCCTGCAGAGCCCCAAAACCCAAGGCCATGAGCGCAAATCCCAGCCAGTCCACCGGACGGGGGTGATCGCTGCGCCCGATGTTGGGCACCGCCTGAAGTAGCAAAAACGCGAGAATGCCGAAGGGGATATTAACGTAAAAGACCCAGCGCCAGCTCAAGGTATCGGTGAGCCAGCCGCCCAAGGTCGGGCCCAGAATCGGCCCCAGCATGATTCCCATCCCGAGGATGGCCATGGCCTGTCCGCGTTTTCGTGCCGGATAGGCATGCAACATGATCGTCTGCCCCACGGGGGCCAGCGAAGCCCCGAAGGTACCCTGCAACAAGCGCCAGAGCACGATTTCCGGCAGGCTGTGCGCCTGCCCGCAAAGCGCCGAAGCCACCACAAAGCCGGCCACGCTCCACAGAATCACCGTGCGCTGCCCATATCGCTCCACCAGCAGACCGGTGAGGGGCAACAGGATCACATTGGCAATCATGTAGCTGGTCAGCACCCAGGTGATCTGATCGCTATTGGCCTGCAGGGAGCCACGCATATAGGTCAGGGCCACGTTGACGATGGTAAGGTCGAGTACCTGCATCACCACCGCCAACATCACCGCTACCGTAATGACAACTACGGAAGTGTTCTCGGATTCGCTCATGGGCCCTCCCCGAATCCTTTCAAGTCTACTGACCGATCGGTCGGTATGCAAGAACGAGATCATTGCTCACAAGGCTTGACCATGGTATTTTCCAATCTGTTGATCGGCTGTTGAGCCGCGCTCCCAGTAGCTAGACTGGCTCAAGTGTTCCAACAACATCGGCTGCAAGCCGGGAAATGGTCGCAAACCCGCAGAAAGGTTTCTGTAGCGACTTCTCGGTGTTGGACCATGACGCAGTCACATCTCAGTTCTTCCGCTTCCCACGCTGTTGTATGCCCGCTCTGGCTGTACCGGTTGCTGCCCTTTCTTCGTTGGTGGCCCCAGATAAATAACAGCTCGCTGCGTGCGGACGTCATCGCCGGGTTGACCGGTGCGCTGATTGTCCTGCCGCAGGGCGTCGCGTTTGCGGTAATCGCGGGGCTACCGCCCCACTATGGTATCTATGCGGCAATCGTCCCGGCTATTATCGCCGCGCTGTGGGGGTCGAGCTGGCATCTGGTTTCCGGTCCGACAACCGCTATCTCCATCGCCGTCTACGAATCGATCGTTACCCACGCCACCCCGGGCAGTCCAGCCTTCATCAGTCTTGCCCTGACGCTGACCTTCCTAGTGGGCGTCTTCCAGTTGGTGCTGGGCTTGGCGCGCATGGGCACCCTGGTGAACTTCATCTCGCATACGGTGATCATCGGTTTTACCGCCGGCGCCGCCATTCTCATTGCCGGGAGTCAGGTTCGACATTTCTTTGGTTTGCCGCTGCCGCGTGGTTTGCCACTCCACGAAACCATCCATCAGCTCTTCGTCCATTGGCACGAGATTAATCCCTACGTCACCAGTGTCGCGCTGGTCACCTTGCTGGCGGGCGTCCTGTTCAAACGATTTCTGCCGCGCATCCCGTTCATGATCGCCGCCATGGTCGTCGGCTCGCTGCTGAGTCTGGCACTGAATGCCAAGTTCGGCGTGACGGCGACCGGCATAAAGACCGTGGGCGCCCTGCCCGCCAATCTGCCCCCCTTGTCTCTCCCGGATTTTTCCTTCACCGCCTTGCACGATATGTTCTTCCCGGCGTTGGTAGTGACCATGCTCGCACTTACCGAAGCCGTCTCCATTGCCCGCTCGGTGGCGACCAAGTCCGGCCAGCGCATCGATGGCAACCAGGAGTTCATCGGTCAGGGACTATCCAATCTCATCGGAAGTTTCTTTTCCGCCTATGCCTCCAGCGGTTCCTTCAACCGCAGCGGGGTAAATTATGCCGCCGGCGCCCGTACCCCGCTGGCGACGGTGTTCGCCTCGGGTTTCCTGCTGCTGATCCTGCTCCTCGTCGGCCCTTTGGCGGCGTATCTGCCCACCGCGGCTATGGCAGGCATCCTGTTTCTGGTGGCCTGGGGTCTCATCGACTTCCACCACATCGGCGCCATCTGGCGGGCCAGCCGCATCGAATCGCTGATTCTCTGGGTGACACTGATCGGCACCGTCATCAATCTCGAAAAGGGCATTTTCTTTGGCATCCTCCTCTCCCTCATCTTTTACCTGTATCGAACCTCTCGACCCAGCGTGCAGGCGGAGGTACCCGATCCAAAACCCGGCAGCTACCACTACATTAGTGCCCAGGGTCATCCCGAATGTCCGCAACTCAAGATCCTGCGGGTCAATGGCTCCCTCTTCTTTGGTGCGGTAGATCATGTCGGCCAGCAATTCTCCGAGGTGGACGAGCACAACCCCAGCCAGAAACATCTGCTGGTGGTGGCAACCGGGATGAACTTTGTCGACATCGCTGGCGGAGAACTCCTCGCGCAGGAGGCGCGGCGACGACGGCGACTGGGTGGCGGGCTATATTTCTATCGCCTGAAGGAGGCCGTGCGAACGAGCCTGGCCCAGGGCGCCTACCTGGAGGAATTGGGAGAGGAAAATTTCTTTCCGGCGGGGACCCGGCCCATCGAAAAGATCTACCCCCGGCTGGACCCCGAAATCTGTCGCCGTTGTACCGCGCGGATCTTTCCGGAGTGCCAACACCACCTACCCAACGGCGAGGCCCGCAACCCTGGTAGCTAGGCAAGCGTCCAGTAACGGCAAAGGTGCCAATGGCTGCCGACGATGCAAACGGGCTATTGCATCACCCGGCCTTTCCGGGTAAAGTTCGCCGCTCCAGGTCCCCATCGTCTAGCGGCCTAGGACACCGCCCTTTCACGGCGGTAACGGGGGTTCGAACCCCCCTGGGGACGCCAGTTTGCGTGCATGTTCCACGCGCTGCTGAAAGCTCAGTCACGTCATGAACCCCCCTATCCTCGTCGTCGGCGGCGCCGGCTACATCGGTTCGCACATGGTCAAGATGCTGGCCCAGGCGCAATATCCCGTCACGGTGCTCGACAACCTATGCACCGGCTTTGCCGATGCCGCCCGCCACGGCGAGCTGGTCACCGGCGATCTGGCGGATACCGTTCTACTCGAACGCCTCTTTGCCGAGCATTCCTTCGCCGCGGTATTCCATTTTGCCGCACTCAGCCAGGTCGGCGAGTCGGTACAGATCCCCGAACGCTACTATCGCAATAACGTCGCCAACACCCTCAACCTGCTTGATGCCATGCGTCGCTACGGCGTGGATCGCTTCATTTTCTCCTCCACGGCAGCCATTTTTGGCGAACCGCAATACACACCCGTCGACGAGCTGCATCCCACCCAGCCCATCAACCCCTATGGGCGCTCCAAGCGCATGGTCGAAGAGATGCTTGCCGATCTAGGGCAGAGCTACGGACTCCGCTCGGTTTGCCTGCGCTACTTCAACGCCGCTGGCGCCGATCCCCATGGCGAGTTGGGCGAGCGCCACGATCCTGAAAGCCATCTGATCCCCCTGGTACTGCAGGCTGCCAGTGGACGACGACCGCAGATTTCCGTCTTCGGCAGCGACTATCCAACCCCCGATGGCACCTGCATTCGCGATTACATCCACGTCTGGGATCTGTGCAGTGCCCATCTCCTAGCATTGGAGCATCTACTGCAGGATGGCGAGAGCATCGCCCTCAACCTGGGCAACGGGCAGGGCTTCTCTGTGCAGGAAGTGATCGACAGCGCACGGCGGGTAACCGGCCAAGAAATCCGCGTCCAAGAACAGGTACGCCGTCCGGGCGACCCCGCGATCCTAGTGGCCGACAGCGCCCGGGCACGTCAGTTCCTGGGCTGGCAACCGAAATATGCCGACCTCGACACCATCATCGCCCACGCCTGGGCCTGGGAGCAGCAGAAAGGCCGACGCTGGTAGCCGGCAGCCGGCAGACGCAGCCCCGTATCCCAGAGATGACCTCTCCGATGCGGCGTTGCGGCACAACGATTTCTAAGGATGCCGGGGAGGATCAATCCTCCAACGCCGATGGATTGATTTTGGGTGGCTCTGCCACCGGCGGCCGCTGCCAGTCATATTCGCCCTTCTCGGTAGGGGGCATGCTGGTATATTTCTGCAGGGCACGATATTTGGCCAGTTCGCGGCGCAGTTCCTGCTCTGCCCGCAGGTAATCCAACTCGCCCGGCTTGCTGCTCGCAACGGCGGCCTTCGCTTCCGCGACCCTCCCCTGGATCGTGTCAGGATTCAGGTCGGGAATCCGCAGGCTCAGATCGGCGAGAACCATCACCTCGTTCGGCAGGATTTCCGCAAATCCTCCCTCCAGAAACAAGACCTCCACGCTGCCATCCGGCAGATGCATGCGCATTTCTCCCGCCTGCAAGATGGTCAGCAGAGGCGCGTGATGGGCGAGGATGCCCAACTCCCCGAGTTCCCCCGGCAAGACCAGAAAGACACATTGCCCAGAAAAAACCAACCCATGGACGTCGGCTACCTGCAACGGAAAAGCGTTTCTGGTTTCGCTCATGCTTGCCATTCTTTACCACCCGAGGTCTGACCGCAAGGAGATAACCCGCTCCGCATTTGGAGAAATGTGAACAAAGATGACTCCCGCTTTACTCTGCGTAGTGGATGCTTCAATCTTGCGTTCTGTGCAGATTGCAAGAGACTTTGTGGGTGGTGGGGTGAGCGTCAGCAGTCCGTTTTATTTTTTGGTGCCTGAGGGCAAGCCGCACTGGAGCGACAGCCTGCTGCCTTGGATCGTGCCCGCCACGCTGCTGATTGCGCTGCTGCTCTTTCTTCTGCTCTACCAACATCCGCCCAAACACCTCGCGCTCCAGGGCAAACAGGAGCGCTACAAGACCTTCCAGATCATGCCCGAGCCGACCCGTCCTGCTGCCCCCAGTCGGCCAGCCAGAGCGCAGTCTGCCGTGCCGATACCGCATGTGCAAGCGCGTCCCCTGCCCCGGCCCACAGCACGGCCGCAAGCGCCAGCACGGCCGCGTCCCCATCCGGCTCGCCCCGTACCGAGACCACCCAGGTCCCAAGTTGCCCCGCTGGTACCAGCGGCACCGAGCCAGCCTGCAGCAGCGCCGAGCACGGCATCGCCAAGCCACTCCATCCCGCATATCAATCTGGGACGTCTGCAAGAGCAGATGGACAACGCCGCGCGCAGCGCAACCGCAGCCCCCGCTCTACCCAAATTTCACAATCCGGAAACTCCCGCCGCCGATTTTTACATTGCCGGCTGGATTCAGAAACTGGAGCGAATTGGTGACCTGAACTACCCCGGTCAGATGGTGGGCAACTTGAAGGTAAAGGTGGTGCTCAATCCCGAGGGAGGCTTGCAGCGCATCATCATGGTCCATTCTTCCGGCAACCCTAAACTCGACGCCGCGGCCGAGCAGATCATCCGCCTGTCCTTCCCCTACACCGCGTTTTCCGAGCAACTCAAAAAAGAGACGCGGCGCATCGAGATCCCATTGAACATGCATTTTCTGGGCGTGCGTCAAGTGAACGTCTGGTAGCAACGAGGAGAGCCCATGAAAAAACCGAAGCGATCCACCCTGCTGATGTTCTTGTTTTTAGTACTCTGGGCCGCGGCGATGGTGGGCCTGGTGATCATTGGCTTCACCAGTATCCAGCCCGCCGGCATCGGCAAGGCGGGGGTAACCACGCAGCAGAGCGCGGCCTCCCAGCCCCACGGCGCATCTTAGTGCGGTGCGCCGCCTTCCTGCTGCTGCGCGGCAATCTCCGCCCGCACCTGATCCATATCAAGGGCCTTGGCCTGTTCGATGACCTGATCGAGGGCGCTGGCCGGTAAGGAGCCCGCCTGCGAAAAAATACCGATCTGTTGGCGGAAAATCGTCAAAGTGGGAATGGAACGGATCTGAAAGGCACTCGCCAATTCCTGTTCTTCATCGGTATTGACCTTGCCAAAGACGACATCGGGATACTTCTCGGCAGCGGCCTCGAAGATGGGCGCGAAAGCCCGGCACGGGGCACACCAGGGCGCCCAGAAGTCCACCAGCACCAATTCATTGCCGGTAATGAGCTGTTCGAAGTTTTCCTGCGTCAATTCTACCACGGCCATACGGCCTCCTTGTCTAGCGAGTGTAGGTTGACCTTAAGTCCCGCTCCCCGTAAGGTCAAGGAAAATCCTGATAGCCGAGGACGAATGAGCGAGTTCGCCACGTCGCTGCCGGTTCTCCGCGTGAGCGACCTCAACAGTGCCGTGCGGGAGATCATCGAGGGAAATTTTCCACCGCTGCGGGTGGAGGGCGAGATTTCCAATTTTGCCTGCCCCAGTTCCGGGCACTGGTATTTTTCCCTCAAGGATGCCCAGGCGCAGGTGCGTTGCGCCATGTTTCGCAACCGCAATGGGCTGCAATCCTGGCGCCCGCGCGATGGGCAGCAGGTGCAGGTCATCGCCCAGCCGACCCTGTATGAGGGACGCGGCGAATTTCAGCTCATCGTCGAGCAGATGGAAGAATTGGGCGCCGGCAATCTGGCTGCCGAATTTCAGCGCATCAAGGACAAGCTCGCCGCCGAGGGGCTCTTCGCCAACGAACACAAACAGCCGCTGCCGCAACATCCGCGGCGGGTGGCGGTGATCACCTCGGCGACGGGAGCCGCTTGGCACGACATCCGCGTCACTCTGGCCAAGCGCTGGCCCCTGCTGGAACTTCTGCTCTATCCAGTGCAGGTGCAGGGGGACGCGGCGGCAGCGCAGATCGTGGCTGCGTTGGAGAGTGCCAATCGACGAGCAACGGAGGACCTCATCATTCTGGCCCGCGGTGGCGGTAGTGCCGAAGACCTATGGTGCTTCAATGACGAACGCATCGCCCGCGCCATCCATGCCAGCACCCTACCGGTGGTAACCGGCATTGGCCATGAAATCGACTTTACCATTGCCGACTTCGTGGCCGACTGGCGCGCCGCAACACCCACCGCTGCCGCCGAACAGATCAGCCCGGATCGCGAGGAATGGGCGCAGCGAATTCGCAACCAACGCCAGCGGCTGCGACACAGCATCGAACGCCACTTGCGCGAAGCGACATTGAGCCTCGACTACCTGCGCGCCCGCCTGCGCAATCCCCTCTCGTCCCTGCAGCAGCAGGAGCGAGAGCTAACGCTGCTGCGCAGCCGCCTGCGCCGGGAGATGCGGGTGCATCTGATGCGTTCAGAACAACGCCAGGGCGCCCTCCGTGCTCGCCTGCGTCGCCTTGATCCCCGCCAAGCTATCGACTACTACCTGGACCATACCGCGCGGTCGCGGGATCGTCTGCGTCTGGCTATTCAGCGCCAGCTGGAACAGCGGGAACAAGAGCTGGATCGGCACCGCTTGCGGCTGCTGGCCCTGAATCCAACGGCGGTTCTGGAACGGGGCTACGCCATCGTCCGTGACAGCCAAGGTGTCGTGCTGCGCAGCAGCGCCGGTGTGGCAGTGGGTGCGTGTATCGATGTGCAGCTCTGGCGCGGGCGTCTGTACAGCCAAGTGCTGGAGCGGGAGGAATAGATTGGCCTCGACCCTGCAGCCGCATTCCGTGCCACCGGGATGGTTCCGGCGCTGGACCCGGGAGTCCTGGGCGTTGCAGAAGGAGGCGCCGGTCGCTTTCATTTTTCTTTCGGGCTTGCTGATGCTGATCAACGTCAGTCACCAGCCCCTGATCTTGACCATTCCCTTTGCCGGTCTGGAAACCGCCCTCATCTTTGCCACTGCCATGACGGTAGAATTGGGAGGCTGGCAAATACAGGACTTGCTTCTTGCCTTTCGCGATCTGCCCTGGCTGCCGCTGCTCCGTCTGGGAATAGTCCTGGCGTTGCTGGTCTTCAGCATTCTGCTGGTACTCTGGTCGCTACACCATTACCTGCGGGGAATTCTGGAACATGACCATATTTCCTCGGCGGCCACGCTGAAAACCTTACACACGGGCGGCTGGGCAAACCTGCCTTTGTGGCTGAAAAATCTCCTCAGCAACAGTCTGGGGAATGCGCAAACCCTACTTGGCAATGTATTTTTGATGCTCTCAGTGGGTGCAGTCGTGCTGGGGCTGGTGCGGCAGGGCTATCTCGCCCTTCTTGCCGGCTTTCTGGCGGTGTTGCGGAACGTACGTATCTGGCTGGTATTTCTGCTCGCCAGCCTGCTCCTGCAGGCAGGAATCAGCTATCTCGCCCATATTCTCCAGGAGGCCGCGGCAGCGGCCCTCGTCGCTGCTCTATCGGTCATGCTGCTACTCTGGGTAGGACTCTTCGGCTGGTGTTTTGCCAAGGAAAGCTTTGGGTTGCCCAAGCAGCGCCAGGTCCAACGTCGGCGCGTTGCCAAGACGCACGCAGTTGCCCATTTGCAGCACTGATTGCCACGAACGGAAGATGCATCAAGCAACTGGGCCCAGAATCCCCTGAAAAAAATCCGTCAGCTCATTTATGGCTTGCGAATTGGCAAATTGAAAGGCAAATCCGAGCAAGACAAACTCGGCGGCGCCTGCGACCCGCTTCGCCTCTGTGGGAGGATCGAGAGGAACCCGCCGCCGTAAAGCCGCTTGCCCTTTCCATTCCTGCGTATCACTGCGACGCAGAACGATCAGACCCTGATCGCCTTCTCTACAAGTCCCGGCATCCAAGGCCTGTTCACTCGATACATAAATGCTCGCCAGAAACCCACCAAGACCAATGTCAACGACATCCCCAGAAACCAGCTCCTTCCCCTGGAGGTCGTACCAGGTCGCGAGTACAGGACTGTTGACGGTATAGCGCAGATTCTTGCGCTCCTGACGGATCTGAATGCGGTTTGGGTAGGGGAAGAGCCACAGGCCCGGTTCCTCTTCCTTGCCCTCCTGCAGAAGAAAATGGACCGAGCGTCGGGGCTCATAGTGGGCGACCAGAACCCTGGCATGCTCGCCCCAGAAATTTTCGCAGGAAATCGTTACCCCCGGGAGGACAGTCGCAGCACCCGACCGATCCCGTGCGTTCCTTGATGCGGGTCGCTTAGCGCGATCGCGCCGCCACTCTCGCGCAAATACAGCAGATATTCGAATATTGCATCATCGACCAGGACACCTTCCTGAGAATCAGGCTCACCTGTCATCGATATTCTCCCTTGCGCTGGCTCTGCCATCCGAATTTCTTCCTGACCACTGCCGATGATTTATCGGGACAGTAACACAGGAAAGCAAATCGGAAAATCAGGTCGGCGTCCGTGGCGTCTCGCGAGGTTTCAGGACGAACCAGTGATGGCGACACTGTGCAGCGCATCGTTCGCCGAGGAAGGCGCACTCACATTCATCACTGCCTGCTGATTTTTGATGATTCGATCGGCCGCCGCGTTGCTCAACACCACGATGGTCACGCGACGATTGAGCGGCGAGTCGGGATTCTGACGGTCGAAGAGCACTGCCGATCCCATCCCCATCACCCGCAGAATTTTGGCCTCGGCCAAGCCATGCTGCACCATGACTTGTCGTACTGCGTTGGCCCGCCCTGCGGATAGATTAAAATTGCTATACCCCCTGCCACCGTTGAGATACTGCAAGGCATCGGTGTGCCCCGTGATGCTGATCCGATTCGGCAGGGTGTTGAGAGTGGGTGCGATGGCCTCAAAAATCGCTCGCGCATAGGGTTCCAGGTCGGTACTGCCATTGGGGAACATAGGTCTCTTGGCGCTATCCACCACCTGGATGCGCAGCCCTTCGGGAGTGATATTGATCAGCAGTTGTTTGCGAAACGCGGCCAGAGCCGGATTCTCACGGATCTGAGCCTCCAGTTCCTGCTGCAGGTGCGCCAGATTCCGCCGGTCGATCTCCTGTGCCTCGGCCCCTGGCGGCTGGGGGCTGGGTATCACTTGCTTGTCCTGTCCCCGCTGTACCTGTCCAACCGTTTTGTTCAGGTTGCTACCACCGCCATTCAGTATGGAATTGGACGAACCAGTCCCAGGTCCACCCATGAGGGAGACACGTTCCGGGTTTTTGAACCAGTTCGCAATCCCCTGTAGTGTCGCTTTGGTGGTGGACCCCAGCAACCACATCAACAAGAAAAAGGCCATGAGCGCGGTGATAAAATCTGCGTAGGCAATTTTCCACGCGCCGCCGTGGCTGCCGCCACTTTTTTTGATGCGCTTGATGACAATCGGCTGGTCTTTTTTTCCTTCTGCCATCGCTTACTTGCTCTTCATCTCGCGCAGATGCGCATCGAGCTCCTGAAAACTGGGACGCTCGGTGGAATACAGGACTTTGCGCCCAAATTCCACGGCGACCTGCGGCGGATAGGCATTCATGGTCGCCAGCAATGAGACCTTGATGGTCTCTAGCATTTTGCTGCTTTCTGCCGCGCGGTCTTCCATACGCGCCGCGATTGGCGAGACCACGGCATAGCCCAGCAGGATGCCGAGAAACGTGCCTACCAATGCAGCGGCAATCAGCTCGCCCAGTACCGCGGGGGGTTTATCCACCGAGCTCATGACATTGACCACTCCCATTACCGCCGCCACGATGCCGAAGGCCGGCATACCGTCCGCCGCCCGGGTCAGGGCATGGATGGGGACCTCCAGCTCCCGATGGTGCGTATCGATTTCCACGTCCATGAGATTTTCCATCTCGAAGGCACCGAGGGTGCCACCAACCATCAGCCGCAGATAGTCGGTAAGAAATTCCAAAACATGATGATCTGCCAAAATCGACGGATATTTCTTGAACAATTCGCTGTTCTGCGGGTCATCGACATCTGCCTCGATGGACATCAGTCCGCCCTGACGAATGCGCCCAAAGATTTCGTTGAGCAGGCTCAGTAATTCCATGTAGGCGGCGCGGGTATATTTGCTGCCTTTGAGCGCCATCGGCAACATCTTGAGAACCGCCTTGAAACTTCTGGGGAAAGTAGAGGCAAAAAAGGCACCGAAGGCACCACCAACGATCATCAGCGCCTCAAACGGCTGGATGAGCGCTGCAAGTTTGCCGCCCTCGGCCATAAATCCGCCAAAAATGGCCCCCAGCGCAATCACATAACCAATGATGAGAAACATGTCTTTTTCCGCCTATTGAACCACGAAACTGCTGAAGTAGGCGGCCACGATGGGAGAATTCTTGCGATTCACGGGACCAGACAGCGCCCCACCATCGGTTTCCAGAATCTGGTTGACGTCGGCTTTGATCTTGTCCAATAGTTGCGTTCTTACCGCAGGATCACTGACCTTTTCGGCCTGTTGTGCGGCAAGCAGTTGTAACACCTGATTTCTGATCTCTGGCAGATAGGTCTGAATTTTTTTATCCAGGTCGGCGTCATAGGTCTTGAGTTCGACCTTCACCTGGATGTAATGCGTGCCCCCATCCGTACTTTGTAGGTTGGTTACCAGCTCACCCAGGTCGATAAACTTGGTTCGCTGAGCACGCTGCTCCTGCAACTGCGCCTTGCTCGGCGCTGCAGTCGAACGCAAGAGAAACCACCAGGCGCCGCCAGCGGCGATCAGCAGCAACAGGACGGCAATGACCGCCAGCAAAATGATCTTTCCCTTGCCCGATTTTTCTTTTCCTGCCATCTCTTGTGTCGTTCCCTGTCGTAAAAATGCCTGCCAATAATCCCCTTCCGCTAACCCAGCGAAAGCGTCTCCGCGTCCTGCCCGCGCAGCGCCATACCCTCCCCCCACCACACCCGGGAAAGTGCCAGAAGAATTGCTGGGCACTGCTCCAGCGCAGAAGTGTCGGCAAAGATACGGGTATGGGCAAAACGCAATAGCAGTAACCTACATAGTCGATCGGCAAGATTTTGCCGCTCTCTGGTCCAGTGCTTCGGTAATTGCAGTAGCTGATGCTGCACGATCCGCTCGGCATGAGCGAGCTCTGGCCAAGGCTCCAAAGCTACTCTAGAACCCGCACGCGTGCGTACCCGTCGCAAACTCTGTTCTACGCCGAAAATGAACAGCGGTAAGGCGTCATTCCTGCCGTCGGCTTCGCCGGCACCCTCATACCGCTCCCCTGCTTGCAAATTGTTCAGCACGCCTCACCTCGCGGAAGTTATCCATTGAGGTGGATAGCGACACACTCGGAGAATTTCTTGAATTCCTCGGTGCAAAAGGTGGTACGACTTGTGCTTGTAGACCCGTACCAACGGTGAAGGGAAATCTCATGGAAAAGCGTTCTTGGCAAAAACCGAAGTCCCTGCAGCTACGCGATGAGGGTCAGGACATCGTCCTCGCCGCATTGGATCGACTCATCAACGCCTGGAATGTCTATTGGTCCGCGTGGCTCGACCAAATGGACACGCGGGAGGCGGAGCAGAGTCTCTTGCGCGCTTTGCATGATCCTGAGCCAAGCCTCCGGGAAGAAGATCGGAGAACATGGTCTATGCTCGAACAAGCATGTCACGCCCTACTGCATGAGCTGCGCGCCGATGCATCGTCAAAAAATCGACATGACCTCTGTGACCGAACCCTTCTGCAGAGGGTGTCCCGCTTTCAAAACGACTGCTGGAATGCATTGCTGCAACGTCAGCGAGCGCAAAGTGAAGCGGATGCGTTGACTGGCCTGGCCAACCGCCGTCGTCTGGCGCAAGATCTCCGGCGCCAGCATTCGATGGTGCAGCGGGGCGCAGCCGCCTGCGTTGCGATCGTCGACCTCGACCATTTCAAAGCCTTCAACGACCAGCATGGTCACCTGGCCGGGGATCAGGCCTTGCGGATACTGGCCGATTTTCTGCGCAGCTCCCTGCGCCCCTACGATGGCGTGTATCGCTTCGGCGGCGAGGAATTCATTCTGATTCTCCCCGGGATGACAGAGTCCTGCGCGCTGCGGACCGCCAATCGACTCTGCGAACACCTGCTAGCAAGTCGCCAATATTTTGACGACGGAAGGTCCTTTGGATTGAGCATCTCTATCGGCATTGCCGCCTTGACCGCGGACAGCTCCTACGAAACGGCCCTTGCTGCCGCCGATGCAGCACTCTATCAGGCCAAAGCGGAAGGGCGTGGCAGGGCAAAATTGGGCGTCGTAAGGGCTTCCGAAAAGCCGCAACCCGCCGTATCATCCCGCTGATCTAATCTGCTGCGCGGCTTGTGACACATGACCGAACTCGATCCGAAGGAGGTTGGCCTTTCCGTCCTGAGGACACTGCTGCAAGAAAATCTGTCCGCCGATCCCGAAAACTATCGCCATATGTACCAGAAATTATACGGTGCTGACGAAAAGGTCATGCCCAAAACTGCTTTGCCCGATGATTGGCGGAAAACCCTTGGCAATTTCCTTCAGGAATGGGACCGCAGCCAGACCGGCCTCAGCCATTTGCAAAAAATTCAGCAGCGTAACCGGCTGTTGACCGGCCAACAGAATGCCGCAGAAACCTTTGCTATGATGGCCAAGCTGGTCGGGCAATGGCGCGCGCTATCGACTCGCGCCAGCGCTGGCGACGAAGATAACCAAAAACATTTCGCCAGCCTTCAGCAGATCTGGTTACGTGGCCTGCGTTCCGGCTTTGCCATCCCGCTGGAAAGCGATGCTAAAGGACAGGCCATCATCGAGGCCATCGACAGGCTGGTAGCCGATGCAACTACATCTGCCGAAGACCTTGTCGAATTGCTGCGAAATCTTTGGAATCTTCTGGAAGAAAAGGAGAAGGAAAAGGAACAAATTCAGGATGTCTATCGCCGCGCATTGCATATACTCTTTTCCTCCAGCACCGAATGGTTTGCCAAAACCCCCTGGTTTGGCGAACAACTCAAAAGCCTGGGCAAGGCATTCGAAGCGGCTCCCGAAAGTGCTCTCCGCGCCCAGGAACTGCTTTCCGGCTTGAGCGAATTGCTCTATCGGCAGGAGCAACGCCGGGTACTCGTGAACGATGTGGACCGGACCTTGGAAGAGTTGCTGCAACTCGTTTTCCAATATATCGAATCCCTGAGTGAAGGAAGTAGCGAAACCTATGAAGAATTCGTACGTCTGAGCTCGGAGATCGCGCAGAGTGAAGATCCAGCGCAGATTCGCCAGCTCGTGGGCCGCCTGGTAGAGCGCAGCCGCAGTTTGCAGGACATGCTGCGCGAATCCCTTACTTCGCTGCGCGAGGCACGGGTACAGTTGGAAAATGCTCGTAGCAGGGTGCAGGACATGGAGGAAGAAATTTCCCAGCTCAATCTGCTGGTACATGAGGATCCCCTGACCCGCCTGCTCAATCGTCGCGGACTGCATCTGGCCTTCGAGAGGGAAACAGCGCGATTGGAACGGCAGCATGGCGTCCTGAGCATTGCCCTGCTGGACCTCGACCATTTCAAAAAAATCAACGATCACTATGGTCACGAAATCGGCGACGAAGTTTTGCGCCATTTTTCTCAAATGCTGCGCCAGAGCTTGCGTACTGAAGATGCCATTGCCCGCTACGGAGGGGAAGAGTTTGTCATTCTCATGCCGGGCGCCGCTTCTGATACTGCAATACAGATTCTGCGGCGTCTGCAGAAGGTTCTGCAGGTGCGACCGTTACGGACAAAGAGGGAGCAGCCCATTACCGTGAGCTTCAGCGCCGGGGTGGTGGGATGGAGCCCTGCCACCAACCTGGAAACCGCTCTTGCTGACGCTGATCAGGCCCTGTATCAGGCAAAGCGGGATGGACGCCAGAGGATCTATCTCAGCAAGGACCACTCTGTTTTCGGGAGTGTTGGAGCGGATGGAACAAGATCCACTTGACGCTACTCTCCCGGCGCTCTAAAAAGAATAAGACAGGCGCATCCGAGGAACAAAAATGAACAAGAAGGCAGAGAATTCCAACCAGTACAAGGAAGAGCTGCGGCTGCTGCAAATCGAACTCGTCAAGCTGCAACGGCACATCATCAAACGCGGTGACAAGATCCTGATCCTTCTTGAAGGACGCGATGGCGCGGGCAAGGATGGAAGCATAAAGCGCATCATCGAGCACCTGAGTCCTCGGGAAACCCGCGTCGTCGCGTTACCCAAGCCGTCGGACCGGGAGCAGACGGAATGGTATTTCCAACGCTACGTTGCGCACCTGCCGGCGGCAGCGGAATTCGTGCTCTTCAATCGCAGTTGGTATAACCGCGCTGGTGTCGAGCGGGTTATGGGATTTTGTACGGAAAAACAGCTAGAAGAATTTTTTCAGGAAGTTGGAGTACTGGAGGGTATGCTGATGCGCTCCGGCATTCACCTGCGCAAGTTTTATCTGGACATCACACGTAAAGAACAGAAGGCCCGCCTGGCAGCCCGGGAAGACGATCCGCTGAAACAGTGGAAAACCAGCCCCATCGATCAACAGGCGGTCAAACATTGGAAAGACTATTCCAAGGCTCGCAACGAGATGTTTGCGCGCAGCCACAGCACTCTCTGCCCCTGGACCATCGTTCGCGCCGACAATAAGAAAGTGGCACGGCTACAGATCATCAAGGAAATCTTGTTGCGTCTGGACTACGATGGCAAGGACGTGGATTTGGTCAGTCCGGATCGCAACGTCATTTTCGACTACGACCCGAACTATCTGGAAGACGGCAGCATCGCCCCATAGCCTGGGGAGAAACAGCTTCGCGGTCGGCGTCAAGCACGCCGACGTCGGTGCCCGCCGCCTTCCTCGCCCTCCGCCAGCACGCGCTCGAACTCGATCTTGCGCTCGTCCAGATTCACCTGCACCAAGCGCACGCGCAGCTCCTCACCCAGCTGGAAGACCTCACCGCTGCGCTCGCCAACGATACGGTAATGTTTGGCATCGAAATGGTAGTAGTCCGCACCCAGGGTGCTGATGTGTACCAGTCCCTCCACGTAGGCCTCGCGCAGCGCGACAAAGAGACCGAAGCCCGTCACGCCGGTGATGATGGCGGAATATTCATTGCCAACTTGGTCCAGCATGAATTCGCACTTGAGCCATTGCACGGCCTCGCGGGAGGCCTCGTCGGCACGACGCTCGGTCATCGAACAATGCTGTCCCAGATCCTTCAGCTCGGCGAGCGCAGGCGTCCGCACCGGGCGTCCTGCCGCCGCGGCATCCAGCATTTCCTGGATGCCGCGATGGATCAGCAGGTCAGGATAGCGACGAATGGGAGAAGTAAAGTGGGTATAGGCCGGATAGGCCAGGCCAAAATGCAGGCTGGTATCGACGGTATAGAACGCCTGCGACAGACTGCGCAGAATGATGGTTTGGATCAGATTGGCATCGGCGCGCTCGCGGGTAGCTTCGATGATCTGCGCCAGATCGGCACTGCGTGGGCGTGCCGGGAGGCGCACAGGAACCCCCAATTCGCCAAGAAAACGGCGCAGGTCTTCGATCTTGTCGGCATTCGGTTCCGGATGTACCCGATACAGCATGGGAAATTGATGGATGCGGAAATACTGCGCCGCGCAGACGTTGGCGGCCAGCATGCATTCTTCAATCATGCGATGGGCGACATTGCGCTGCAATGGCACGATGGCCTCGATCCGCCCCTGCTCGTTGTAGAGGATGCGGCTTTCCTGACTGTCGAACTCGATGGTACCGCGTGCTTCCCGTGCCTTGGCCAGCGCGGAATAGAGCGCGTGCAAGGTCTGCAGATGAGGAAGCAAGGCAGCGTCTGCTCCTTCGGCTGGCATCTCGCCTGCTAGAAGCTGCGCCACTTCATCATAGGTAAAGCGCCGCTGGGAGCGCATCACCGCACGCGCAAAGCGAAAACGCTGTACTTCCCCATGGTCGTCGATTTCCATCTCACAGAGCATGCACAGGCGATCTACCTGCGGGTTGAGGGAGCACAGGCCATTGGAAAGCACCTCGGGAAGCATGGGAATGACGCGGCGCGGGAAATAGACCGAGTTACCCCGCCGCCGTGCCTCCTCGTCAAGGGCCGACCCCGGTTGGACGTAGCTCGCCACATCGGCAATGGCCACAAAAAGGCGAAATCCCTCCTCCCCGAGCCGCTCCGCATACACCGCGTCGTCAAAGTCCTTGGCGTCGGCACCATCGATCGTCACCAGCGGCAGGTCGCGCACATCGTAGCGCCCCTGCTTCTTCTCTTCCGGGACCTCCGGCGCAATGGTGGCGGCTTCCTGCTCCACCGCTGCAGGCCATTGGTAGGGGAGACCATAACTGCGCACGGCAATTTCGACCTCCATTCCCGGGGCCATGTGTTCGCCAAGGATTTCGACGATGCGCCCCTCGGGAAGATTGCGTCCGTCGGGATAGGTTTCGATTTGCAACACGACAATCTGGCCGTGCACCGGCGCCAGCTCCCCAGCACCGGTCACCGCGAACTCCTGGCTCAGGCGGCGATCCTCCGGCACCACATAACGGCTTTCACCCTCCGCATGGTAGCGTCCCACCACCTGGGTCAGGGCATGTTCGAGCACGCGCACGACGGAACCCTCAAGGCGCCCGCGCCGGTCCTCGCCAATCACCCGACCGAGAATGAGATCACCGTGGAACACCTTGCGCATCTCCCGGGGGGAGAGAAACAGGTCCTTGCCGCCATCGTCACGGGAGAGAAAACCGAAGCCATCGGGGTGGGCGATCACGGACCCGCGGATCAGCTCCATCGCTTCCGCGAGCCCATAAGCCCCACGACGATTACGCAATACCTGGCCATCGCGCTCCATGGCGCGCAGGCGCCGCCGCAGCGCCTCCTGATCCTCCTCCGCAACCTCCAGGTCTTCGATGAGGTCTTCCAATCGTGCGGGATGCCCCAATCCCTCCAGGTAGCTCAAAATAAACTCGCGACTGACGATGGGGCGCTCATATTTTTCTTTTTCCCGCTCATACATGGGATCCCGCTCTGGCAGGGACAGGCTGGGCAACTCTTGCTCCGGCATTGACAAAAACTCCTTGTTGATAGATGATGCGCGCTATTGCCGAGGTGGCGGAATTGGTAGACGCGCTAGGTTCAGGTCCTAGTGAGCGAAAGCTTGTGCTGGTTCGAATCCAGTCCTCGGTACCACTCTCCTAGAATTTTTTTTGGTCATTTCATTCAATGTTTGCAAGCTGACTTGCCTTACTATCCCTGAAGGCGAGACTTTTGTCCACGTGTCTGCAGGTTGCTGTGCCGGGCAATCACCCACAAAGAAATCATCGATGAATCCGGAGATTTTAGTACTTTTTACGGTAGGAACCAGCGCCTCGGGCAAATCGACCTGGGCCCAGGATCTGGGCACGCGCTTTCCCCACCTGCAGATGGAAATCCTAGAACGGGATCAATTGCGCCGCGAACAACATAGCAAAAGTCGTGGCACGCCATTCTCGTGGAGCGACTGGGATGTTGCGCAGGAAAGCGAAATCCAGACGCAATGGCTAGAGCGGGTTCGCGATCTGCTGAGTGCAGATGTGCTGATTCTCGCCGATACCCACATCGATCCCGAACAGTTGGCACGCGAGGCGGCCCTCTTGTGCGAGATGGGAGTGCGCGAAATGGCAGTGCAATATTTTCCCGCTCAGCCTTTGGTCGAGCTGATTCGCAAAGATCAGGGGCGGGCTTATCCCGTGGGGGCTGCGGTGTTGCGTGAGCAGATCCAGCGGCTACAGCCTGAGGATGCCTACTGGCAAGCTTTGGAGGCCGCGGCAGCCAGCTGTGCTAAGCTGAAGACAGAAATCGTCGCCAGCGGAGTCCCAGCATGAACCTCAGACCGCCAGATCTCTCCACGATCATCGAGGCAGAACAGAAACGATTGGGAAAATTTGCCCGCCCAGTCGCCGTCCTTCTGATTGTGGTAGGCATCATCGGCCTCATCAGCCCGGTATTTCTCTCCACCCTTACCGTTGGAATCGTTGCCGCTATCTTGATTCTGGGCGGGTTTTTTGGTCCGTGCACCTCTATGGCGATAGTCAACGGCATTTCTCCGACTGGCTACGGCCACTGCTCTTACTCATCACCGGTCTCATCATCGTCTGGGAACCGGCCGCCGGGATTGCCAGCCTCGGCCTGTTGTTCATCCTCTATTTTCTGTTGGATGCCTACCGGAATTTTACCGCTCATCAACGCTCGGGTGGTCTGGGCCGCCCTTGGTTCATCTTTAGCGGCATCGTCGATGTCTTGATCGCCCTCTTGTTTCTGCTCACTTGGCCTCGGGGCTCGCTGGTTTTAGTAGGCATTTTTGTCGGCATCAACCTGATCTTCGATGGTATTGCCTTGCTGCTACTCAGTCGGCTCCTGAAAGGAAACGGCTGATGAACACGCTGCTTTCATCAAGAGCGAGCGGACTGATCCTGCTCCAAGCGATACACCCACGCCAATAATTCGGCCACCGCCTGATATAACTTTGGGGGAATTTGCTGATCCAGGTCCAACTGCATCAGCAAGCTCACCAGCTCCTGCGAGTGGTGCACATAGATTCCTGCGGATTCAGCGACGGCGATGATCTGCTCGGCAATCAGCCCTTGCCCTTTGGCCACCAGGGTCGGCGCCGCGTCACCCGGCTGATAGCGGAGCGCTGCGGCAACCTTTTTGCGCTTCGGATCGACCGTTTCAGGCATTTTCCGGTTCGAGGCGGATATTTGCCTGCAATCCCAGCAGCTCCAGCGCCGAGCGCAATTCTTCGATTTTGGCCTGTAGACTCTTCCGGGCCTGTAACGACGCTTGCATCCGCAAACTCAGAGTATCACCGCGCAGGCATATGCGTGCGTCGAGATGCCCCAAGAAGGGCAGATCCATTTCCAGCCGGCTCTCCCAAGAGCTCAGCTCTTCCACGGCAAGCGCTTTGCCACCACCCTGGCCATCCTCCTGGCGACGGCGTACCGTCCAGGTAGCGCTTTGCCCTGGCCACACCGCCACATTCCAGAGCAATTGCTGCTGCATCAGTACCTGCCCCTGCTGCTGCAACACCGTATGCAGCGCTGCTGGTACGGTAAAGGCAGCAGAACCCTGGGCCGCTACTTGCGCGTAGACCCCAGCGCCTGTTGCGCCTGTGCGGACCGAAACGGGGCAGAACTGGGCGAGGAAACGGCCTCTGCCCCACCCTTCGCCGCGTCGCTACGGAGCAACGGGCTCCATTTTCCCTGCGGCTCCTGGAGTAAACGTTGCAAAGGATAATTTCCCTGGGCCCAAGCCTGCAGATGACTCTCATAAAACATCCCGCTGTTTTCCACCCCGCTCTGCAGAGAAGTGGCGAGGGAAGAACCCAGGATTTGACCGCCGGAATCGACCCCAACCAGGGCAAGCGTTGCGGGAGCGGATGCCGGCGCCGCCGCGAACAGCGTTCTGAGAGGAGGCGATAGACTGGTTGCCGCGGAGAGAGACGCTCCCTGTGACTGCAGCAAGAGAAACTTGGCTTCCTCTTGGCCGCCCAGGTACACCAGGGAAAGCTCCCGTAGTTCCGCGGGCCAGCGTTGCGGGAGCTGCATCAAAAAATCCTGACCACGAATGCGAACCAGACTCAGCTCACCGGATTGACCAACGATTTGCCCGGTCAACAGGGCACCGGCCATAGTATGCGCCGAAAAACTTCGTTGCGCGCTACCGCTGTCCGGCAGAGCGCGTCCCTGCACGGGACGTAGGGCATCCAGAACACGGGGCAGATCAGTGGGCATTGGCAACCATCATCATGGCCACCCGCTCAACCTCGCCACCAACGACGCAGCTTCCGCCCCAGCCCCTCTGCTTGCCCGGCGGTACCGCCGGGTCTCCCTCCGCCGAGACCAATCCCGAGGGCTTTGAGAATTTCGCGGTCACGGCTTTGGACATATTGTGCGATGCCTTCCCGGATCGCAGCGGACACGTCCTGGAACTCCAGACCAACCACCAGGGCATCGCCACGTTGACTGTGCAGATCAGAAAAGCGGGCGATCGCGGACAGCGATAGTTCATTGCCGTCTCGCAGCCGAAAGCGGACATCAGGAAAGTGCTCTCCTGCCTGAACTGGAAAATCTCGCGGCGCTGGCCGGAAAAGGGCACGCATACCCCCCACACTGATGTCCTGCATCGCACCCAGCAACGTTTCGGCCCCCTGGCGGGCGATCATTACCTGATCGGGATCGCCGACGGCCGGCGGCACTCGAAAGACCTGCCGCCGCTGCATCTGATAGAGGGCCTCGGGAAAATCCAGGACCAGACCCTCTGGGCTTCGTTCACGCAGGTTCGAACGAAAGCCGGTGATCACGCCATTGATACGCGCGAGCAGCACTACCGAGGTCCCCGACTGGATTTGCGCCGGCAGGTCGAGAGGAAGGTCCAATACCAAGGTGCCCGGCTTGGCATTGGGGAGCAGCATGGAGGTGTAGCTGCGATCTCGCTCCGCAAAGAACAGGGTACAGAAGAGGTGATCGCAGGTAATGCGCTCAATGATCTGCAGCGCCTTGCTTCCCGCCCCAATCCGGAATTCTTCACTGAACAGCTTGTGCTGCAGATTCTCAAGACCTTCCGACACCCAGCTCCCCTCCCTCTACGGATGAACGGCTACCTTCTGCAAATTTCCGTAACGATCATCCAATCGCCTGTCGCAGATTACCTTGATAGATCTTAACCTTGCCCTGATCGCGCAAAGCCCGCAGATAAGCGCTACTCAATAGTCGCAGCCGTTGCTCGGCCAGGGACTTCTGAATTTCATCACGCACCGAGGGATTGAGCAAATCGGGACTGGGCAGGATCACCCTGGCAACGGCGTACAGGGTGCTCACGGAGGAATTTTCCACCGACCCCACGCTGATCTTGCCATTTTCGGGGGCTGCTGTCAGGAATATTTTCTGAAGCAACATCGATGATACGGCATGCGCCTCCCGGCGGGAGAGCTCGGGATAATGCACGAATTCTGCAGAATATTCCTTTTTCCAGGAAGCGATACTCTGTTCCTTGCGTGCCGCTGCCAGCAATTGCTTGGCCTTTGCCAGGCGCAATTCGGCCGCCTGCTGCTGAAGCACGGCACTGCGGACCTGCTTTTCTACTACCTGCAAATTCTGTGCATGGGCAGGCTGATAATGCACTAGATGCAGTGCCAACAGATCGCCATTGGCGAGGCGCAAGGCGCTACTGTTCTTGCCAGCGCGCACCGCCGCGCTGAAGGCCAGATGGACGGCTGCCAGATCCGCGAATACCCCGGCTCCCGCCTTTCCTTCTTCCAGAACACCACTCTGTTCTAACGTCAGATGATATTGCTTTGCCACCGCTTGGAGATTCGGACTGCTGAACAAGAGGTTTTTGAAGTTGTCGATCTGCGCTTCAAACTGCAGCTCGTCGGCAAAATCCTTCTTCCCAAGTACAACGTACTGCACCTGGATTTGCGCAGGCTGCTGGAATTCCGCCTTGTGGGCCTGGTAATACTGGTCGACCTCTGTTGCAGTGGGGTGCACTTGGGCAACGAATTGCTCGTTGTGCAAGGTCAAGACGGAAACATCACGGTACTCTTGTGACCACTGCCACACCTGTTGCGCTTCCTGGGGCGAGGCAGTGGCGAGGATTTGGGGTAGGGCCTGTAATTGCTCCAGCAGCATCCCTTGGCGCAACTGCGCCTCGAACTGCGCCGGGGTCAGGCCATTTTCCTTGAGCAGCTGATCATAACGGGTCCGGGAAAACTTGCCGTTTTCCGCAAAAACCGGCATGGCGACGATTTTGGCGCGCAAGGCACTGTCCGGAACCTGCAGATGCAGCGCACTTGCCTCATGCGCCAGGAGAAGATCGTCGATCATACTGTCAAGAACCTGCTGCGCGAAGGCTGGGGTCTTGGTCACTTTGCCGGCGGTCTCACTACCAAAAACATGGGCGTACTGCTCTTTCGCCTGTTGCAGACGGTGCTGAAAGAGGCTGCTGCTGATCTTTTCGCCGTCGACTTTGGCGACCACCTGGGCGGAAACGCCTTGGTTGAATAGGTAGCCACTGACCCCCCAGAGGATGAAAGACAAACCGATGACGAGCATCCCAATTTTTGCCAGCCAGGATTGTGCCAGACCGCGAAAGACATCAAGCATAGAAAAACCTCAAAGGTATGGACTATCCGTAACCACCGAGACATAAAAAAAGGCGACCCCATCGGGATCGCCTGCGTTGTGGCGGGGTGGACGGGGCTCGAACCCGCGACCTCCGGCGTGACAGGCCGGCATTCTGACCAACTGAACTACCACCCCACGAGGGCTTTGGTGGGCGGTGAGGGGCTCGAACCCCCGACATTCGGCGTGTAAAGCCGACGCTCTACCAACTGAGCTAACCGCCCGACCAGAAGACCTAGTTTACTGCATCCCGGAGCGCTTTTCCAGCCTTGAACTTGGGCGAGCGGCTGGCAGGGATCATGATCTCCGCTCCCGTGGCAGGGTTACGACCCTTACGTGCCTCACGCTCAGCGACCATAAAGGAACCAAACCCGACCAGGGTCACCTGGTCACCGGCTTGCAGGGCCTCGGTAACGACCTTGATCGCCGCATCGAGGGTGCGGCTGGCTGCAGCGCGGGATACGTCGGCTTCTTCCGCAATTTTTTCGACCAATTCGGATTTGTTCATATTCCTTGTCTCCTGAGTGTGAACTGTGAGGCTTTACGATTAAGGCTCGAGTTTTATAGCAGGACAAAAAAAGTACTGTCAAGAACACCTGCAAAAATAAACCGCCCCAGATTTGTTTCTGGGGCGGTAGCGAGATTCAGTGCGCCGCACCGCGTTTGCCGGAGCCTTCCTCGGCCGGAACCGCGGTCGCTGCCACGGCACCCTCCTCGTTGGCTGGCAACGGCTCTGGCATGCGCTCCAGGGCAATAGCAAAAACCTCGTCTATCCAACGCACTGGTTTGATGGTCAGAGCATCGCGTACGTTTTTCGGAATATCCTGCAGATCCTTTTCATTTTCCGCCGGGATCAAAACAGTACTGATACCACCACGATGCGCTGCCAGCAGCTTTTCTTTCAGCCCACCGATTGGCAGCACCTCGCCACGCAGGGTAATTTCACCGGTCATAGCCACACTGGCGTGCACCGGGATACCGGTCAGCGCCGAAACCAAGGCCGTCACCATACCGATGCCGGCACTCGGACCATCCTTGGGCGTGGCACCTTCCGGCACGTGAATGTGCACATCCCGATTCTGATAGAAATCCGGGGCGATGCCGAGAATACCGGAACGTGCGCGCACCACACTCATCGCTGCCTGGATCGACTCCTGCATGACATCGCCCAGCTTGCCGGTGATCAGCAGCTTGCCCCGTCCCGGGACAACCACCGCTTCAATGCTGAGCAGTTCGCCGCCCACCTCCGTCCAGGCCAAGCCAGTGACTTCGCCGATGCGATTTTCCTTCTCGGCCTTGCCGAAATCAAAGCGTTGTACGCCAAGATACTTGTCGAGATTGCGCTCGCTGATCTGTATCTTTCGACGTTTTTTGTCAAGAAGCAGCTCCTTGACCACTTTGCGGCAGAGGCGCGCCAGTTCCCGTTCGAGATTCCGCACCCCGGCTTCACGGGTGTAATGACGAATGATGTCCCGGATCACGGCCGTCGAGATGTGGATTTCGTCCTGACGCAACCCTGCCTTCTCGATCTGCTTGGGCAGCAAATACTGATTGGCAATGTGGATCTTCTCGTCTTCGGTATAACCCGAGATGCGAATCACCTCCATGCGATCCATCAGCGGTGCCGGGATATTGAGGGTGTTGGCAGTGGTGACGAACATGACCTCGGACAGATTGAAATCCACCTCCAGGTAATGATCGTTGAAGGTGTTGTTCTGCTCCGGATCGAGAACCTCGAGCAAGGCCGAAGCTGGATCGCCGCGAAAATCCATGGCCATCTTGTCGACTTCGTCGAGCAACATCAGCGGGTTGCGAGTACCTACCTTGGACAGACTCTGCACGATCTTGCCGGGCAAGGCGCCGATGTAGGTGCGCCGATGCCCACGGATTTCCGCTTCATCGCGGACACCGCCCAAGGACATACGCACGAACTTGCGCCCCGTCGCCTGCGCGATGGAACGGCCCAGACTGGTCTTACCCACTCCTGGTGGGCCCACCAGACAGAGAATCGGACCATGACTATTGCCGACCCGCTGCTGCACCGCGAGGTATTCCAGGATCCGCTCTTTCACGTCTTCCAGGCCGTAGTGATCAGCATCCAGGATCTCCTTGGCGTGGGCCAGATCCCGGGTGATCTTGCTACGTTTCTTCCACGGCACGGCAACCAGCCAGTCGATGTAGTTGCGCACGACGGTGGCTTCCGCCGACATCGGACTCATCATGCGCAGTTTTTTGAGCTCTGCCTCGGCCTTGGCGCGCACGTCCTTCGGCATACCCGCCTTCTGGATCTTGCGTGCCAGTTCGTCGGCCTCGTTGCCGCCCTCCTCCGACAGGTCGCCCAGTTCCTTCTGGATGGCTTTCATCTGCTCGTTGAGATAGTACTCGCGCTGACTCTTTTCCATTTGCCGCTTGACGCGACCGCGAATCCGCTTTTCCACCTGCAAGAGATCGATCTCAGACTCCATCATGCCGAGCAGGTGTTCGAGCCGCGCGCGGGTCTCTGCCTTTTCCAGGATTTCCTGCTTTTCCTCGAGCTTGAGGTTGAGATGGGCGGCCACAGTATCGGCCAGACGCGCTGGGTCATCGATGCTGGCGAGGGTTTGCAGGATCTCCGGCGGGATCTTCTTGTTGAGTTTGACGTAGGCCTCGAACTGCGCCTGCACCGAACGCAACAACGCCTCCAGTTCACGGTCGTTGGCCGTACCGGAGCGTACCACCGCAATCTGCGCCCGCAGCGTTTCTTCCGCGGGGAGAAAGGCCTGGATACGGGCCCGGTCGGTACCTTCCACCAAGACCTTCACGGTACCATCGGGGAGCTTCAGCAATTGCAGGATGGTAGCGACCGTGCCCATGCGGAAGATCCGTTCGGGCTCGGGATCGTCATCGGCAGCGTTGCGTTGGGCAACGAGCAGAATCTGCTTGTCACCGGCCATGGCGTCTTCCAAGGCGCGGATGGATTTTGGGCGCCCAACAAAAAGAGGGATGACCATGAACGGAAATACCACCACGTCGCGCAGCGGCAGGACGGGGACGATGAGGGATTCTTCGCTCAGTAGAGAACTTGTTTTGGATTCAGCCACGCTTCACTCCAGGGTAGCGGGGAAGAAAAACTCTCCCCATGGGTGGAGGAGATGGGGACCGACGCCGCCATTTTCAACAGCGTCGGATCGGCACGACTCAGGCAGGGTGAGAAGCATCCACCTTGGTCGCCTCGTCATACACGAGCAAGGGCTGGTTGCCACTCTCCACCACTCCGGCATCGATCACGACCTTGCGAATGCCGGTCATGGAGGGTAGCTCGTACATGGTGTCGAGCAGGATATGCTCGAGAATAGAGCGCAACCCACGTGCGCCGGTCTTGCGCGTGAGCGCCTTCTTGGCAATGGCGCGCAGGGCCTCGGGACGAATCTCGAGTTGGATGCCTTCCAAGGCGAAAAGCTTTTGGTACTGCTTGACGAGGGCATTCTTGGGCTCGGTGAGGATCGTCACCAGGGCGTCTTCGTCCAGTTCTTCGAGCAGGGCGAGGATGGGCAGGCGGCCGACAAACTCCGGGATCAAGCCATAGCGCACCAGATCCTCAGGCTCGAGATTCTCCATCATCGTGGCGGTAGCCAGATTTTCCTTACCTTTCTTGATCTTGGCACCAAAACCGATACCGCCCTTCTCCAGACGGCTGGCTACGGCCTTTTCCAGACCGGCAAAGGCACCGCCGCAGATGAAAAGGATATTGCGCGTATCGACCTGCAAAAATTCCTGCTGCGGATGCTTGCGGCCACCCTGCGGCGGCACCGAGGCCACCGTGCCCTCGATCAGCTTGAGCAGAGCCTGCTGCACTCCTTCCCCTGACACGTCGCGGGTGATGGAAGGGTTTTCGGACTTGCGGGAAATCTTGTCGATCTCATCGATATAGACAATGCCCGTCTGCGCCTTCTCGACGTCATAATCGCATTTTTGCAGGAGCTTCTGGATGATGTTCTCGACATCTTCGCCGACATAGCCAGCCTCGGTCAGCGTCGTCGCGTCCGCCATGGCGAACGGCACGTTGAGCAGGCGCGCGAGGGTCTGCGCCAGCAAGGTCTTACCCGAACCGGTAGGGCCGATGAGCAGGATATTGCTCTTGTCGAGCTCCACATCGGCACCGGAGCCGCCATGCTCGAGACGTTTGTAATGGTTATACACCGCCACCGACAGGACCTTTTTGGCAACATCCTGACCAATAACGTAATCATCCAGGGTCTGGCGAATCTCCATCGGCTTGGGCAGCTTCTGCTCCTTGCCGCTGGCGGTTTCGTCCATGGATTCATCCTTGACGATGTCATTACATAGCTCAATACACTCGTCGCAGATAAAGACGTTGGGTCCGGCAATCAGCTTGCGTACTTCGTGTTGCGTTTTGCCACAAAAGGAACAACAGAGGTTCTTGTCACCACTGCTCTCATTTTTTCCAGACATCGCTACACTCCTGCCTGTCTTCAGGCACTCTCGTCATCGCCCCGGTGGGTAATGACGGCATCAACCAAGGAATATTCTTTCGCTTCATTGGCAGACATGAAGAAATCCCGATCGAGATCCCGCTCGATACGCTCTTTTTTCTGACCGGTGTGATGCACCAGGATCTCGTTCAGGCGCTCGCGAATCCGCAGGATCTCTTTGGCGTGGATGTCGATGTCATGCGCTACCCCCTGAAAACCTCCCGAGGGCTGATGTAACATGATCCGCGCATTGGGAAGGGCGTAACGCTTACCCTCGGCACCCGCAGCGAGAAGCACTGCCCCCATACTGGCCGCCTGCCCCACGCAAACCGTGCTGACCGCGGGGCGGATGAACTGCATGGTATCGTAAATGGCCAACCCTGCGGTCACCGAACCACCCGGGCTGTTGATATAGAGGGCAATATCCTTTTCCGGATTTTCCGCTTCCAGAAACAGGAGCTGGGCCACCACCAGATTGGCCATCATGTCTTCGACCGGGCCAACCAGAAAAATGACCCGTTCTTTGAGCAGGCGCGAGTAGATATCAAAGGCGCGCTCGCCACGTCCGGTCTGCTCGATGACCATGGGAACATAACCTAGCGCCCGCGTTTCCAGCATATTTTCGTCCTGCAATACCCGCTTCATCACCACTGCCCTCCAGGTTATCCTGCTTCAGCCCTCGCTGCCCGTGGCAGCGCGAGCACCAATCAGGTCCTGAAACCCGATTTTCTGTTCCTCCACTGTAACACGCTCCAGCAGCCAGTCCACTACCGCATCCTCGAGGACCATCGATTCGAGGTTTTCCATCCGTTCCCGATCCTTGCGGTACCAGGCCATGAACTCGCGTGGGTCTTCGTACTGCTCGGCCATTTCCGCCAGGGCCTGCTCCATTTTTGCGCTTGCTGCACGCAGTTGCTGTTGCCGCGCCAGCTCGGAGAGGATCAGACCCAGGCGCACGCGCTTTTCGACTTCGGCATACTGCTCCGCACTGAGTTCACCCTCCCGACCCTGCTTTTGCCGTTCTGCCTCCTGCGCGAGCAGCGCCTTGGGCACTTCGAATGAATTGACAACCAGCACTTCCTGCAGCAGCGCTGCCTTGAGCTGCTGACGGCTGAGTCGCTCGGCTTCGCGCTGCAGATTGGCACGCACCTCCTCCCGCAGGGTCGCCACGTCGCCGTCCTCGATCCCCAGGGAGCGCGCAAACTCACTGTCCAGCTCGGGCAGTCGCGGCTCGGCAACGTCCTTCATCCGCACCAGAAAATCCGCTGTCTTGCCAACCAATTCAGCCACCGGATAGTCCACCGGGAAGGGGACGGCAATCCGCTTTTCCTCTCCTGCAGACATCCCCACCAAGGCATTCTCCATCTCCGGCAGCAAACGTCCCGCGCCGATGAGGACCGGATAATCATCCATGCTCCCGCCGGCAAAGGGTTCGCCATCGATCTTGCCCACGAAATCGATCAATACGCGATCTTGTGACTGCGCCGCCCGCGCTACCGAGACGTAGTCTTGGCGCTGCTGGCGCATGACCGTGAGCGTGCGCTCGACGTCTTCGTCGGTGATTTCCACCACTTTGCGCGTCAGTAAGGCGCTGGGCGTCTGCGGGGTAAACTCCGGGTAGACTTCGACCACGGCGGTAAAGATCAGGTCCTGCCCCGGCGCTCCCTGTTCAACGTTGACCTCGGGCCGCGCCACGGGACGCAGTTCGTGGCTGCGCAGGGCGTTGGCGTAATGTTCGTTGATCAATTCGTCAAAGGCCTCAAGCAGGGCATCACGTCCGAACTGGCGCTCGACGACCGGCATCGGTACCTTGCCCGGACGGAAACCCGGCAGGCGGGCATGCTTCGCCTTGTGGCGCAGGGATTCTTTGTAATGTGCTTCGACGTCGGCGGCGGGCACCGTAAAACGCATATGCCGCTGCAATGGCGCATCGGCGGGGGTATTCAACTCCATGACTTGATCCTTTCTCTGCAATGTTTCCATGGCCACGGGTCCATCCTAAGACCTTGACCGAATTTGCTCAACTTCAACGTAAGCCGCGACTACCGGGCTTGACCGCCGGTGAAGCCGTGGCACAGAGAGGGCAGTTGGCCGCCTCCCAGGTCTGCACGGGCAAACGAAGCAGCGGATAATACGGTACTCCGTCGAAATCCGAAATGCCCCCACTGCTACGGTCGATGATTGCCGATACCGTCACCACTTTTGCGCCGCTGGCCTGCACGACGGCGATGCACTCTCTAGTGGAGCCGCCAGTGGTGGTAATGTCTTCGACCACCAGCACTCCTTCCCCGGGATCGAGGGCAAAGCCGCGACGCAAGGTCATCTGTCCGCCTTCCCGCTCAGTGAAGAAGGCGCGCACCCCCAAGGCCCGTCCACACTCATGGGCAACGATGACCGCGCCCATGGCCGGACCGACAACCGCGGTGATCTGCGTGCGCAGTGCCGCGGGGATACCGGCGACCATTGCCTCGGCAACCTGCGCCGCATGCTCGGGATACTGCAACACCCGAGCCGATTGCAGATAGGTATCGCTGTGCAAACCCGAGGAAAGCAAAAAGTGACCGTGCAGGAGTGCGCCGTCCTGCTCGTAGAGGGCGACGAGCTGATCGGCACTGAACATTGGCTTCGACATTTTTCGATTCTCCAAAATAGGGGCGAATTACGCGACACCTGCCGCGGCTATATCAGCAATGATCGAGGCGACGACGGCAGCAGGATCGGGGGCAGCCGTGATCGGTCTTCCGATCACCAGGAAATCGGAGCCTTGCGCCAGAGCCTCGGCGGGTGTGAGGACACGCCGCTGGTCATCCCGGGCAGAGCCCGCCGGACGAATTCCCGGTGTGACGCGTAGCAATGCTGGCAGTTCCTGCCGCAATTGCCCGGCCTCCTGGGCAGAGCAGACGACGCCGGCAAGCCCGGCATCCGCCGCCAGCGCTGCGAGCCGTCGCACCTGCTCGGCGGGCTTGCTGTGGCAGCCAATCTCTTCCAGATCGGCAGCGCCCAGACTGGTGAGGACAGTGACAGCAATCAGCAGCGGCGGTGCCGCGCTGACGGACACGGCGTCCCGCGCGGCTTCGAGCATCGCCCGCCCGCCGCTGGCATGCACATTGAGCATCCATACCCCCAGCTCGGCTGCCGCCCGACAGGCTCCTGCGACGGTTGCCGGGATGTCGTGGAATTTCAGATCGAGAAATACCTGGAAACCGCGTGCTTGGAGTTTTTCCACCACTGTCGGGCCGGCACGGGTAAACAGCTCTTTGCCAACCTTTACCCGGCATTGTTGTGGGTCGAGGCGATCGGCCGTGCTCAGGGCCGTTCGTGCATCAGGAAAATCAAGGGCTACGATGAGTGGGGTCATGCCGCAAGTCCTCCGCTGCGAAAGGTGTCCCAATGGCGGCAGCTAGGGCAGCGCCAATAAAATTCTCCAGTCTGATAGCCACAGTGCTGACAATGAAAGAGGCCGTCGGCAAGGGGTAACTCTACAATCGTTCGCTGCATCCGCGGTACGACTGCGGTGACATCGCCGCCGGCCCGCAGATAGAGCTGCAGTACGACGCGATCATCCCCTTCCTGCAGCTTGTCCTGCAGCAACGCGATGACCGCAGCATCCCCCTCGACTTCACGCACGGCATCTATGAGCCGTGGCAGCAGGAGCGAGGCACTGTCTGCCAGCGCCAGCAACTGCGCGCGCCAGGCGCGACAATCGATCGACGCTTCGCAATTGTGCAGGCTCTCCAGATACGGCACCAGTATTTGCGCCAGCACCGCGAATCGATCAGCTCGCAGCAGTGTCGACCATTGACGCGCCGCAGCTTCAAAATCGCACTGCCCATGGGCAATCCGGCCACGCAGCAGTGCAAGCCGGGGGCATTGCGGGTCTGCCC
Organism: Acidithiobacillus sp. AMEEHan; assembly: GCF_030996345.1. Classification (NCBI taxonomy): domain Bacteria; kingdom Pseudomonadati; phylum Pseudomonadota; class Acidithiobacillia; order Acidithiobacillales; family Acidithiobacillaceae; genus Acidithiobacillus; species Acidithiobacillus sp. AMEEHan. The sequence goes on along the minus strand of NZ_CP118747.1, from coordinate 1,930,225 downwards.
GCTCCGCTTCACTCAAGTACGCCTCGACGGCTTCCTCGCGACGCAGGCTCTCCTCCGCAAGCTCGCAATAGAGCAGGGCGATGATTCGGTTTTGGCCCATCTGACCATGGTCCCGCAATGCTCGCCGGGTTCGTATGGCCTGCTCCCAGTCGCCCCCCAGCTCATAGACCTCCGCGAGGAGTTGGCGTGCCGGCAAGGAGTCACCATCCTTGTGCAACAATTCCACCAGAATCACCTCGGCACGGTTGAGGATCCCTGCCTTGAGATAGTCACGGGCCATTTCCAGCAGAACTTCCTGCTTGCCCAGCACATCCAGCTCTTGCTGATCGAGTAGATGTTGATGCACGCTGAGCGCCCGCTCCAGCTCACCGCGACGTCGGAACATACGCCCCAGGGCCAGCAGAAGTTCGGAGCT